>NZ_JBFRST010000044.1:27729-193246 GCF_041473705.1 Vibrio sp. 10N.222.55.B11
CGTATCTCGTATCTCGTATCGCAGATACAAAAAAGCCTCGCTATAGCTATATAGCGAGGCTTTGGAATTTTTATGCGCCCTTAAAATAGGGAGCGTTAACGTAAGGTCTGAATTACTTCAGCATACCTTCGTTAGCGTTCTCACGAACGTGCTTAAGAATAGACTTAACACCACGTGCGCTTGAAGCAACAACATTACCAGAAGTCATGTAATCAGTACCGCCAGCAAAGTCAGTCATGATAGCACCAGCTTCACGAGCGATTAGATCGCCAGCTGCTAGATCCCATGGCTTAAGGCCAAGTTCTAGGTAACCATCAACACGGCCAGCTGCTAGGTAACATAGGTCAAGAGCAGGAGAACCTGTACGACGGAAATCAGCACAGTCGATGAATAGACCAGAGATGATCTTCATGAAAGATTCAGAGTGTTGTTTTTGCTTGAATGGGAAACCAGTCGCTAGAACAGTACCTTGAAGGTCTTTTAGTTGAGTAACACGCATACGAGCGTTGTTAAGTTGAGCGCCAGCGCCACGTTGAGCTGTGAATAGCTCGTTTAGCATTGGGTCATAAACACAAGCAACTTCTGTACGACCGTTCATGCGAACAGCGATAGATACAGAGAAGTGAGGGAAACCTTTTACAAAGTTGTTGGTGCCATCCAGTGGGTCAACGATCCATTGTACATCAGAGTCTTTACCTTCAGTCAGGCCTTTCTCTTCAGAAATAATGCTGTGCTCTGGGTAAGATGCTTTGATTGTCTCAATGATCATGTACTCAGCTTCTTGAGCAATGTTAGTAACGTAATCGTTGTTACCTTTTAGAGACGATTCGATCTTATCAGTTGTTTCTAGAGATTTAGCAATATGGTTGCCAGCTTTACGCGCAGCGCGTATCGCAATGTTTAGCATTGGATGCATATGGTTTTTCCCACAAGATGTTAAAGAACAATTTAAAGCGGCGGCGAGTATACCAAAGTTTTACCAAAAGGGAAGTGGTTATTTTTTGAACTCTTGGTTTCACATTACGCGAAGGGTCTGACCATTTTACTTTGCTATGTGTTAATATCTCGCGATTATTTTTAAAGTGGTGTCATATAGCATGTTAGACAATGTAAAAGTCGTTCTGGTTGGTACGTCTCATTCGGGAAATATCGGATCAGCAGCTCGCGCAATGAAAGTGATGGGTTTGAGTCAATTAGTTCTTGTAGACCCTCAATGTGAAGTTGACGAGCAGACCTTAGCACTGGCTGCGGGTGCAGGTGACATCGCAGAAAATGCGACCATCGTTTCTACATTAGACGAAGCCGTAAAAGACTGTGGTTTAGTGGTTGGTTCGAGTGCACGTTCACGTACGCTTGAATGGCCAATGCTTGAGCCTCGTGAGTGTGGACAAAAGTTTGCGATTGAAGGTCAAAAGCACCCAGTCGCATTAGTGTTCGGCCGTGAACGTACTGGCTTGACTAACGATGAGCTTCAGAAGTGCCACTTCCATGTATGTATCCCAGCTAACCCTGAATACAGCTCGCTAAACCTAGCAATGGCAGTGCAGACTCTGAGCTACGAAGTGCGTGTAGCTCACCTTGATATGGTCGCTAGCCAATATCAGCCACAGCAACAAGATGAGTACCCTCGTCACGAAGAACTAGAAATGTTCTATGAGCACCTTGAAAAAGTGATCATTGATACCCAATTTATCTCTAAGGATAAGCCAGGTCAGGTGATGAATAAACTACGTCGTCTGTTCAGTCGAGCTCGTCCAGAGTTGCAAGAGATCAACACTCTACGCGGCATTTTGACTTCAATTGAGAAGAGCAAAAACGACAAATAAAAACCACACAAACCCTAAGGGTGAATACTTGACTAAAATAGTCAACTAAATACTTGACCAATTTAGTCAGGTATGGGAAGATTCCAACCACATAAACAATGTGGATTCGGTGTGATATGAAACTTACATCTAAAGGAAGATATGCGGTAACAGCTATGCTAGATGTAGCACTGCATTCGCAAAAAAGCCCAGTTCCTCTGGCTGATATTTCAGAGCGACAGGGCATCTCATTATCTTACTTAGAACAGCTATTTTCTAAGTTACGTAAAGCTGGCTTAGTTGCTAGTGTTCGTGGTCCTGGCGGTGGTTACCGTTTAGGTGCTGAAGCGAGCGACATCGCTGTCGGAACTGTAATTGCTGCAGTAGACGAATCAGTTGATGCAACTAAGTGTCACGGTCGAGCAGATTGCCAAGGTGGTAGTCGTTGTTTAACTCACACTCTTTGGCGTGATTTAAGCTCCCGAATCAGCAGCTTCTTAAATGACATTACGCTCGGTGAGCTAATGAAAGATAACGAAGTTTTAGAGATTTCTGATCGTCAAGATATCGATCTTGCGGTTAATAATGGTTTTGCACATAAAAATACGAGCACTACAACGATTAGTGCAGCACCTCACGGTGTTAATGCCCGCTCTTAGCGGTCAGTTTTTACATTGGAGTAGAAAATGAAACTGCCTATTTACTTTGACTATTCAGCTACATGCCCAGTCGATCCACGTGTTGCTGAAAAAATGGTTCAGTGCATGACGATGGACGGTAACTTCGGTAACCCTGCATCTCGTTCACACCGTTACGGCTGGCAGGCAGAAGAATCAGTAGATAATGCTCGTGAGCAAATTGCCGATCTACTAAATGCAGACCCACGTGAGATTGTTTTCACGTCAGGTGCTACAGAGTCAGACAACCTTGCTATCAAAGGTGCAGCGCACTTTTACGAGAAGAAAGGTAAGCACGTAATCACGTGTAAAACAGAACATAAAGCGGTTCTTGATCCATGTCGCCAACTAGAGCGTGAAGGTTTTGAGGTGACTTACCTTGAGCCTGAAGCAAACGGCATCATTGATTTAGACAAGCTACAAGCAGCAATGCGTGAAGATACGGTTCTTGTTTCTATCATGCACGTAAACAACGAGATTGGTGTAATCCAAGATATCTCTGCAATCGGCGAATTATGTCGTTCACGCAAGATCATCTTCCACGTTGATGCGGCTCAGTCTGCGGGTAAAATCCCACTAGATGTAAAAGAGATGAAAGTTGACCTTATCTCTCTTTCTGCACACAAAGCATACGGCCCTAAAGGCATTGGTGCTTTGTACGTTCGTCGTAAGCCACGTATTCGTCTTGAAGCACAGATGCACGGTGGAGGTCACGAACGTGGTTTCCGTTCTGGTACGCTTGCTACTCACCAAATCGTGGGTATGGGTGAAGCTTTTGCTGTCGCTAAACAAGACATGCAGAAAGATTATGACCACGCACTAGCACTTCGCGAGCGTCTATTGAAAGGGGTTCAAGATCTAGAAGCAGTAACGGTAAATGGCGACTTAGATCAACGTGTACCACATAACCTAAACGTGAGCTTTGCTTTCGTTGAAGGTGAATCTCTGCTTATGTCTTTAAAAGACTTAGCGGTATCATCAGGTTCTGCATGTACATCAGCGAGTCTTGAGCCTTCATACGTTTTACGCGCTCTTGGCTTAAACGATGAACTGGCACACAGCTCAGTACGTTTTTCATTCGGCCGTTTCACTACGGAAGAAGAAATCGACTACGCGATTGCACAAATCCGTGTAGCAGTAAATAAATTACGCGACATGTCTCCTCTATGGGATATGTATAAAGAAGGGATTGATTTGAACACTGTTGAGTGGGCTCATCACTAATCTCACGGAAATAGAGGATTCGAGGTAACTATCATGGCATATAGCGAAAAAGTAATTGATCACTACGAAAACCCACGTAACGTAGGTTCGTTTGATAAAGAAGATCCAAGTGTAGGTAGCGGCATGGTTGGCGCACCAGCTTGTGGTGACGTAATGAAACTGCAAATCAAAGTATCTGCAGAAGGTATTATTGAAGACGCAAAATTCAAGACTTACGGTTGCGGTAGCGCAATCGCTTCTAGCTCACTAGTCACTGAGTGGGTTAAAGGTAAAAGTATTGATGAAGCAGCTGCTATTAAAAACTCTGAAATAGCAGAAGAGCTAGAGTTGCCACCAGTGAAAGTTCACTGTTCAATTCTTGCTGAAGATGCAATCAAAGCAGCGGTTGCGGATTACAAAAAGAAGCACTAATCGTTTCTACAACGTAATCACTTCAAAAAAGTAATATTTGGGAGCACCCTTTGTGCTCCCCCTGAGTTCTCAATTTATATAAAACACAAGGTTGTAGTATGGCCATCACCATGACAGATACGGCAGCAAGCCGAGTTCAAGCTTTCCTAGATAACCGAGGTAAAGGTATCGGGTTGCGCTTAGCGGTAAAAACTACTGGCTGTTCGGGTATGGCGTATGTACTGGAATTCGTTGACGAGCTCAACGAAGAAGACGAAGTGTTCGAGCATTCAGGTGTTAAGGTCATCATTGATCCAAAGAGCCTAGTTTACCTAGACGGTACTGAGCTTGATTACGTAAAAGAAGGCCTAAACGAAGGTTTTGAATTCAACAACCCTAACGCGAAAGGCGAATGTGGTTGTGGTGAGAGCTTCAATGTATAAACGCCTCAATCGTTGAGCGTTTATAATGAGCGAAGAATAAAATTAGGCTCTAAGTAAAGAGCCTAAACTTAGGACCACCGTTACATGAATCATTTCGAATTATTTGGGCTACCACTTCAGTTTCAACTGGATGGTAGCCTTCTTTCTTCTCAGTTTAGAGATCTGCAACGCCAATTCCACCCTGATAAATTTGCCACGGCTTCTGAGCGAGATCGCTTGCTGGCTGTGCAAAAAGCTGCGCAAATCAATGATGCGTACCAGGTGTTGAAAAATCCAGTCAGCCGCGCTGAATACCTGTTAGTTCAACATGGTGAGGATATTCGTGGTGAGCAGCAGACTATGCAAGATCCTATGTTCCTGATGGAGCAAATGGAATTGCGTGAAGAGCTGGAAGATATCGCCGACAGTTCTGATCCTGAAGATGCTTTGTTTGCATTTGAAGGAAAGGTTAGCAAAATGTATAAACAACAATTAAGCGCTATCCAACAAGAACTCGACAGCGAAGCTTGGTTAGAAGCTGCAGACCGAGTAAGAAAGCTTAAGTTTATTGCAAAATTAAAGAATGAAATCGAGTTAGTTGAAGATCGTTTGATCGGCTAGTTCGTATAACAAGGACACATCCATGGCACTACTTCAGATTGCAGAACCAGGGCAAAGCGCCGCTCCTCACCAGCACAAGCTTGCAGTGGGTATTGATTTAGGTACAACAAACTCATTGGTTGCGTCAGTGCGCAGTGGTGAGGCAAGCACGCTTGTTGATCAACAAGGTCGCAGTATTCTCCCTTCCGTTGTTCACTATCAGTCAGAGTCGTACACCACTGGTGATGAAGCGCGTGTAAATGCACAAACTGATCCTAAAAATACCATTATCTCAGTTAAGCGATTAATCGGTCGTTCACTGTCAGATATTCAACAGCGATACCCATCTCTGCCATATCAGTTTGAAGAAAGTGATAATGGCCTGCCTGTGATTAACACAGCGCAAGGAAATAAGAACCCAATTCAAGTATCTGCAGATATTCTTCGTGCACTCGGTCAACGTGCTGAGTCGACGTTAGGTGGTGAATTGGCTGGTGCCGTGATTACCGTCCCTGCGTACTTTGATGATGCACAACGTGCAGGTACCAAAGACGCAGCGCAACTTGCTGGTCTTCATGTGTTACGTCTTCTTAATGAACCCACTGCAGCTGCGATTGCTTATGGCTTGGATTCAGGTAAAGAAGGGGTAATCGCTGTTTATGACTTAGGCGGTGGTACGTTTGATATCTCTATCCTACGCCTGTCTAAAGGTGTCTTCGAAGTTTTAGCAACCGGTGGTGACTCTGCATTAGGCGGCGATGACTTTGACCATTTAATTGCGGATCATTTCCAAGAGCAAATGGGCTTGTTAGAGCTGACAGCAGAACAGAACCGTATTCTTCTAGACGCAGCAACAGAAGCGAAGATTGGCTTATCTGAAGCTGAAAGCGTTAATGTTGAAGCACTAGGTTGGTCTGGCTCTTTAACTCGTGAAGAGTTCGAAGAGATCATCAAGCCACTAGTTAAGAAAACGCTGCTTTCGTGCCGCCGAGCACTGAAAGATGCGGAAGTTGACGCGGATGAAGTACTAGAAGTCGTGATGGTAGGTGGTTCAACTCGTACCTTACTTGTTCGTGAAATGGTCGGTGGCTTCTTTGGTCGTACTCCATTAACCAGTATTAACCCTGATGAAGTGGTTGCGATTGGCGCATCGATTCAAGCGGATATCTTAGTTGGCAACAAGCCTGACTCTGAGATGCTGCTATTGGATGTTATCCCTCTGTCACTGGGTATCGAAACCATGGGTGGCTTAGTCGAAAAGATCATCCCTCGTAATACCACGATCCCAGTTGCTCGTGCACAAGAGTTTACCACGTTCAAAGACGGTCAAACTGCAATGACAGTACACACCGTGCAAGGCGAGCGTGAGATGGTTGATGACTGTCGTTCACTGGCTCGATTTGCTTTGAAAGGCATCCCGCCGATGACAGCAGGTGCTGCTCATATTCGCGTTACTTACCAAGTGGATGCTGATGGCCTGCTATCGGTTACCGCAATGGAGAAGAGCACTGGCGTTCAAGCTGAAATCCAAGTTAAGCCTTCTTACGGTCTAAGCGACAACGAAGTGGCTAGCATGCTGAAAGATTCGATGACGTTTGCAAAAGAAGACATGCAAGCGCGTGCTCTTGCTGAGCAACGCGTAGAAGCGGATCGCGTTATCGAAGGCCTTATCGCTGCAATGCAAGCCGACGGTGACGAGCTACTTGATGAGCAAGGCAAACAACAACTTGTTCAAGCGATTGAAGCACTGATTGAAGTGCGTAATGGCGACAACGCTGATGCTATTGAACTAGAAATTAAGAATACCGACAAAGCGAGCCAAGACTTTGCTTCTCGTCGTATGGATAAATCAATTCGTGCTGCACTGTCAGGTCAGTCAGTCGATAATATTTAATAGTTAGAGAATAGATAAACATGCCAAAGATTATTGTTTTACCTCACGAAGATCTATGTCCAGAAGGCGCTGTTTTAGAAGCAAAAACTGGTGAGACGGTTCTTGATGTTGCACTGAAGGCCGGTATTGGTATTGAACACGCATGTGAGAAATCGTGCGCATGTACAACATGTCACGTTGTGATTCGTGAAGGTTTTGATTCTTTAGAAGAGAGTGATGATCTAGAAGACGACATGCTAGATAAAGCATGGGGCTTAGAGATGGAATCTCGCTTGGGTTGCCAAGCTAAAGTGGCTGATACGGATCTTGTTGTAGAGATTCCAAAGTACACGTTGAACCTGGCTTCTGAAGACCATTAAGAACCTGTTCTCAGTCATGGCTAATACAGCGATGACTGAGAGAGTTATTGCTTAGACAAACATACTAAGAAAACTGGCCTAGAATATAGATCATAAAGGTGACCAAGCGTCGCTGATAAATATAAGGAAGTGTTATGAGCTTGAAGTGGATTGATTCGCGAGATATCGCAATTGAGCTATGTGATTTGTACCCTGATACTGATCCTAAAACGGTACGTTTTACCGATCTGCATCAATGGGTGCTAGACCTTGAAGAGTTCGACGACGAGCCTAACCACTCGAATGAGAAAATCTTAGAGGCTATTATTTTGTGCTGGATGGATGAGATGGATTAATCCTCTTGTCTAATGATTTGGTCGCGGGTTGGTATCAGTCCAATATAAAACGCAGCCAAGTTAACAATTCTTACTAAAAAAAGCGGACCTTATGGTCCGTTTTTTTATCAAAATGACATTTTCCTCCTACATAATGCTAACATCAGTGCGCTAATAAAAAATAATCAGAATCACACACTCACAGTGGTTCATGACAAGGAGAAATCATGTCTACACAGATGTCAGTATTTTTAAGTCAAGAAGCTGCCCAGCCTCAGTGGGGAGCAAGAGCTATTTTATCGTTTTCTGAAGCGGGAGCGACAGTTCACATTGGTGAAGGCCACGATTTAGGGGCGGTTCAACGTGCTGGTCGTACGCTTGACGGACAAGGTATCGCATTGGTTTCACTTAGCGGTGAAGGGTGGGATTTAGAAAGCGTTTGGGCTTTCTACCAAGGCTACCGTGGACCAAAGAAAAAGAATGCATTGGAATGGGATACACTTTCAGAAACCGACCAAGCTGAGCTAGAAGCTCGCATTCGCTCTACTGATTGGACTCGTGACATTATCAACAAAACCGCTGAAGAAGTGGCACCTCGTCAATTAGCGACGATGGCTGCGGAATACATCAAGTCAGTGGCTCCTGCGGGCACAGTTAAAGCGAAAATCGTTAAAGACAAAGACCTACTAACCGAAGGTTGGGAAGGCATCTACGCGGTAGGCCGCGGCTCTGAGCGTACTTCTGCAATGCTTCAACTGGACTTCAACCCTACCGGCGACGAAGACGCACCTGTATTTGCTTGTCTGGTTGGTAAAGGTATCACTTTCGACTCAGGCGGTTACAGCATCAAGCCAGGTCAATTCATGACAGCAATGAAGGCTGACATGGGCGGCGCGGCGACTATTACGGGTGGTTTAGGTCTAGCGATTGAACGCGGCCTGAACAAGCGTATTAAGCTTATTCTATGTTGTGCGGAGAACATGATCTCTGGTCGCGCATTGAAGCTTGGCGATATCATTACCTACAAAAACGGTAAAACAGTTGAGATCATGAACACTGATGCGGAAGGTCGCTTAGTGCTAGCTGATGGCCTGATGTACGCAAGTGCACAAAGCCCTGAGCTGATCATCGACTGTGCAACGCTAACAGGCGCGGCTAAAAACGCATTAGGTAACGACTACCACGCACTATTAAGCTTCGATGATGAGTTGTCTCACCAAGCGCTAACAGCGGCAAACCAAGAGAAAGAAGGCTTATGGCCACTGCCTCTTGCTGATTTCCACCGTGGTATGTTGCCTTCAAACTTTGCTGATCTTTCAAACATCAGCACAGGCGATTACACACCGGGTGCAAGTACAGCAGCGGCATTCCTTTCTTACTTTGTAGATGATTACAAAAAAGGTTGGATTCATATGGATTGCGCGGGTACTTACCGTAAGTCAGCAAGTGACAAGTGGGCGGCAGGCGCAACGGGTATGGGCGTTCGCACACTGGCTCGTCTTCTTATCGACCAAGCAAAATAATAATAAGGGTGAGCGGTATTTTGTGCCGCTCATTCATAAAGCTCAGATCGAAAGATCTCAGTAATTTCAGTATTTAATAACAAAAAAATGAAGTGAAGGAATCCCTATGGCTCTAGAAAGAACGTTCTCAATTGTTAAGCCGGATGCAGTTAAGCGTAACCTTGTTGGTGAAATCTACCACCGTATCGAAAAAGCAGGCCTAGAAATTATTGCTGCTAAAATGGTTCGTCTTACTGAAGAGCAAGCGAGTGGCTTCTACGCTGAACACGAAGGCAAAGAGTTCTTCCCGGCTCTTAAAGAGTTTATGACTTCTGGTCCTATCATGGTTCAAGTGCTTGAAGGCGAAAACGCTATCGCTCGTTACCGTGAGCTTATGGGTAAAACAAACCCAGAAGAAGCGGCATGTGGCACTATCCGTGCTGACTACGCAATCAGCATGCGTTACAACTCAGTACACGGCAGCGACAGCCCTGAGTCTGCAGCTCGCGAAATCGAATTCTTCTTCCCAGAATCTGAAATTTGCCCACGCCCAGCTCAATAATCGGCACAGCAAATGATTCTAAAGGCTTCACTTCGGTGAGGCCTTTTTTGTAAGTGGATTTTACGTTAGAGATAGTTTACCTAGTCGTCATTCCCGATAGTGACTAAGGACCGCAGTCGGGAATCTCTGTTGAAGTTAGAGATTCCTGATATCTCGTCCCTCGATTCTGGAATGACGAGGTTTTAGGAACTGGTGACTATGAATGGAAAGTGACTGAGTAAGTTTTTACGTCATTCCCGATAGCGACGCAGGAGCGTAGTTGGGAATCTTATTCTTATTTCCAGAATTGTAAGTAATGAAAGGTAGTTGTTCAAACTTTAATCACTTAAGTTTGAATGTCTTAGTAAACACAGGGTTTTACAGCCCTTGTTGAACATGCGTAAAGGCTGTACAATTCGCGCCCTTAATTATTGTTCCGTCATTGAGAGGCATCATGACCACAGCTAAAGTCAATCTACTCGATTTTGATCGTAAAGGTCTTCGTAAATTTTTCACAGAAGAACTGAATGAGAAAGCGTTTCGAGCAGAGCAAGTGATGAAGTGGATTTATCACTTCGGTGTCGATGACTTCGAACAAATGAACAACATCAACAAAAAGTTACGTGAGAAACTTCAACGTCGCTGTGAGATTGTTGCACCTGTTGTTTCTGAAGCTCAACACTCTTCAGATGGCACAATTAAATGGGCGATGAGCGTTGGCGACCAAGACGTTGAAACGGTATACATCCCAGATGGTGACCGTGCGACGCTATGTGTATCTTCACAGGTTGGTTGTGCACTTGAATGTAAGTTCTGTTCTACAGCTCAACAAGGCTTCAACCGTAACCTAAAAGTTTCAGAGATTGTTGGCCAAATCTGGCGTGCATCTCGCGAAATCGGCCTAGAAAAAGAAACCGGTCGTCGTCCAATTACTAACGTTGTAATGATGGGTATGGGCGAGCCTCTATTGAACATGAAGAACCTAATGCCATCATTAGAAATCATGCTTGATGATCTAGGTTTCGCACTGTCTAAGCGTCGTGTAACCGTATCAACTTCTGGTGTTGTTTCTGGCCTTGACCAAATGACAGACAACATCGATGTCGCATTGGCTATTTCTCTACATGCGCCAAACGATGCACTACGTAGCCAAATCATGCCGATCAACGACCGTTGGGATATCCAAGACTTCCTAGCATCTGTTCGTCGTTACATTGCATCTTCAAATGCTAACCGCGGTAAAGTAACGGTTGAGTACGTGTTATTGGATCATGTGAATGATGATATGGACCACGCACGTGAACTTGCTGAGCTAATGAAAGAGACGCCTTGTAAGATCAACTTGATTCCATTCAACCCTTACCCGGGGTCGCCTTATAAGAAGCCAAGCAACTCTCGTATTGATCGCTTCCAAAAAACGCTGATGGAATACAACTACACAGTAACCGTTCGTAAGACTCGTGGTGATGATATTGATGCCGCGTGTGGTCAGTTAGTCGGTGATGTGATTGATAGAACCAAGCGTACTAAAATGCTTAAAGCAGCCTCTGAAGCGAACTTGATTGCCGGTGGTGTGATTGAAGTAAAAGCGGTATAAAACGCGATTAGAACCTAAACAAGCCAGAAGTCTTACTTCTGGCTTGTTGCTTTTCTGGGGTGCAGTTTTTGATTTTTTGGACTTCTTGCCCACGCTTTCTTACATTTTTCGTCAAATTTTGGACAAAACCATGAGCTGACGGTAAATTTTGTTTAAAGTGTTTTTGCCTTGTAATGGCATTAGCTTATGATTAACTAATCTTAAATTAATTTAAGTGCTCGCTTGCTACTGATCATCAATATGTCTATTTAGGTTGGCTACTTGATAAACTAGCTTCCTGAGAAGGTCATCCATAATAAATGAATGATGTTCGCCTTTAAGGGTTGATGATTTAGATAGCAGGAAAAATTCCACATAACGTGGGTTGTTAGATTGAGCTTAAACGACAATAAGAAAACGCTCTCCTCAACCTGCGATAATACTTTAGAAGTTCACTCTCTATGAACACAGAACAAGATACACAAGCGCAAGAAAACGTAGCTCCAGCTTTGGAAGCGGGAACGCTGCTTAAGAACAAACGAGAATCTCTTGGTTTAACGCAAAAGCAGATTTCTGATCGCTTGAAACTTCGCGTTACTCTGATCCAACAAATTGAAGAAAACCAATTCGAGTCAGATCAAGTGGCGACGTTTATGCGTGGCTATATTCGTTCATACGCGAAATACGTCAATCTTGACGAAAAAGTCGTATTGAGTGCGCTGCATCATGCCGGTGATGCTCAGCATCAAGAGCAAGAAATGTTGAGCTTTTCTCGTAAGACCAAAACCGAGAAGCACAACAGCCGTATTATGATCCTGACTTGGAGTATTTTTGCGGTCATTGCGGGTATCTCCTCACTTTGGTGGTGGCAGAACCAACAACAAGACACCCTATCTCAATCTTTAGCGAATACCGAAAGCTCAGAAGAGCTCGCGGTAGAAGAATCACTTTCCCCTGAATTCACATCTTTAGAAGTGATTGAAGCTGAACAAAATGAAGCGGGTGCTTCTGTTGTTGAAGATACTGAAGGCCTTGCTGCGATAAGCGATGCGGAAGATACTTCAGATGCTGTTACTCCAGCTGACGAAACTCCTGCACAACAAGCAACAGAGACAGAGCCAACTGCTGAAGTTGCTGCGAATGCAGAAGCGGTTGAAGCAAGCACTGCTCCTGAAGCTGTGGCTAACGAGCTAGTCATGCAGTTCTCTGCTGATTGCTGGATCCAAGTAAAAGATGCAACGGGTAAAACCTTGTCGACTGGCATCAAAAAAGCAGGTCAGTCGTTAAATCTATCAGGAACTGCGCCATATAAAGTGATTCTAGGTGCGCCAGAAGGCGTATCAATGACATTTGCAAGTGAACCTGTCGACCTTTCTGGGTATACTTCAGGCAAAGTAGCTAGAATAACCTTACCTTAGAGTTAATATGCAACACGAATCTCCTATTATTCGTCGCAAATCAACCCGTATTTATGTGGGTGATGTGCCGATCGGTGATGGCGCACCAATTGCTGTGCAATCCATGACCAACACAAGAACAACAGATGTAGCCGCGACCGTTGCTCAAATTAGAGCTCTGGAAAAAGTTGGCGCTGATATCGTTCGCGTATCTGTACCGACTATGGATGCCGCTGAAGCCTTTAAGCTAATCAAGCAGCAGGTCTCTGTTCCTTTGGTTGCTGATATTCACTTCGACTACCGTATCGCCCTAAAAGTGGCCGAATACGGCGTTGACTGTCTGCGTATTAACCCAGGCAACATCGGTAACGAAAGCCGTATCCGCTCAGTTGTTGATTGTGCACGTGATATGAATATTCCGATTCGTATTGGTGTTAACGGCGGTTCTCTTGAGAAAGAGATCCAAGAGAAATACACAGAACCTACAGCAGAAGCGCTTGTTGAATCAGCAATGCGTCACGTAGATATCCTAGACCGTCTGAACTTTGATCAATTCAAAGTCAGCGTTAAGGCGTCTGATGTATTCCTAGCAGTCGGTTCTTACCGTTTGCTGGCTAAGCAGATTGATCAACCTCTTCACCTTGGCATTACCGAAGCGGGTGGTGCGCGTGCTGGCTCTGTGAAGTCAGCGGTAGGTTTAGGTATGCTTCTTTCTGAAGGTATCGGCGATACGCTGCGTATCTCGCTAGCGGCTGATCCGGTTGAAGAGATCAAAGTTGGCTTTGATATTCTTAAATCTTTGCGCATTCGTTCGCGTGGCATCAACTTCATTGCGTGCCCGAGCTGTTCTCGTCAAGAGTTCGATGTTATTAACACCGTTAATGCCCTTGAAGAACGCTTAGAAGACGTGATCACTCCAATGGACGTATCTATCATCGGTTGTGTGGTTAACGGCCCTGGTGAAGCTGAAGTGTCTCACTTAGGTTTAGCTGGTAGTGCACGTAAGAGTGCCTTCTACGAAGATGGTAAGCGTCAGAAAGAGCGCTTCGACAACGATGACCTTGTCGACAAACTTGAAGCTAAGATTCGTGCAAAAGCGTCAGTGCTTGATAAAGCAAATCGCATTGATGTAGAAAACTTAGAAGATTAATACAACGCGATGGGGTGTGATTGTCTATTCGCACTAACACCTGGTCGTGAGAAATTACGGAATAAATACTGTGGCTAAAAATATCCAAGCAATTCGAGGCATGAACGACTGCCTTCCAACTCAATCACCACTGTGGCAGAAAGTAGAAAGCGCAGTTAAAAGCGTGGTGAGCGCATACGGTTACAACGAAGTACGTATGCCTATCGTTGAAGAAACAAACCTATTTAGCCGTGCAGTTGGTGAAGAGACAGACGTTGTTTCTAAAGAGATGTACACCTTTGACGACCGCAATGGCGATAGCCTAACGCTGCGTCCAGAAGGCACAGCAGGTTGTGTTCGTTCATGTATTCAAAACAGCCTTATCAACCGTGATGAACAGCGCCTATGGTACATGGGCCCTATGTTCCGTCACGAGCGTCCTCAAAAAGGTCGTTACCGTCAATTCCACCAATGTGGTGTTGAAGTGTTTGGCCTAGACGGTCCAGACGTTGACGCAGAACTTATCATGATGACAGCACGTCTATGGCGTGAGCTAGGCATCGACAAGCACGTTCGCCTAGAGCTGAACTCAATCGGTTCTCAAGAAGATCGCGTTAGCTACCGCACTGCGTTAGTGGCTTTCCTTGAGCAACACATTGATGTGCTTGACGAAGACTGCAAACGTCGCATGCACACTAACCCTCTACGTGTACTTGATACTAAGAACCCTGATGTTCAAGCTATCTTAGGTGACGCACCTCGACTATCTGAATATCTAGGTGAAGAATCGAAGCAACATTTTGCTGGTTTGTGTGAACTTCTTGACGCTGTTGGTATCGAATACCAAGTTAATGAGCGTCTAGTACGTGGCCTAGATTACTACAACCGCACCGTATTTGAGTGGATCACAGATAGCCTTGGTGCTCAAGGTACAGTATGTGGCGGCGGTCGTTACGATGGTCTTGTTGAGCAACTAGGCGGCAAAGCAACAAATGCAGTTGGCTTCGCAATGGGTCTAGAGCGTTTGGTTCTTATGATGGAAACGCTAGAGCTAACAGAAGTTCGTCGTAGCGTTGATGTATACGTAGTTGCTGCTGGCGAAGGTACTATGATCGCGGGCATGCAGTTAGCGAATCAGTTACGCGACACCGTTGAAGGCGTGCGTGTAATGAACCACTTCGGTGGTGGTAACTTCAAGAAGCAATTCAAACGTGCTGACAAAGTAGGTGCTGTTGTGGCGCTGGTACTTGGTGAGAACGAAGTTGCTGACAATACAGTTGTGTTAAAAGATCTGGTTGGCGGCGAGCAAGAAACCGTGTCTCAAACGGAAGTTGCAGAGAAAGTTGCTGCGCTAATCTAATTAGCCATTGAGCAAACGCTCATAATGAATACTAACGTCAGCACTATGCTGGCGTTTAAAGAATTAAAGAGGACAGGAAGTGGAACTTTACGATAGCGAAGAGCAACAAGTTGAAGCCATTAAAGATTGGTGGAAAGAGAACGGTAAAGCCGTAATCTTTGGTGCGGTTATTGGTTTAGGTGGTCTATTTGGCTGGCGCTATTACCAAGATTCAGTAGTTGAAGCGCGTGAAGCAGCTTCAGAAAGCTACACCTCTGTAATTTCAGCTCTTGATGTTAAGGGTGTTGATGCTCAATCTGATATTCAAGCTTTCATCGACGCAAACAAAGATGCTGAGTACTCAGTACTTGCTGCTATGCAACTAGCAAAAGTACAAGTACAAGCAGGCGATCTAGCGGCGGCACTTGAACAGCTCGAGTGGGCAAAATCGGCAACTAAGGACGCGGCACTTGCGCCACTACTTACTTACCGTGTTGCACGTATTAAAGCTGAGCAAGGTGAATTTGACGCAGCACTGACTGATCTTGCTGCTATGACAGATGAATCTTGGAAAGGCCGTGTTGCTGAACTGCGTGGTGATATCTCACTTCGTAAAGGCGACACAGACGCAGCATACAGTGCTTACACAGAAGCACAGCAAGCTGTTGACGCTAGCCAAACGCTTCAAATCAAACTTGACGACCTAGCTAAATAAGGCGCTTTGAATGAAGAAGATGTTTCCAAAAGCGGCGTTGTGTGCGATTGCTCTTGGCCTACTAGCTGGCTGTGCGGGTGAAGAAGACACCGTAATCATGGCTCCAGTCCCAACGGTAAACAGCGAGTTCACTCCTAGTCAGGAATGGTCTACGTCGGTTGGTGATGGTGTTGGTCACTACTTTTCAAAACTAACGCCAGAATTGGCTTACGACAAAGTGTTTGTTGCAAGCCGTGAAGGTATGGTTAAAGCGCTTGATCCTGATACAGGTAAAGCGCTGTGGAAAGTCGATCTTGAGAAAGACGTATTGGCTCGTTTATCGGGTGGCTTAACGGCGGCTTACGGTAAAGTTTTTGTTGGTTCTGAAAATGGCGAAGTGATCGCACTGGAAGAATCGACCGGTGAAGAGCTGTGGCGTGTATCAGTCAATGGCGAGGTGCTTGCATCCCCAGCAACTGATAGCAACATGGTCATTGTTCATACCAGTCGCGGTATGTTGATCGCGTTAGATCAAGCAAGCGGTGAACAAAAATGGACCATCAGTACGGAAGTACCAAGCCTAACACTTCGTGGCGATAGCTCGCCTGTTGCGGTTTCTGGTGGTGTATTCTGGGGTACAGCAAATGGTCGTCTAGCTGCGGCTATCGTTGACCGTGGTCAGCTTATTTGGCAACAGCCAGTAGGCACACCAAAAGGTGCAACGGAAATTGATCGTTTGGTTGATGTTGATGCATCTCCAATTGTTCTTGGTGGCACCCTGTATACCGTAGGTATCAATGGTCAGCTGATTGCTATCGACCTTCGTTCTGGTAAGCCAATTTGGAAACGTAACTACTCATCAGCGATTGATTTAGCAAGTGATGGTAGCCGTTTGTTCGTTGTTACCGACAAAGACCATGTGGTTGCGGTTGATGCGCGTAGTGGTACTGAACTGTGGAGCACTCCATTGTTAGAAAACCGCTTACTGACAGCACCTGCTATTATTAATGGTTATGTAGTCGTGGGTGATACTGAAGGTTATCTGCACTGGTTGGATCGTTCATCGGGTGAGTTTGTTGCTCAACAGCTTGTCGATGATAGCGGCTTTGCGGTTGCACCAATTGAACTGCCTGAAGGCTACTTAGTGACGACTCGCAATGGCGATGTAAAGAAACTAACGATTAGCCAATAAAAGCGTGATATAATTCACAGTCGGCTCCTGGTTGGTAACAGCCAGGAGCCGTTTTGTTGTTAAAAATTAATAAACCGTGTGGTTATAGGTAAGAGTTTAAACTTGCGAACAAGTGCTTACCTATAACTACATTTAGAGAAGAAATTGTAGAGGTTGTTATGGTACCTGTTGTTGCTCTAGTAGGGCGTCCGAACGTAGGTAAATCTACGTTATTTAACCGATTGACTCGAACTCGTGATGCATTGGTTGCGGATTTCCCTGGCTTAACGCGTGACCGTAAATACGGTCATGCTCATTTTAGCGAGCATGACTTTATTGTTATTGACACTGGCGGTATCGACGGTACTGAAGAAGGTGTTGAAACTAAAATGGCTGAACAGTCGCTAGCGGCGATTGATGAAGCTGATGTCGTTCTATTTATGGTAGATGGCCGTGCGGGTCTAACACCTTCAGACGTGGCGATTGCTAAGCACCTACGTCAACTAGAAAAGCCTTCAATGCTAGTAGTAAACAAGGTTGATGGTATCGACCCTGATGCTGCAAGTGCTGACTTCTGGCAACTAGGTGTAGAAGACATGTACCAAATCGCTGCGGCGCATGGTCGTGGTGTTACTGCACTTATTGACCTTGCTCTTAACCCATTCGCAGAAGCGCTAAAAGCTGAGAATGGCGAAGTAAGCGACTTAACTGAGTTTGAAGACGAAGAAGAAGAGCAGGTTGAATTTACAGAAGAAGAAGCTGAAGCAGAATTCAAGCGTCTTCAAGATCAACCGATCAAACTAGCGATCATTGGCCGTCCTAACGTAGGTAAATCAACGCTAACGAACCGTATTCTTGGTGAAGAGCGTGTGGTTGTTTACGATATGCCAGGTACGACTCGTGACTCTATCTACATCCCAATGCAGCGTGACGAGCGTGAATACGTTCTAATCGATACTGCGGGTGTTCGTCGTCGTAAAAACATCAACGAAACGGTAGAGAAGTTCTCAGTGGTTAAAACACTGAAAGCGATTGAAGATGCTAACGTTGTATTGCTGCTTATCGATGCTCGCGAAAACATCTCTGATCAAGATCTAAGCTTGCTAGGCTTTGCGTTGAACGCTGGTCGTTCAATTGTTATTGCCGTAAACAAGTGGGATGGCCTAGATAACGACGTTAAAGAACGCGTTAAGAAAGAGCTAGACCGTCGCTTAGGCTTCGTTGATTTCGCACGTATTCACTTTATCTCTGCACTTCACGGTACAGGTGTTGGTCACTTGTTTGAGTCTGTACAAGAAGCTTACAAATCAGCGACTACTCGTGTTGGTACTTCTGTGCTAACTCGTATCATGAAGATGGCGACTGATGATCACCAACCGCCTATGGTTCGTGGCCGTCGTGTGAAACTGAAATACGCGCACGCTGGTGGCTACAACCCACCGATTATCGTTATCCACGGCAACCAAGTTCGTAACTTGCCAGATTCATACAAACGATTCTTGATGAACTACTACCGTCGTTCACTAGAAATCATGGGTACACCTATTCGCATTCAATTCCAGAACAGCGAGAACCCATTTGAAGCTAAGACTAACAAGCTGACAATTTCTCAAGAACGTAAACGTAAACGTATGATGAGCATGGTTAAAGGTCGTAAGTAAACCTTTCCAATAGATTTGATACCCGAGCCTGTCTCGGGTATTTTTTTAAGCAAAATTCACGTTAAGCCATAACAATACGTTTTTATCATCATGGCTCAACGAATCAGACTAGATTCCAGAAGAAGAACGATATGACTACTAGCGATTTGACTACACCTGTGTCAGCAATCACACCAACCATCACTCAATTTTGTCATCAGGCTTGGCAGCTCAATGCTAAAGCGCAGTACGTTGAAAGCGATGACAGCAAAACTTACCTGATCACCGACGTGACACCCTTCCACCCAGTGAGTCACATTTGGCCAGATCACCCTGCAGACCAAGGCTTTGTGAGTGTTGGTGACGTGCTATATCCAGTTGAAGACTGCCTTGTTGGTGCTATAGAACAATCTACTGGCAAGCTTCATATCGCAGCAGATATCCCTGTTAAGCGTGATACGGAAGGGTGGGCGTTTGTTGTTGTCCACCAGCTACCTACATCTGCTTCTATGATTAAGGTTAACGACGAAGTCGTGTTGTCGGTTGATAAAGAGTACCAAGCCAGTTTGAGCCGTGGTCACAGTGCTGGCCACATCGCTTTCCTAGCCTTGAATAAAGTATTGGCTGAGAGCTACTGGCGTAAAGATGCGGACAGAAAAGATCCGCTTGGCAGTTACGACTTCAATAGTTATGCACAAGTGACGAGCTTTGTGACTCCAGAGCTGTGTACCGATAAGTATCGCTTAGGCAAAACCCTGAAGAAGCGCGGTTTGAACGTTGCAGACATGCTAGCAAATCTTGATGACATCGAAGCTGATATCAACCAAATGCTTGCGGGCTGGCTTGCAGAGCCGACGCCAGTTGCGATGAGACTAGAAGGCGAGGCGTTAACAGACTCTCGTTACTGGGAGTGGCAGTTGGATGCCGACACTTTAGTGTCTATTCCGTGTGGTGGTACTCACATTGAGAACACCTCAGAACTTGGTGCGCTGTCCGTTAAGCTGACCCAGCTAGATGGCCAAAACATTGAAATGCTGACGCATGTAATTCGATGATTTAGACTACAGATCGAAATGGCTTGTGCTGTTTATTTTATTTTTACATGTCACTTTTGATATAAATGACTATTTGAAATTGAAATGCAGCATATGTAACTTATGCTTTCGGTGTGTGGTGATATAAATATTCTTTTTGGGGTAGATCGCTGATCAAAATAGATAAAGCGAAAGATCAACCTATGATCTTCGATTGTGTGTCGTACTAATTTAGTGTGTTATTATTAACCAATAACAAGCTTGCATAAGAACAAGCTGTACCCGATTACATAATTGAAAGCCTTAGTGAATGGAACAACAATTTTTATTAGAAGGTCATCGAGCCGTCAATAGTTTGCTGCGGAAGCTTGCGCTTGGGATGGATCGCAAAGATTTAAATCACAAGATTATTCAGCTTACCGAGCAGCTTTTTGGGCAGCGCATGGCTTCAATTCTACTGCTCAACTCAGAGTCTAAAACGTTACACCTTGAATATGCCCCAAACCTGCCTGATTTTTACAATCAACAGATTGAAGGGGTAGGAATTGGTGCGGGGATAGGCTCTTGTGGCGAGGCAGCTGCGCTTAAGAAAGCTGTTATGGTCTCTGATATTAATACTCACTCAAATTGGGCGCCTTTCTTAACCTTGACCAATCAAGCCAACTTACACGCTTGTTGGTCGGTGCCCATCATCTCTTCGCATGGCCACGTGCTAGGTACATTTGCGATTTACAGCCGATGCATTTCAGAACCTCATGAATTTGAACTCGAGATCTTGGAGCTGCTTGCTTCTTTGTATTCAGTAGCGCTAGAGAAATACGAGCTAGAGAATCAACTCAACTTTTTTGCCAGTCATGATTCGCTGACGCATTGCTTGAACCGCCGAGCATTGTTAAGTGAAGCTAAGAAGGTTTTAGTTAAACGATGTTTTGCGGACAAAGTGATGGCCTGCCTGTTTGTTGATGTTGATAAATTCAAGTCAATCAACGATACGTATGGCCATAGCTTTGGCGATGATGTTCTGTTAGCCGTTGCAAAAGTTCTCGATGAAGCGACTACGGCATGTGCCAAGGTAGGTCGTTACGGCGGTGACGAGTTTGTAGTGTTTTCTTGCTTTGATACCGAACAAAAAGTGTCAGACTTTTATCACAGCTTAGAAAAAGCGTTGGATAAAGCTCTCTATATTAATGGCGTTCAGTTTTCAGTCAGTGTTGGGATTGCTTGTGAAAAGTCGCCTAAAGGGCTCGATCAGTTGATTGCGTCAGCTGACAAAAGCATGTATCAAATCAAGCAAGCCAAGGCGAAGAAAGAGTAGATTGCTTATTAGTACTGAAAGTAAAAAGTTAGGATTTCCTATGAGTGAAAATATCTGCCCTAAATGCCAGTCAGAACTTAGCTGGGATGGTAAATACCACTGTGAAAGCTGCCAAGATCACTTTACAAAAGTGGGCTTTTGTCCTGAGTGCAGCAGCCAATTAGAGAAGCTTCAAGCTTGTGGGGCTGCGAGCTATTTCTGCAATGGTGATTGTAACGAGCTTAAATCTAAGTCGAGAGTGAAATTCGAGTTTCAACAAGCCGAATAGTCTTACCTCTCAATGGCAAGACGATAATCTGAGGTGTTTTTTGTAGGTCTAGTATGAAAATATTGGGCCTTTTTTGTATTTAGCGAATATGCGTGTGTCATCTTGGTTCAATCTTATCGTCACTGCACCAGCATGAAACATAGTAACCTTGTCGCTATGCACTGCATTGGTGTTAACTTAGTTAAAGTACTATTAAATACAAAGGCTTAAAACTTTGTTGGTTATGTTTTAAGTTTGGCACTCTTCTTGTAACTCTGTAATTGAATAACAAAAATACAATTATGGAGTAACAATCATGAACAAGGTGTTCAATTTATCGCTAGCTGCACTGTGTACAACACTTTCATTTTCTTCTGCAACAGTGCTTGCGGCTGACGATACCATTAAAGTCGGCGTTCTACATTCATTGTCAGGCACTATGGCGATCAGTGAAACAACGCTAAAAGATACCGTTCTTATGCTCATCGACGAGCAAAACAAAAAAGGTGGCTTACTTGGTAAGAAGCTTGAGCCTGTAGTTGTTGACCCTGCGTCAAACTGGCCGTTGTTTGCTGAGAAAGCACGTGAGCTTATCGAGAAAGAAAAAGTGGATGTGGTATTTGGTGGTTGGACATCGGTATCACGTAAATCCATGCTGCCAGTTTTTGAAGAGCTAAACAGCATCCTTTTCTACCCAGTACAGTATGAAGGCGAAGAGTCCTCTAAAAACGTTTTCTACACCGGTGCTGCGCCAAACCAACAAGCGATTCCTGCCGTTGATTACTTAATGGATGAACTTGAAGTGGAACGTTGGGTGCTTGCAGGTACCGATTACGTTTATCCACGTACCACCAATAAGATCTTAGAGGCCTACCTAAAAAGTAAAGGTGTCGCAGAAGAAGACATCATGATCAACTACACACCGTTTGGTCATTCTGATTGGCAATCTATTGTTTCAGATATCAAGAAGTTTGGTGAAGCTGGTAAGAAAACCGCCGTTGTATCTACTGTGAATGGCGATGCAAACGTACCTTTCTATAAAGAGCTTGGTGCTCAAGGTGTTTCATCTGAAGACATTCCAGTGATTGCATTCTCGGTTGGCGAAGAAGAGCTATCGGGCATGGATACTGAACCTCTAGTGGGTCACTTAGCGGCATGGAACTATTTCATGAGCGTCGATACCGAAGTCAATGAAGAGTTCGTTGAAACATGGCAGTCATTCATTAAGAGTGACAAACGTGTAACGAATGACCCGATGGAAGCACACTATATTGGTTTCAATATGTGGGCTCAAGCTGTGACTAATGCGGGCACAACCGATCCTGAATCTGTGCAAGATGCCTTGATTGGCGTGTCTGTACCTAACCTTTCTGGCGGCTACTCTACCATGCTGCCAAACCACCACATTACTAAACCAGTCCTGATCGGTGAAATCCAAGACGATGGTCAATTCGATATCGTTTGGGAAACCACAGGCCTTGTTGCAGGTGATGCTTGGTCTAACTACTTACCTGAATCAGCAAAACTATTCTCTAGTTGGTCTAAGCCATTCTCATGTGGTGCGTTCAACGTTGAAACGAAGAAGTGTTCTGGCGGTAACTAGATCGTCAATTCAGGAATATTGAGCCTTCCGGTTTGGGAAGAACGCGTCTGTTTAACGGGCGAAGCGAACGGAAGGCTCATCGTTTCAGGTAACAACCACTATCCACACATCCTCCAAGTAAAAATAACAATATCTAACTTGGTTGGTTAAGGAAGCAGGGATGAAAAACGTATTAAACGTATTTAAAGCGCTGTTGCTCATGGCAGTCAGTGCTCAGTTGGCTTTTGCTGGAATAACGGATGAAGCTAGCTTTACCAAGGCGCTAGTTGGTAAAAAAACATCGGATAAAGAGCTAGCCATCGATTGGATCATTGAGACACAAACGGAAGACGTGTCGAAGGCTATTTTATATGGATGGTTAAACGGCAATCTCTATTACTTCAATGATAAAAAAAACGAACATTATAAACAGCTCTATCTCATTCAAAACACCAAAACAGCCACTTCAGCTCAGTCTGTATGGGATGAATCAACTCTCAATATCGACAATGCTAAGCTGTTTAAAAAGGTGCGCGTAAACAACAAACTTCGCGGGATCTTACGGGGTGAAATTGCCTCTATTGGATTAAATAGCAGTAACCCAGATGTGCGTTATCAAGCGGTTCTCGATCTACTGGGAACTAAGGATGCCACTATCATCGATCGTTTATCCGAACTTAGAGAAAATGAGACCGATGGTAAAGTCGCTGAACTAATGGATTTGTCATTAGCTATTTTTACCTCGCTTGATAACAGTGCAACAACTGAAGCTCGAGTAACATCGATTGAACGAGTGGGCGACTTTAAGCATTCAGTCGTTCTAAAAACACTGAACCAACTACTTAACGGTGAGCAAGAACCAAGCATTTTGGCTGCAACAGAGCGTGCGATGGACGATTATCAACAAAGCCAAGCTCTGTACTCAGGTGTTGAAACCGTATTCTTTGGCTTGAGTTTAGGTTCGGTATTGGTACTAGCGGGTATTGGCTTAGCGATCACCTTTGGTGTGATGGGCGTTATCAACATGGCTCATGGTGAGCTGATCATGATTGGCGCTTACACCACCTATGTATTGCAACTTCTGATGCCGAATCATATTGGTTTAGCGCTAATACTTTCTATTCCTGCAGCATTCATCGTTTCGGGCTTAGTGGGTATTGCGATTGAGCGAAGCGTGATTCGTCACCTTTATGGGCGTCCATTAGAGACCTTGCTCGCCACCTTTGGTATCAGCTTAATCTTGCAGCAAGCCGTTCGCTCTATTTTCTCTCCTTTGAACCGCTCAGTGAGCACGCCTGAATGGATGTCTGGCGCACTTCAATTGAACCCAATGTTGTCCCTGACTTACAACCGACTTTATATCATTCTCTTCTGTGGTTTGGTATTTATGGGCTTATTAATGGTTCTGAAAAAGACACCACTAGGTTTGCAGGTTCGTGCGGTTTCTCAAAACCGTGGCATGGCTCGTGCGATGGGTATTCGTTCAGAGCGAGTTGATGCGATGACCTTCGGTTTAGGCTCTGGCGTTGCGGGTGTTGCAGGCGTGGCACTGTCTCAACTGACCAACGTTGGCCCTAATATGGGACAGGCGTACATCATCGACTCATTCATGGTGGTGGTATTCGGCGGTGTTGGCAACCTATGGGGCACGCTAGTCGCAGGCTTAAGCCTTGGTCTGTTCAATAAAATTTTAGAACCATGGGCTGGTGCGGTTCTCGCCAAGATTCTGGTACTGGTTTTCATCATTCTATTTATTCAAAAACGCCCACGCGGACTCTTCCCGCAACGTGGTCGTGCGGCTGAAGGTTAAGGACAACATCATGCAGTCAAAATCATTTGTACTTTCGGCAATGCGTGGTGACAAAGGTGGCCAACTGACCATCCTTGCCATTCTAGCGGCCGTTATTCTTATCCCACTGGCTAACACCATGTTACCAAGTGGGCACCCGCTCCATGTAGAGACTTTTACTATCTCGCTGATGGGCAAATATCTGAGCTACGCAATGTTGGCGTTGGCGCTCGATCTGGTGTGGGGCTATCTCGGAATCTTGAGCCTTGGCCACGGTGCTTTCTTTGCGCTTGGTGGTTATGCGATGGGCATGTACTTGATGCGTCAGATTGGTGACCGTGGGGTTTATGGTGATCCAGTCTTACCAGATTTCATGGTGTTCCTTGATTGGTCTGCGTTGCCGTGGTTCTGGCAGGGCTTTGACCAGTTCTGGTTTGCTTGCCTGATGGTGGTGCTAGTGCCGGGCGCATTGGCTTATTTGTTCGGTTATCTGGCTTTCCGTTCTCGAGTGTCAGGGGTGTATCTTTCTATCATGACTCAAGCGTTAACTTACGCATTGATGCTGGCGTTTTTCCGCAACGAAATGGGCTTTGGTGGTAACAATGGATTGACGGACTTTAAAGACATCATCGGTCTGAGCTTGCAAAGTGATGCAGTCAAGATAGGTCTGTTTGTTGCGACTGGTATTGCGCTAATCCTCAGCTACATCGCGTGTCGCATGGTGGTGACCAGTCGATTAGGGCGAGTGGCTTTAGCGATTCGTGATACTGAATCTCGCACTCGATTCATGGGTTACGACGTCGATGGTATCAAGCTGTGGGTCTTCGTTCTGTCTGCGGTTATCGCGGGTATTGCTGGTGCTTTATATGTGCCTCAAGTCGGTATCATCAACCCGGGAGAGTTTGCTCCGCTTAACTCGATTGAGATAGTGGTTTGGGTTGCCTTGGGCGGTCGTGCCACTCTGTTTGGTGCCATCGTTGGTGCCCTGATCATCAACTACGCCAAGAGTTGGTTTACGGTTGAATTCCCAGAGGTGTGGTTATTCGCCCTAGGTGGTCTATTTGTACTTTCAACCATGTACTTCCCACAAGGTGTGATTGGCTTTGTTAGCGAGAAATGGCAACAACTGCGTAAGGCGTCAGGTTCACGAGGTAAGGGAAAAGGAAAATCAGATAAGGATGATCAGTCAGAAAACAAGGAGGTGATCGTATGACCACATTTAGTAACGTTAAGGAATCGGTTCAGGCGTTCACTCGTCGAGACGAAGTCTTTGATTACCTCAAACCCGATATTCATCCTGCCATCGATACTCGACATAACGTGCTGTTGTATGTCGAAGGCGTCAACAAAAGCTTCGATGGTTTCCAAGCGATAAACGACCTCAACCTCTACATCAAAGAGGGAGAGCTACGCTGTATCATAGGTCCTAATGGCGCAGGTAAAACCACCATGATGGACATTATCACAGGTAAAACTAAGCCAGACACCGGCGAGGTGTGGTTGGGTTCGAACATCAACTTATTGAAGATGAACGAAGCCGAAATCGCCAATGCAGGCGTTGGGCGTAAATTCCAAAAACCGACCGTGATTGAGTGTTTAACTGTGTGGCAGAACCTTGAATTAGCCATGGCCGGTGACCGCTCAGTGTGGGCGACGTTCACCGCTGTGATGTCTGGTGAACAGAAAGACAAATTGACCTCGGTACTTGAGCTGATTCATTTAAAAGACGAAGCGGCGAATTTGGCAGGTAACCTGTCTCACGGACAAAAGCAGTGGTTAGAGATCGGCATGCTATTGATGCAAAAACCTAAGCTGTTGCTGGTGGATGAACCCGTGGCAGGTATGACTCACCAAGAAATGGATCGCACTTCTGAGTTACTTAACTCACTGGCAGGTAAGCACTCGGTTGTGGTCGTTGAACACGATATGGATTTCGTTCGTTCTATCGCCAGCCATGTCACCGTGCTTCATCAAGGTCATGTGTTGGCTGAAGGCACCATGGATCAAGTGCAGGCTCACCCTGAAGTTAAACAAGTTTATCTCGGAGAATAGGATGCTAGAGGTTAAATCAGTTAATCAATATTACGGTGAGAGCCACACGCTGTGGGATTTGGATATGCAGATCCCAGAAGGTAAATGCACGGTGCTAATGGGGCGAAATGGTGTCGGTAAAACCACCTTACTGCAATGCATTATGGGGTTGGTGAAGGTTGAAAGCGGTGACATCTCCTTATCGGGTGAGTCACTTTTGAAAACCGATGCCGAGGACCGTCCACGCCAAGGGATCGGCTATGTACCGCAAGGTCGCCAGATCTTCCCAATGCTCACTGTTCAAGAAAATCTAGAGGTCGGTTTACCGATTCGTAAAAAGGGTGACCGCAAGATCCCTGAATTCATCTTCGATATTTTCCCAGTGTTGAAAGAGATGCTACATCGTCGCGGTGGTGATTTATCGGGTGGCCAGCAGCAACAGCTAGCGATTGGGCGTGCGCTGGTGGTTAATCCAAAGCTATTGATCTTGGATGAGCCGACGGAGGGTATTCAACCCAATATTGTGCAAGAGATTGGCGACATCATTCGCATGCTCAACGAGAAAATGGGGCTCACGGTTCTGTTGGTTGAACAGAAGCTGCCGTTTGCAAGAAAGGTCGGTGACCGTTTTTGCATTATCGACCGTGGACGCCAAGTGGCAGAAGGTGAAATGACAGGGCTCGATGAGTCCTTGATAAAGGAGTACCTAACCGTATGAATTCTCTTTTTTCTCCGAATGAAGTAAGCAAGGCTTCTTTAGTAGAAGCTTTATCTTTGAATGAGACCATCGAACAAGATATTCGTGATGGTTGGCAAGCGAGTTTAAACCTCACCTTTGTCGATCGAGGTGATAAAACCGTATTAAAGAATCGTCAGCAGTCTGGTCCGCTTGCGGTGCAACGCCCCCTGTATCCTGATGGGGAAACGTGTCACACCTACTTACTCCATCCCCCCGGCGGAGTGGTAGGTGGTGACACTCTCAATATTAACGTGAATCTTGAGCACGGTGCTCACGCGTTGATTACCACACCCGGTGCGACCAAGTTTTACCGCTCAAACAACAAGTACGCCAAGCAGAAGCAGACCCTACGAGTGAAGAAAGATGCACGCTTAGAATGGATGCCGCAAGAGAACATCTTTTTCCCGAATGCACACGTTCGTTTAGACACTGAAATTCGCCTAGAAAAGGGTGCACAATTTTGGGGTTGGGAGATGCACTGTTTTGGACGCCCTGCACAGAATGAGGGATTCGAGCATGGTCACCTCGTTGGGAAAACAGAAATCTATCTTGATAATCAAAGGCTTCTGACTGAAGGTTTTAATTTTCACGGTGGCGATAAGTTAATGATAAATATGGGGTTACTTGATTATTCAATGATGGGAACCTTTTATATCACCTCAAATGAGAAGCAAGATCTAGAGTTGGTACAGAGCTTGCTCATATCTATTACACAGCAAGCTTCACAGCAATCAGTTACATCAAAAACGTCGAGTGAACCCACATTAATATTGGGTGCTACTCAGATAGAAGGATTGATTGTGGTGCGAGCCTTGGGTAATTGGAGTGAAGATATCCTCCAAGCCTTTGGTCAGATTTGGCAAGCAACTCGCTCTCATTTATGTGGTACGACTCCTGATTTACCAAGGATTTGGGCGACTTAGCGATTAGCCCTTTTTGTACCTAGGGTGACTTCCGACCCTAGGTACATTTTTTCAAGCTTGCTGTGATTGAATCCCACTTACTGCTCATGCGTTTTTGAGCAATAAGAAAACAACACTAACAGCGGGCGGCTAAATGGAATTAACACCAAGAGAAAAAGATAAGCTACTTATCTTCTGCGCAGGAATGCTGGCACAGCAGCGCAAACAAAAAGGCTTAAAGCTCAACTACCCAGAATCTATCGCACTGATCAGCAGTGCCATTCTCGAAGGTGCCCGCGAGGGTAAAACCGTTTCAGAATTAATGGATTTTGGACGCACACTTCTTACTGTCGATGACGTTATGGAGGGGATCCCTTCCATGATCCCTGATGTACAAGTCGAAGCCACTTTTCCTGATGGCACCAAGCTGGTGACCGTTCATGAACCTATCGTGTAGGGAGAAGTAATATGGCTGGTTCCACAAAACAATACTCAGGATTCGTTCCCGGAAAAGTAGAAACCGCACCGGGTGACATCACTCTCAATGAAGGCCGAGACACAACGTCCGTTAAGGTGCAAAACATTGGCGATCGTCCTGTCCAAATTGGCTCTCATTACCACTTCTATGAAGCAAACCCTTCGCTGATCTTTAACCGAGAAGTCACTAAAGGCTTTCGACTCAATATTCCTGCGGGTACTGCAACCCGCTTTGAGCCGGGTCAGTCGCGTAGCGTCGAGTTAGTGCGTTACGCCGGTAAGTTAGAGATCTATGGCTTCCAAGGAAAGGTGATGGGCAAGCTCTAAGCGCTCCCACGGAATAATGAAAATAACAAAGGATTGAACATGGCGACGATATCCAGACAGGCTTATGCCGAAATGTTTGGGCCAACAGTCGGTGACCGAGTGCGTCTTGCTGACACTGATTTATGGCTAGAAGTTGAAAAAGATTACACCGTATACGGCGACGAAGTGAAATTCGGCGGCGGCAAAGTTATCCGTGATGGACAAGGGCAAAGCCAACGTCCAAGTGCCGAAACTCCAGATTTGGTGATCACTAACGCGATTGTGTTGGATTACTGGGGCATCGTAAAAGCCGATGTCGCAGTCAAAGATGGTCGAGTTCAGGCATTGGGCAAAGCGGGCAACCCAGATGTTCAACCGGGCGTTGATATTGTGATTGGCCCGGGCACGGAAATTTTAGCAGGCGAAGGTTCAATCTTGACTGCTGGTGGTATTGATTCACACATTCATTTTATTTGCCCACAACAGATTGAAGAAGCACTGGCGTCAGGTGTGACAACCATGATCGGCGGTGGCACTGGACCAAACACAGGTACTAACGCGACCACATGCACACCGGGGCCTTGGAACATGCACCGCATGCTAGAGTCACTCGATCAATTCCCGATGAACTTTGGCTTGTTAGGCAAAGGCAACGCAAGTCAGCCAGAAGCACTACGTGAGCAAGTAGCGGCAGGCGCGGTGGGTTTGAAGTTACACGAAGACTGGGGAACCACTCCCGCTTCAATCGATACCTGTTTGAGTGTGGCTGACGAGATGGACGTACAAGTTGCGATTCATACCGACACTCTGAATGAATCTGGTTTTGTTGAATCGACACTTGGCGCAATCGACGACCGCGTGATTCATACCTATCACACCGAAGGTGCGGGCGGTGGTCATGCTCCCGATATTATTCGTGCTGCAGGTGAGCCGAACGTTTTGCCTTCCTCAACCAATCCAACACGCCCTTACACCATCAATACCGTCGATGAGCACTTAGACATGTTGATGGTCTGTCATCACTTGTCACCATCGATTGCTGAAGATGTCGCGTTCGCAGAGTCACGTATCCGCCGTGAAACCATTGCCGCAGAAGACATTCTTCATGACTTAGGTGCCTTTTCGATGATCGCTTCGGACTCACAAGCAATGGGACGTGTAGGCGAGGTGATCACTCGAACTTGGCAAACTGCGCACAAGATGAAAGTTCAGCGCGGCAGCCTAAAAGAAGATTCAGACTACAGCGATAACTTCCGATTAAGACGCTATGTCGCTAAGTACACCATCAACCCAGCGATCACTCATGGTATGTCTCATGAAATCGGTTCTATCGAAGCAGGGAAATTAGCAGACTTAGTGTTGTGGAAGCCCGCTTTCTTTGGTGTGAAACCTAGTGTGATTTTGAAAGGCGGCATGATCGCCATGGCGCCGATGGGTGACCCAAATGCTTCAATCCCAACACCTCAGCCAGTCCATTACCGTTCAATGTTTGGTAGCTACGGCAAGGCATGTCAAAACACATCAATGTTGTTTGTTTCTAAGGAAGCCAAGGCGCAGAACATTGATAAGCAATTGGGTCTGCAGAGCTTGATTGGTGTTGTGAGCAACTGCCGAAATATCAGCAAAGCCGACATGAAGCTCAACGATTGGATGCCAAAAATTGAGGTCGACTCTCAGACGTATCAAGTACGCGCCGATGGTGAATTGCTAACTTGTGAGCCTGCTGAAGAACTACCAATGGCACAACGGTATTTTCTATTCTAAGCCTTTGACTAAAGAATCTTATTTTAGTGACCCTATTTTGAACGTTATAAATCTCACAAGGAGATTGAGGTAATAGCATGATTGAACTGACTCAACTGAATACTCAAATACAAAATGCACCGGACGGCTATTTGAGCCTGCCGATCGATAGTCGCATCAAAAGCCGCCTTAAGGTGATGCTAGATGACGGGCGCAATGCAGGGCTGTTTCTACCACGAGGTCATATCTTGCGTGGCGGCGAACAACTCTCAAGTGAATGTGGTTTAGTCGTAGAAGTGAAAGCGGCACCGGAAACTGTTTCGACTGTTTATTGTGAAGACCCACACTTGCTAACGCGAGTGGCGTATCACCTTGGCAACCGTCATGTTCCGCTGCAAGTGGAAGCGGGTTGGGTTCGTTACCAACACGACCATGTTTTGGATGAAATGGTTGAAGGTTTAGGTGCGAAGGTGACTACCGAGAAGCAACCATTTGAGCCAGAAGGCGGCGCTTATGGCGGTCGCTCAGGTGGACATCATCACCATCATTAATCGAGTCATTGATGGCTCACTAGACGATTTATATAGCAACAAATATTAATAACTATAAACGCAAGGAACTCGCGATGAACTTTAAAACAGCTGCAGGCTTATGCACTTTCACAATAGCTTCTCTAACAACATCAACGATGGCTTTCGCTCACCCAGGACATGGGGCGCATTCAGTTCATGAGTCTCACTCGTTTATGTCTGGCTTAACTCACCCTGTGACTGGCATGGATCATCTGATCATGCTGATCGCTTTTGGTCTGTTAATTGGCGCACTGTCATTTTCAACCAAGATAAAAGCCGCTCTGATTGGCGGTGGATTGGTGTCTTTAGTGGTAGGGCTTATCGCAGGCCAAGCCCTAGGTTTCTCTGTGATTGTTGAGCCTGCCATTATCGCTTCTCTGTTTGTCGTCAGCTTATGTTTATGGCATGTATTCTCACCATCAACCAAGCGTGTAAACAGCGTATTAGTTGCTTCGATTGCTATGTTGTTTTTCCATGGTTACGCACACGGCGTTGAAGCCGCGAGCAACCTGACTCAGTTCGCAACAGGCATGAGTATCAGTGCTTTGGCTCTGATGGTTATCGGTACTTTTGTTGGTCGCGCGGTTTACTCTAAATGGTTGTCAGTCGGCGTGGCTTCAGCAAGCGCACTATTGTTGTTAGGCGCGTAGGCTCTCGAACTTATTTGATTCTGGAAGACTGAGGGCACGATTATGACCACAACAGAAAATGTAGCCGTCTATCGTCTGTTTCAATTGATCAGTCCATCGTTGCCGATTGGTGGGTTCACTTATTCGCAAGGCTTAGAGTTAGCGGTTGAAGCGGGGTGGGTGACCGATCGCAACAGCATGGAACAGTGGCTTAATACCATCGTCAGTTCCAGTGTCGCAACTTTGGAATTACCTATCTTAGAGCGTCTTTATCACGCGCTAGAAAAGGGTGAAATCGATGAGATTGAGCATTGGTGTAACTACTTATACTCAAGCCGTGAAACCAGTGAATTGCGAGCGGAAGAAAAGCAGCGTGGGCATGCATTGAACACCTTGTTGAAGCGCTTGGATATCGATATTTCGCTGGTGGATTCTGTTGATAGTCACCCAAACCAACTGTTGGGCATGTGTATCGCCGCTCAACATTGGGATATCGATTTGGAAAGCCTCAAGCAGGGCTATCTATGGAGCTGGCTTGAAAATATCGTTACTGCAGGCGTAAAGCTGGTGCCTTTAGGCCAAACCGATGGGCAATTGGCGCTGATTAATATCACTAACACCTTTCCCGAGGTGATTGAGAAAGCACGCACGATAGAGGATTGGATGATAGGTAGCTTTTCGCCTTCGATGGCATTAGCGAGTTCACTGCACGAAACACAATATACACGACTATTTCGTTCGTAGCGGTCAGCGCGAACGAGGTAGCAAGAAAAGAATATAAGGAAGTAGATAATGGAAAGTTATAAGCAACCCCTTCGAATTGGTATTGGTGGTCCGGTTGGATCTGGTAAAACAGCGTTGTTGGAAGTGCTGTGTAAGGCGATTCGCGACAAGCTCAACATTGCCGTAGTAACCAACGACATCTACACCCAAGAAGATGCAAAGATACTCACGCGAGCGGAAGCGCTAGAACCGGATCGTATCATTGGTGTTGAAACGGGTGGCTGTCCGCACACGGCGATCCGTGAAGATGCGTCGATGAACTTAGCTGCGGTAGAAGAGCTGGCTAAGCTGCACAAAAACCTCGATGTGGTATTCGTCGAAAGCGGTGGTGATAACTTGAGTGCGACGTTCAGCCCTGAATTAGCCGATCTTACCATCTACGTGATTGATGTAGCGGAGGGGGAGAAGATCCCACGTAAAGGTGGTCCGGGTATTACACGATCCGATCTGTTAGTCATCAACAAGATCGATTTAGCACCGTATGTTGGTGCGTCACTTGAAGTGATGGAGCAAGACACTCAACGCATGCGACCAACTAAGCCATACGTGTTCACCAACCTCAAAGAGAGCCAAGGTTTAGATTTCATCATCAACTTTATTGTGACGGAAGGGATGCTAACCATGAAGGAGCCTTCTACTACTGAGTAGGGTTGGAATAGGTTAGTTTTTTGAAAGCGTTAGATACTAAAAAGCCCTGTCGATTATCGATAGGGCTTTCTGGTTTGAAACGTTAGGTCGAACTTAAAGCTCGCTCTTAGTCACTCTTTTGGTCACTTGCGACTCAATCACACCGTCTTCAACTTGAGTGGTGATCACTTCACCGACTTCGACATCGTTAATCGATGATACCGTCTTGCTCGATTCTGAATGAGTAATGCTGTAGCCACGCTTTAGGGTTGCCAGTGGACTAACGGTCTCTAACTTCTCTGCAGCCATAGCGAGCTGGTGGCGAGTGGTTAGTAATGTCTTGTCCATTGCATCCAATAGCTTTTGCTCTGAACGTTGCAGATGCAGTTTCTGTTCGCCAAGGCGTTTCACTGGCGAGTTCAATTGAAGCTGGTGCTGTTTACGTTCAACACGCTGTGCATGCTGTTTTAGGTATTGAGTCATACCACGACGCAAACGCATATCTAGGTCATCAAGCTGCTGACTCTGCTTTTGAAGTTGGTAGCTAGGGTGTTGCTTCTCTAAGCGGTATTTCAACGTTTGAGTTGATTGCGCCTGTTTGATTAACACATGACGAATCGCACTGACTAAGCGAGCACGTTTAGACGCGAAAGCTTGTTCTTTATGACTGTTATCACGGCTAACCAATTCTGCGGCAGCTGATGGCGTTGGGGCACGCATATCGGCAACGAAATCAGCGATAGTGACATCCACTTCGTGGCCAACGGCGCTGATAATCGGGATTTGGCTTGCTGCGATTGTGCGAGCTACGATCTCGTTATTGAAGCACCATAGGTCTTCCAGTGAGCCGCCACCACGGCCGACGATTAACACATCACATTCATTGCGTTCGTTAGCGCGTCCAATCGCTTGGGCAATCTGAATCGCCGCCTCTTCGCCTTGAACCATGGTCGGGTAAACCACAACCGGTAGCGAAGGATCGCGCCTTTTTAGTACATCAAGAATATCAAACAGCGCTGCACCGGTTTTAGATGTGATAACGCCAACACGTTTTGGGTGTTCAGGAAGAGCTTGCTTACTTGATTGAGCAAACAGTCCTTCTGCGGCAAGGTTCATCTTCAGCTTTTCAAATTCTTGCTGAAGTTTACCGTCACCCTCTGGCTGCATGCTTTCGATGATCAGTTGGTAGTCACCGCGTGGCTCGTAAAGAGATAGGCGAGCTTTGACTAAAACTTGATTGCCGTTCTGAGGCTTAAAGGTCACACGGCGGTTATTGCCACGAAACATGGCGCATTTAACTTGAGCGCGAGAGTCTTTTAGCGTGAGGTACCAGTGACCAGAGACAGGTGCAGAGAAGTTTGAGATTTCACCAACGAGCCAGACTATTCCCATTTCGTTTTCTAATAGGAGACGAACCTCTGAGTTGAGGCGAGAAACAGTAAAGATGTTTGGATTAGTCATAGAAGCACTATCTTTCCTTGAAGGAAGGTCTTTCTTGGAATCTCACAGGGCGTGAGTATGGAAGATAGCGGCAATATAATACATAGCAAGGGGGTAAATGCAAATTAAAAATACAAAAATGTGTAGCCAAGCGATTTCGCCGTGCGTATAATCCGTCTGCAATATCAAATCCAAATCACTTTATTATGCGAAACGATAAAGTTGGGTTTACTCCTTTTAACACCTTTGTTGTGAGATATTGCAAATGCTACGAATCGCAAAAGAAGCTTTAACTTTTGATGACGTTTTACTCGTCCCAGCACACTCAACCGTTCTTCCGAACACAGCTGATCTTCGCACTCAGTTAACGAAAAACATTTCTTTAAACATCCCAATGATCTCTGCATCGATGGATACTGTTACGGAAGCACGCCTAGCAATTGCCCTTGCGCAAGAAGGTGGTATTGGCTTTATTCATAAGAATATGTCAATCGAGCAGCAAGCTGAAATGGTTCGCCAGGTTAAAATTTACGAAGCTGGTGTGGTTTCTCACCCAGTAACTGTAAGCCCTGACGCGACAATCGCTGATGTTGTAGCCCTTACTCAAAAACACGGCTTCGCCGGTTTCCCTGTTGTTACTGAAACAAACGAATTGGTTGGTATCATTACTGGCCGTGACGTTCGCTTTGTTACTGACCTTTCTAAGAAAGTTGATGTAGTAATGACGCCTAAAGCTCGCCTTGCTTCTGTTAAAGAAGGTGCAACTCGTGAAGAAGTTCAAGAGAAAATGCACGAAGCGCGTGTTGAAAAAGTTCTTGTTGTAAATGATGACTTCCAACTTACTGGAATGATCACTGCAAAAGATTTCCACAAAGCAGAACGTAAACCAAACGCTTGTAAAGATGAGCGCGGCAGCCTACGTGTAGGTGCAGCTGTTGGTGCTGGCGCTGGTAACGAAGAGCGCGTTGCTGCTCTAGTTGAAGCTGGCGTAGACGTTCTACTTATCGACTCTTCACACGGTCACTCTGAAGGCGTACTTAACCGTATCCGCGAAACTCGCGCTGCATACCCTGATCTACAAATCATCGGTGGTAACGTAGCAACTGGCGCTGGCGCACGTGCTCTTATCGAAGCTGGTGTTAGTGCAGTTAAAGTTGGTATCGGCCCAGGTTCAATCTGTACGACTCGTATCGTTACTGGTGTTGGTGTTCCTCAAGTAACAGCCATCGCAGACGCAGCGGAAGTTGCAAACGAATACGGTATTCCAGTAATCGCAGATGGCGGTATCCGCTTCTCTGGCGATATCTGTAAAGCTATCGTTGCTGGCGCATCTTGTGTGATGGTTGGTTCAATGTTCGCTGGTACTGAAGAAGCACCGGGTGAAGTTATCCTTTACAACGGTCGTTCTTACAAGTCTTACCGTGGTATGGGTTCTCTTGGCGCTATGTCTCAAGGCTCTTCTGACCGTTACTTCCAATCTGACAACGCTGCAGACAAGCTTGTTCCAGAAGGTATTGAAGGTCGTATCGCATACAAAGGTCGTCTAAAAGAGATCGTTCACCAACAGATGGGCGGTCTACGCTCAAGCATGGGCCTAACGGGTTCTGCAACTGTTGAAGACATGCGTACTAAAGCTGAGTTTGTTCGTATCTCTGGTGCGGGCATGAAAGAATCTCACGTACACGATGTTCAAATCACGAAAGAAGCACCTAACTACCGTTTAGGTTAATAATACGTCCAAACGTTTGAATAATGTGCTGATTTAGTCGGCACATTAATATACCAATCGTAGTAAATAACTGGTCATCCTAGCTTGTTAAAAACCTCGATAACTTCGTTAGAATTTTTGATTGTAGAATAACTACTTATCAGAACTCTTTGTCGAATAGAGCAGCCTTGTTCTCAGGCTTTTTTCCTACGCTATTCCTGAACACTTACTTACTGTGATTGGTATTATATCTACCGCCTGTTTTGTTAAAAGTCCGATTTTCTCAAAACACGTGGTTAAAGATATCTAACGAAAACGTTTGCTTTATTTCTTGAAGAGTTAATCAGAGGTGAGTAAACTCTCCTCCGTTTTATCACATAGCCAATAAGACTGCTTACAATGACTAAAAATATTCATGACCAACGTATTCTAATTCTGGACTTCGGTTCTCAATACACACAGCTAGTAGCTCGTCGTATTCGTGAGATCGGTGTTTACTGTGAACTTTGGAGCTGGGACGTAGAAGAAGCGGATATTCGTGAATTCAATCCAGACGGCATCATCCTATCTGGTGGTCCTGAAAGTGTAACGGAGGAGAACTCTCCACGTGCACCTCAGTACGTATTTGATTCAGGTGTTCCTGTATTCGGTATCTGCTACGGCATGCAAACTATGGCTGAGCAACTTGGCGGTAAAGTAGCAACGTCTACTGAGCGCGAGTTCGGCTACGCAGCGGTACAAGTGACTGGCGAATCTGCACTTTTCGCTGACCTTGAGTCTACTCAAGATGTTTGGATGAGCCACGGCGACAAAGTAGTTGAGATTCCAGCTGATTTCACAAAGATCGCTGAAACAGACACTTGCCCATACGCTGCAATGGCAAACGAAGAGAAGAAGTACTTCGGTGTTCAATTCCACCCAGAAGTAACACACACTAAAAACGGCCTGAAAATGCTTGAGAACTTCGTTCTTAACGTATGTGGTTGTGAAGGTCTGTGGACTTCAGCTTCAATCATTGAAGATGCAGTTGCACGTATTAAAGAACAAGTAGGTGACGACGAAGTTATCCTTGGTCTTTCTGGTGGTGTTGATTCATCTGTAGTTGCGATGCTTGCTCACCGCGCTATCGGCGACAAACTAACATGTGTATTTGTTGATAACGGCCTTCTTCGTCTAAACGAAGCTGAGCAAGTTATGGATATGTTTGGTGACCAGTTCGGCCTAAACATCATCAAAGTCGATGCAGAAGATCGTTTCCTTAAAGCTCTGGAAGGCGAAGCTGAACCAGAAGCTAAGCGTAAAATCATCGGTCACGTATTCGTAGATATCTTCGATGAAGAGTCTAAGAAACTATCTAATGCTAAATGGCTTGCTCAGGGTACTATCTACCCAGACGTAATCGAGTCTGCAGCATCTAAGACAGGTAAAGCACACGTAATCAAATCTCACCACAACGTTGGTGGCCTTCCTGATGATATGGAAATGGGTCTTGTTGAACCTCTACGTGAGCTGTTTAAAGATGAAGTACGTAAGATCGGCCTTGAGCTTGGTCTTCCATACAACATGCTTTACCGCCACCCATTCCCGGGTCCTGGTCTAGGTGTTCGTGTTCTTGGCGAAATCAAGAAAGAGTACTGTGATCTACTGCGTCGCGCAGATGCTATTTTCATTGAAGAGCTTCACGCTGCTGACCTTTACCACAAAGTATCTCAAGCATTCACGGTATTCCTACCAGTACGTTCAGTTGGCGTAATGGGCGATGGCCGTAAGTACGATTGGGTTGTATCTCTACGTGCCGTAGAAACTATCGACTTCATGACTGCTCACTGGGCACACCTACCATACGACTTCCTAGGTAAGGTTTCTAACCGTATTATCAACGAAGTTAACGGCATTTCACGTGTTGTTTACGATATTTCTGGTAAGCCACCAGCAACTATCGAGTGGGAATAATCTCTTAGAGATTTAACCAGCTTTGATTAAGATCTTAAGCCTCGAACTCAGTTCGGGGCTTTTTTCTTTTCGATTGATTATATTGATTCATTACATTAAAGGCTTATGAGCAATACCTCGAAATCAAATGAACAATAACTAGAAACCAAATGAGTTGGAAACTAGATATCAGCTCAAGAAACCATGAGACGCTTTGTTGTGCTGAGCCATGTATCAAAAAGATCACTCGCACTTTTTATAAATTCACACAGCTACAGCTAGGCCATTCCACATGTGAAGCATACTCTTTGATGGACTTATTAAGGACAGATAAGAGAATCCATCATGTTAAAAATCAAATATTTGGCGACAGTACTGGGCTGCACATTAGCAGCGCAAAGTCATGCGTCTTTGAACATTCAACCTGATCCGCAAAACCCGAATGGTTACCTTGTTGAAAAGTCGGCTCTACAAGCTGCTGAACAAGCGAAAACATCCGATCCTATGTATGCGATCTGGTCACAGGCCCTTCAAACTCGCCCGAATACAATCGTTGAAGCGATTGAACCCGGTTCCCCCTCGAATCCTGAAAACATAAAGCGTGTAGAGCGCGTGTTCCCTCAATCTGAATGGGACTTCCTCACTCAGATGGCAGCGCCAGAATACACCTACACTCGCTTCTTACGTGCGATCGGTAAATTCCCAGCGTTCTGTGGAGAGTACACCGATGGCCGTGATTCTGATGCTATCTGTAAAAAATCCATCATCACGGCCTTTGCTCACTTTTCACAAGAGACGGGTGGGCATATCGCGATAGACAACACCTCTGATAATCCATTAGCTCTAGAAGAGTGGCAGCAAGCGCTGGTGCATGTTCGCGAAATGGGTTGGTCTGAAGGCCAAGAAGGTTACACCACAGGTTGTGGTCAGAACGATTGGCAGAATGCCCGTTGGCCATGTGCTGCGGGACAGGGCTACTTCGGACGTGGTGCTAAACAGCTTTCTTACCATTTTAATTATGGCGCGTTCTCTGAAGTGATGTTTGATGGTGACGCGACGGTGCTTCTCAACAATCCGGGCTTAGTGGCGGACTCTTGGTTGAACTTAGCTTCTGCTATTTGGTTTTTCCTTACCCCTCAAGCACCTAAACCAGCTATGCTGCATGTCATCGACCGCACTTGGACGCCATCTCAACGCGAATTGGATGCGGGTATTGGTTATGGCTTTGGTACCACAATCAACGTGATCAATGGTGGTATTGAATGTGGCGAGCAGAACAAAGACAAAGGCCAACCCGTTAACCGTATTCGTTATTGGGAAGGGTTAGCAGCGCACTATGAAATTCCGGTAGAAGCGGATGAAGCCAATACTTGTTGGCAGCAAACGCCTTACGGAAGCTTAAACCTCAACGGAGCAACGGATGTGTTGTACACCAACTGGGATGGTAACTGGAAATACTACGCAGACCGCCCAGAAGGTTACTCGTTTGAGTGTGAGCTTGTTGGTTTCCAAACGGCTTATTCTGCGTTGGTGGCTGGCGATTACGAGAAGTGTGTGACCAATTTTTATGGGTCACATGCGAGTTGGCCTGAAGTGAAAGTGGTCGATAAGCTGGATCCGGTAGATCCAGGAACCAATCCCGGTGGTAATGGTTGGAGTGCGACCAAGGTTTACAACGCGGGTGACCAAGTGACTCACAACGGTGCAACCTATGAAGCGAAATGGTGGACACAAGGGGATGACCCTACCAATGGCGGCCCTTGGAAATTGATTGCTGGAGAGCCAACACCACCAGTTGTGACAGATCCAACGCCTGTTGATCCTGCCCCTGTCGATCCAGAACCAGTAGACCCTGCACCCGTTGAACCACCTGTGACAGAACCGCCAGTGGTTGTCGATCCATCTGAATTTATTACGTGGCAAGCCGGTGTTAGCCAAGTGAGTAATGGCGATAAAGTGACGCATAACGGTAAGTGCTTCGTGGCTAAAAACGGCCCAGGTGTTTGGGAAAGCCCAGTTCAATCGAATTGGTTCTGGGATGAAATCAGCTGTAATTGATAGTCTGAATACTGAAGAGGTGGCCTAAGTTACGAGCTCAGTAGTACGACCATAGCGATATAAATAATCAAAAGCCGAAAGTTTCTACTTTCGGCTTTTTTCCGTTTCGAACTTGGCTATTTAAGCAGGGTGATTGGTCTATTTGGCTATGTTGAAGCGCATTTAAAGACTAATTATCCAGTTAGAGGATAAAGTTCTGTACAAATGATGTTTGTGAATTTATATTCAAATTTAATTTATATTTACTCTCTTATTTTAGGGTTAAGGTGTACCTATGGAACAGACAGATATCACGTCACTCATCCCCATTGTGATTACTTTGGTGTTGTCATTGGCGACAAGGAATGTGGTGATAGGCCTTTTTGCTGGTGTGCTGAGTGGTGTTGCAATGCTGACTGGCATGTTTAGCGAACTTAACCCGCTTGATACGTTTGGTACCATGGTGAAAGGTTACCTAGTCCCTCAACTTACCGACAGCTATAACGCTGGTGTGATCATGCTGTTGGTATTCATCGGTGGCTTTGTCGCATTGATGGAAAAGTCCGGTGGTGGCGTCGCGTTTGCAAAGCGAGTGACTCAGTGGGTAAGCAATAAATGCCAAGCTCAATTGTCAGCATGGTTGGGTGGAATCGTTATATTTTTCTCAGACTTAGGCACCCCTTTAATTGTTGGCCCTGTTTTTCGCCCCCTTTTCGATAAACTGAAACTTTCTAGACAGAAGCTAGCATTCATCATTGATTCAACCTCGTCGCCCGTTGCTATTCTTATCCCTTTCATTGGATGGGGTGTTTACATCATGAGCCTTATTCAGAAAGAGTTCACGGCGTTGAATGTCAACATGTCCGATTGGGATGCCTTCATCGGTGCGATTCCTTTTCAGTTCTACGCATTCCTCGCGATTTTCATCGTTCCGCTCGTGTCCGTTAAAGGTTTAGATTTTGGGCCAATGGCAAAAGCTGAGCGTGATTGCCAGGCGGGAATTAACTCTAGCGTGAATAACGAATCACTAAATCCGTTCTCGCATAAAAATGCAAAGGCATCTTTTGTCTGGGCACCATTGTTAGTGATGCTGGTGGTGTTGTGTGCCATGCTGGTACCACAAGGTTTCCCGTTCCAAAAGGTCGCAGGTTCATCATTTAGAGCGGCGTTATCATCGGCTTATTTCTTTGCGGCGATTACATTAATTTCGTTAATGGCTTACTACGGTGTAAGAAAGTTGTCTGATGGTGTTTCTGTGTACTTAAAAGGCATGGGAAACATGATGCCAGTCGCGATCATCTTGGTATTGGCTTGGGCATTAAGCACCGTTGGTAAAGAGTTGGGTGCGGCAGCTTATATTGCTGAGCAAGCACAGAGCGGCTTTCCATATTGGTTAGTACCTGCGGTCACGTTTTTATTATCGGCTATCATTTCATTCGCAACGGGATCGTCGTGGGGAACCTTCGCGATAATGATGCCATTGGTTATTCCAACCGCGATTGCGATAGATGCTCCGCTTCTCGTCGCAATTGGCGCTGTGTTGTCTGGTGGCTTGTTTGGTGACCATTGCTCACCGATTTCTGAAACCACGATTCTTTCTTCAACCGGGGCAGGGTGTGATCAGTTTGAACACTTTAAGACGCAGCTTCCTTACGCATTGATGAACGGCTCTATTGCTCTGATTAGTTTTGTAGTCGCAGGCTTTACGGGAAGTGCATTGGTTGTGTTAGGCGCTCTTGTTGCTCAGTTGATTGTCGTGACGTTGTTAGCCAAGCGCGATGCGAGTAAAAACGCTTCTTCAGACGTTCAATCTCAAGTGTCTGAATCTAAACCACAACAAGCGTAATTTAATCTGTCCAAGTAGATACGAGATTTAATGGAGTAAACAAGTAACGAAAAGCTCGCCCTATTATTACTCGTGTTTGCAATTTAGTTTCTCGCTTGCTTAATCTGAACGCGCTCTTCGCATCCCGTATCTCGTTACCCGCATCTAAGCAAACCTCCGTCATTCCCTACAGTGAGGAACGAACGTGATAGGGAATCTCTAGCTTTTATCGTCGGTGTTTATGTCTAAGTGCAAGATTCCAGACATCTCGTCCCTCGATTCTGGAATGACGATCTAATGAGTAGATACGCGATAGGGAACCTGCTTACTTATAGTTTATGTGAATTGATTGGTATTGTTATGAAACTAATTTTCCATAAGATCATTTACACAATCTTAGTTTTCGATAACTGGATTACCTAGTTGTACGGTTTATAGATTAAAATTTTCTGATAACTTTTATCGTTTTTTTTTAATCAACCACTTTAATAAGGTAAATTCGCAATGTCGACCAAACTAGCTAACCCAGCGCCACTAGGCTTAATGGGTTTCGGTATGACCACTATTCTTCTTAATATCCACAACGCAGGTTTCTTTCCAATCGATTCAATGATTCTTGCTATGGGTATTTTTTACGGTGGTTTGAGCCAAGTTATCGTGGGCACGATGTGTTTCAAACGTGGTGACACGTTCGGTACAACTGCGTTTACTTCTTACGGCCTATTCTGGTTGTCTTTGGTTGGTTTAATCGTGATGCCTTACATGGGTCTACCTGCAAGCCCTGCAGCATTCATGGGTTGGTACCTACTACTATGGGGCATCTTCACAGGCTTCATGTTCATCGGTTCTCTATGCTACCCAGTGGCGAAGCAAGTAGTATTCGGTTCACTAACTATCTTGTTCTTCCTACTTGCAGCTCGTGATTTCACTGGCAGCGAACTAATCGGCACTATCGCTGGTTTTGAAGGTATCTTCTGTGGCGCTTCAGCTATTTACTTTGCAATGGCACAAGTAATCAACAACGAATACGGCCGCACAGTACTGCCTATCGGTGAGAAGAAAGCGCCTCAAATGGCAACACAAGAAATCGCTGCTTAATACTCTAACTCGGGAACAGTTAGTTTGTTATAAGCCATTTATTGGTTATGAATAAAACAAAAGGGGTTAGCCGAAATAGCTAACCCCTTTTTTATGCGTTATTAATAGCACTATTTGTTAAAGCGATCTATTTGCTAAGGAAAGCTTAAGCTGAAGGTTGCTCTACAGGTTTAGTGTCTGCAGCTTCTGCTTCTGGAGACTTGCCTGTTTTACGCTTGTACTTCTCTTCCCAGTAAGTTGCACCTTTAATGCCTAGTTTTACAGGGTTGAATGTGTACTCAGTTACGCCTTGTTTCTGCTGTTCTTCGTAGTCAGCTAGAGCTTTAAGCGCAGGCTTAGACATGAAGAAGATGATCAGAATACCAACGATGTTTAACCATGCCATCAAGCCAACACCAACATCACCCATTGCCCATGCAAGGTTCGCTGTTTTAACTGTGCCATAGAAAACGGCAGTGATAAGAACAAGCTTAAGTACGAACATCATGCCAGGGATCTTGATGGTACGACGTAGGTAAGCAATATTCGTTTCTGCGATGTAGTAGTAAGCAAGAATCGTTGTAAATGCGAAGAAGAACAGAGCAAATGCGATGAATGGCTTACCAATGCCTGGTAGTGCACTTTCAATAGCAAGCTGTGTAAATACAGGACCATTCGCACCGATGTTTGCTGCTAGGTTCTGAACAAGGAACACACCCTCAGCGCCGCCGTGAACGTTGTAAGCACCAGTGATGATGATCATGAACGCTGTAGCAGAACATACTAGAAGAGTATCGATGTAGATAGAGAATGCTTGTACTAAACCTTGCTGAGCTGGGTGATCAACACTTGCAGCAGCTGCCGCGTGAGGACCAGTACCTTGACCTGCTTCGTTTGAGTAAACACCACGCTTAACACCCCAACCAATTGCAGCACCGAAGCCTGCCATAGGTGTGAATGCATCACCAACAATCATTGCGAAAACAGTTGGCACTTGGCTGATGTTTAGCAGAATGATAACGAACGCGATGATGATGTAAGCCAATGCCATGAAAGGAACAACGATCTGTGTGAAGTTCGCAATACGTTTAACACCACCAAAGATGATGAAAGCAAGGATGATAGCAACAACAGTACCGGTGAAAATTTTAGCGAAACTGAATGTACCGACAGCTGTTTCAATCATGTCACCTGAACCAAATGCAGCTTCTACAGCATTACCAATACTGTTTGACTGAACACCTGGAAGCAAAATACCACATGCAAAAATAGTCGCGATTGCGAAGATCCATGCGTACCACTTCTGACCCATTGCTTTTTCAATGTAGTAAGCCGGACCACCACGGAACTGGCCTTCGTCTTCTTCTTTGTAGATTTGCGCTAGCGTAGATTCTGCATAAGCAGTCGCGGCGCCAAAGAAGGCTACAACCCACATCCAGAATACTGCACCTGGGCCACCGAAACCGATAGCGGCAGCAACACCAGCAATGTTACCTGTACCGACACGGCCAGATAGCGAAACGGCTAGAGCTTGGAAAGACGAGATGCCTTTTGATGAGCTTTTACCCGATAGTAGCAAGCGCCACATTTCAAAGAAGTGACGGATTTGAACAAATCGAGTCATGATGGAGTAGAACAAACCTGCACCTAAACATAGGTAGATAAGTACTGGGCTCCAGATTATTCCATTCAAAAAATCAACGAATGACTGCATGAGTATTTTCCCTGTTAGTTTTGCTTATGATTGTTTTTCGAACAACACAATACTTCACTTGTAACCCGAGTGTTAAATTATTTAACTGCGCATTAGGATTACTGTGACATAAAGCAAGTTATAGAGGGTGTTTGTTAATGCTTAGTGCTAATTCTAGAATCGTTCCATTTAATCTGATATGCAACTAGTTGTGATTTGTTGTGTTTTGAAAAGTGAATAAATAGTGATTAATACAGAAAGGGGATCTTGAGGTGCGCATAAGAAACGAAATTGCGCAAAACAGCGGTTAAAGCCGATTAGCATAAACGGCTGACATATGGATGGTGGGATAAGTAGGTTGGAATATATCACCTGCATCAGGTGAGCTAGCAGGTCTATGAGACTATGGCTTTTGAAGGTTTGATAATTGAGGCCTTAATATCTACCTAGTAAAAGTTGTTAATTTGATGCCTGTTTCAAACAACTACGAACCCTCGCGCCTGTAATTCTTTAGCGAACTCAGACTGAGTATTTGGCTCGCCGTGAATCAAATGCACCTCTTTCGGTGGAGTCGCGATGCCGTCTATAAATTGGTAAAGATCCTCTTTATCAGCATGGGCAGAATAGCCAGACATGCCATGAATTTGAGCATTAACCTCAACGTCTTTGTTATCAATAGAAACCTGCATTTCGCCTTGTTGCAGCTCTCGTCCGAGCGTCCCGTGCGCTTGATAGCTCGCTAAAATTACATCGGTTCGTTTATCGGGAAGCAAGGCAGATAAGTAGTTCATTATCCTACCACCCTGACACATCCCAGAAGCTGCGACCACAATCGCGGGTTCACCTGTCGACTTGAGGCGATTCACGATTTTCTTGTGCATTCTATGTCCATCGACGGTAATGCACTGCTCAAAAGCGAGTGGGTGGCGTTCCAGTTCAAGACGCTGCTTTGCTTCTTGTCCCCACAACTCTTTAAAGCGTCGGTATGAACGTGTCACTTTCTGAGCCATCGGAGAATCGAGAATAATAGGAATATCGCTACTGAGTTGATGCTCAAAGATCAGGTGCTCGATATCAAACAGCAGTTCCTGAGTTCTGCCGATACTGAAGGCCGGAATTAGAATAACGCCACCGTCGAGCAGTGAACGATCAATTATTGCTTTGAGGCGCTCAGCTCGCGTAGCGATATCATCATGAGTACTGGTGCCATAAGTGGATTCGATAAACAGATAGTCGGCTTGTCGTGGTGGCTTAGGATCGGGCAGTAGTGGTGTGTTACTTGGGCCCAAATCGCCAGAGAAGACTACCACCTCTTGGTTGGGTAATTTAATCTCGATATAGGCAGAACCTAAGATGTGCCCCGCAGGTTGAAAGCGAGCATGTAGAGTATTTGGCCTATGATGATCCTTTCCGTTGTTTTGCTGTTTAGACGTGATTGGAAACCATTCCCCGTAAGGCTTGGGAGCAATTAGCGAATGAATCTTTTTGAGTATCAGCTTCGATTGTTTATTGCTGAGCCCTTGCAGTTTTAAGCCATCCTCAATCATTAAAGGAGCGAGTTCGGCGGTGGCTTGCGTGCAATAAATTGGCTGGTTAAATCCACTGGCGAGTAACCAAGGTAATCGACCAATATGATCAATGTGAGTATGGGTCAGCAGCAGAGCGTTGAGGTGGGACGTTTCAAATTCAATATCAAGAGGGCGTGCATCTTCTCCTTGAAGCTTTTTACCTTGAAGATCTAAACCTTGAAATAAGCCACAATCGATGAGTACCGCTTGGCCTGAATCTCTTAATTCGTGACAAGATCCTGTGACAGTATGTTTGCCACCATGGTGAATCACTTCCATCGTTTACTCCCATTGCTCTATAAGGCAGATAACGCCTGTTTTTATTTTGCGGATAAGCGCCAGCAAGTAAAACAAGAACAATGAGAGTTGCGATCGTTGAGTGTCTTTTTAAGTAACTGAGCGATGACTCAGTGGTTTCGTTGCGAGTTAGTTCGTAGAAGAACGATCTGAATCCAACTCTGTTTTTTGCTGCGCCTCTAAACGAGCCACTTCGGCATCAAGCTCTGCTATTTTCTCTGCCATGAGTGCGTGACAGCGATTGGCCAGCTCTCTTGCGTCGCTAAGCTTGTATCCGGATACATCGATAGGTTCCAGCATCTCGGTGATCACAATGCCATTATTGGCTCGATTCAAGTCGATCTTATTGTGCGTGGTGCTGGTACACATCGGGGTGATAGGCACACCAGCTTCAATTGCCATTCGGAAAGCGCCCGTTTTGAATGGCAATAGTCCACGCCCTTTACTACGGGTTCCTTCCGGGTAAACCCAAACAGACAGATCTCTCTGATGAATCGCTTCCGCCACTTGCTTGATGGTATCGCGTGCTTTGGACTTATCTTCGCGGTTAATCATGATGTTACCGGTGATCCAATACAGCAGGCCAAAGAAAGGCACGTACAACAAATCGCGCTTGCCCAATGAAACGGTGCGCGGTCTTAGCATTCCTGGATCGGTCACAAAGTCCAATATGCTTTGGTGGTTAGAGATGTAGACGCTGTTTTCTGGTGTTGGGGCATTGTCTAGGCCGCGCTGCACCAGTTTTACACCGATGATCTTTTGGAGTTGGTTGAACCAACGACAGAAAACGTACACATGCTTGGGGTTCTTGGGGCTAAACAAGCAGTAAACAAAAGCACATAGAGTGGTGAAAATAATAAACACCGTAGCCAAAATAATACGAAGAACAGCAAGCACAATTCACTCCTTACTCACCGCAGATGGCAGTGATTAAATAGTTTTAGATGCTTGAAGTTTTCACTCTATTTAACCGAATTGCAACAATTAACTGTTATAGGGTTCTGTTTTTAGATCTTTATATAAAACAAGGACTAACAATGGGTGTTTGACACGATTATCGAGCTTACACGTGTTCACCAGTAGCGAGGCATGTTCACCAATACTGTTTATTTGGATCCAACTCTTCTACCCATTCAGGATCTTGACGCGACTCTAAATAGAGTTGTAGGCCGTTATAGGACATGAAAGCTGCAGGGCTGCCGAGGTGCTCGAAATAGTCAAAATACTCATCTTCGAGAGCACAAAGGTGGGCTAAATCTTTAACCTTGTTAGCCAGCGCCCACTGAATGGCAAATACAGGCGCTATTGAGCCTGAAATATTCACCTCTTCGACGTTTGGGTTAAACATTGAATTAGCTTGCTCAAGCAGTATCTCTTCTTGTTCAGACTCTTGTTGTAGTACCTCTTCGACGATCTCCGAGCGCTTGGTATTAGAGACATTCTTGTTCAGCTTGGCGATTCGCAGTGCGTAGCTAAACCTTTCTGATGAAACGATGTCGACAAGCTGCGACAACAGCTCTTTGTCTACGCCTGCTGCCTTGGTGAAATAGTCGATACATGAATTGATTGAGGCATAACGAGTACCGTCAAACTCAAAGCCACTGGTTTCGTCGTATACCTCAAGTGGGATGTCATCAACCGACAAAGGCCAGCCTTTATAATCGACGCGTTGTTTGGCGATTTGATACATCTTCCAAGCGCTGCGCCCAAACCCACCGAGCGTCGAACCCGAGAAATCAGAATCAATAAGCTCTTGCTCCGTCCAGTTCTCACCGATGCCAAGGTGCTTAGCGTACTTGTCTATCAGAGTGTGTTTTATCTGATCGCGCACTGACCAAATTGAGGTTAGATTCTTTGAATAGTTAATTCTCGCACACTCATTACAAGCCGGCAGTGCGATCGGTGAATGGCCTATCTTGGCAACTGCCTGCGCTGTCTTAGGGAATTCAACAACATCATTGGAAGGTTCACCACAAAACCAACAGCTGTGGCGCAGGTTGAATGGGGTATCTATGTGCGAGTATGTGTTCATTAGTCTTTATCGGCTAGGTGCTTGAGGCGAGTTAATCATCTTCAAACAATTATCTCTGTTCGCACGTCAGCTTGCACCTTGTTTGTTTTTGTTTTTCTGACGAGATCAATTCGAGGTGTGACTCGCCTGATGAACTCATTAGGTGGATATTGATATAAAACAGTCACTAACGATAAATGCTGATTGGTGTGGCTGAACTTACATGAGCTGCTAGCAATCGCCTAAGCTCCCCATTACTATTGAGGTAGACTCCTTACTCCAATAGCGCATATGTCCTCATCGATTCCTTTTTACGATAAAAATGCTCACACACTTTGCCAGCAGTACAACTCAGTGACCTTCGAGACGGTGCATAAAAGCTGGCAAGCTTATTGGCCTTTAGTGGGCGATAAAGTACTCGATGTCGGTGCTGGATGCGGTCGTGATGCGCTATGGATGTACAAGGCCGGATCTGATGTTATTGCGATAGAACCAAGTGCTTCATTACGCGAACAAGGCTCGAAATATACAGGCCCAAGTGTTACCTGGATTGATGATTCACTTCCCTCGCTTAGCCGCACTGAAAACCTCGGAATGCGTTTTGACTTGATATTGGTCAGTGCGGTTTGGATGCATCTCGCTCCGTCTCATCGAGAGCGAGCATTCAGAAAGTTATCTAACTTACTCGCTCCAAATGGCAAATTGGTGATTACCCTACGTCACGGAGAGTTTCATGACGACCGAGAGGGTTATGAGGTCTCGGTTGAAGAGCTTGAGCGTTTGTCGAAGAACAGTGCTTTGTTGGTGCGTCATGTTGATAACAGCCAAGACACCTTGAAGCGCTGTGAGGTTTGGTGGCAAACCGTGGTGATGACCTTGCCAGATGATGGCTCCGGTGATTTGAACAAGGTGCGCCACATTATTGTGAATGACAACAAGTCGGCCACATACAAGTTGGCTTTGTTGAGAACATTACTGCGAATTGCTGATGCGCATTCAGGCGCTGTGATTGATCGAACTGATGGAAAAATTTCTCTACCAGTGGGCTTGGTTGCTCTGTATTGGGTTAGGCAGTTTAAGCGACTGATTGATATCGACATAGAAGGCGCAGGGATTCAGCAAAATAGCAACACAACGAAGGGACTTGGGTTTGTAAAAGAGGATGGGTGGAATAAACTCAAACACTTAAGTGCTGATGATCTAGCGATAGGCGCTATGTTTCTCGGCGATGAAGCTAAGGCTCTACAAAAGCTATTTTCACAAACGATCAGCACCATTAAATCAGGACCTGTGACTTTCATTTATCAAGGCTCGAAAGACAACCGACTATTCGATATATACCCACCTCACAAACGACGGAAGAGCCGAGAATCACTGGTCATTGATAGTGAGTTCTTAGAAAGTTTTGGTTATTTCACTCTCGATGAAAGCCTGTGGGAGTGCTTTAGAATCTACCACTCTTGGATTGAACCACTGGTGGTGAATCAATGGGTCATGGAGATGCAGCGTTTCGAGTTGAACCGACAGCGAAGCATTTCACTACAGACTTATCACGACTGCTTGGTATGGATCGATCAAAACCATGATACTCGCGATGTGCGTAAACGTGTCGAGCAACTTAGATCTGATCGTGCCGACATTGTCAGCGTGTGGAGTGGAAAATCATTAAAAAATGAGTATCACGTTGATCACTGTTTGCCTTTCGCTTACTGGCCAAACAACGATAAGTGGAACCTCTTTCCTACTACAAGCAAAGAGAACTTAAGTAAAAGTGATAAAGTTCCTACGGCTGAAAAGCTGCGCTCGTCTAAGTCGAGGATTCTAGAGTGGTGGCAACTCGCTTGGAACGATTCGGCTCATTTTGAACAACAATTCTTTTCAGAAGCCGCGCTTTCGTTACCTAACATCCCTGCGCAGTGTCGAGACTTTGAAGAGGTGTTCGATGCAATGGGCTTGCAGGTACGTGGTGTAAAAAGCAGACTGCTGATTAGTGAGTGGCACTGATCATTAAGTGGGCTAGTTATCCCAAATAACCCTCAACAAACTAATCATCGAGAACATAATGAAATACATCGGAATTGATGGCTGCAAGTCGGGTTGGATCGCTTGGATTGTCTCTGACAATGAGATACCTGCGTTTAAAGTGGTAAACACCCTCGATGAGCTAGCGAGTGATCTTATCGGTTCAACGGCGCTTATCGATATGCCTATTGGTTTTAGTGATGCACAAACTCCAGATCGCTTGTGTGACAAAGCAGCAAGGCGTTTTCTAACCAGCAAACGTGGTTCTTCGGTGTTTCCGGTTCCGTGTCGTGAGGCGGTTTACCAAACCGATTACATTGCGGCGTGTAATGCCAATGTGGAGCAGCTTGATAAGAAGTTTTCTAAACAGACTTGGGGAATTGTGCCCAAGATTCGCGAGCTTGATGAGCTCATTGAAACTCATCCCAATCTTTCTATCAGGGAATCACATCCTGAAGTGGTGTTTGCAGCATTGAAAGACGAACCGCTGACGTTTTCAAAACGAACGCAAGAAGGCAAAGAGGAACGGCTTTCTATTATTCAGCAGCTATCCCCTCAATGGTGTGACCGCTTGTCGTTGGCCATTTCAAATACCAAACGTAAAGACGCCGCGATAGACGATATTTACGATGCGTTCGTACTTATGTTAGTTGCCTATTACGCTCCGCAATTATCGACCTTACCTGAACTTTCTGATGTTGGTGGAGAAGCTGACAAGGATCAGAACGGACGAGTTAGAGAGATTGTTTACTGGAACAAAACACGCTAACAAAGCGTGCGCTCAACTTGGCTTAATATGTTATTTTCCAACTCTGCTACTTTTCACTCTTACTATTTTTGAGTCTTTGATATGAAACGTTTTATTGTCGGCTTGCTGGCCACTGTGCTCAGTGCTGCGAGTTATGCCCAAGTTGCCCCTATATCTCAATGGCAATGCGACATGATGAAAAAGAACAATGTCTTGAGTAGTGGTGCGCCCGTCGGTTGTGAGCGATTATCCAAAGTGGATTTCGATTTCGTTAACTTTAAGGGCGAAACGCAGCAGGGGAACATGATTGTGCTTGATGTTGTTGCGCCGGCTGTTGAACAAATCTTTTCAGAGCTTAAACAGCGCAATTTTCCTCTTCATTCCGCTCGTTTAATGCGTGAATTCAGAGGTGACGATAACGCCTCAATGGATGCGAACAACAGCAGTGCGTTTAACGCTCGTCCTATTACAGGCGGAGGAGGTTGGTCGAAACATGCGTATGGTGTGGCAATAGACATCAACCCAGTTCAAAACCCTTTCTTAGAGTTCGATAGCAACGGAAAAATCACGGTCAAGCCTTCACAATCTGCGACAAGTTATGTGAACCGTACTCGTTTTCGTGCTCGTGATGAAATTGAACGCCGCGGCATGGCTGAAGATGTGGTGGAGCTGTTTGCCCATCACGGATTTATGATCTGGGGAGGGGATTGGAATAGCCCAATCGATACTCAGCATTTTGAGGTTGGATCAAGAAAGTTCGTTAACCAACTGCTCTCTAAACCACAACCTGAAGCCGAGGTGTTATTTGAGCGCTACGTCAAATCTTATCGACAGTGCTATCTCAAAAATAAAGGTGAGGACGCAGAAAAAGCTCGAGCTATCTGTGCAAAGAAAACAGTCGGGACTTTTTAGTGCTATGTTTATCTAGAACCGTTTGTGTTTTAGCAAGTTAAACTCGCTTCAGGTGTGTTTTGAATAGCTAAGGTCAGCGCTCGTCGTTGGCCTTTTTTGTATTCATTTCTTCAATAGAACACCGAGCATTGAAAAGGTTATTGGGTATCCATTAGTCAATAATCGATAAGCGAATGCAGCGCAAAGTCATCGGTTTGTCATTTAAAAACTCATAGCGTTAACGTTATGTGAGAACCATTGCTGGTGGGGGAATTCTTCGCGCAAACGCCAGTATTATTAGTGAACTGATCACAACGGACCAACTAATGAAAAAGATACCTTTGGCTCTAACTCTTTTAAGCACTCTACTTTTTTCACAATACACTTTGGCTACTGACACTTCACCTACCACTCAAAATCCTACTTACGAACTCGATGGTAAGTCGGTATTAGGCCGCACTGAGAACGTGTACCTATCTAGCGTTCAAGGGTTAAAAGACGTTCCTTTCATTGGTAAAATTGATACTGGTGCGGAAACCACTTCTATGCATGCTGAAGACATTCATGTGAAGAGCTCTAATCCCGATTACCAAAATCTCAAAGACCAAGAGTTGATGGCGGCGTTAACCGAAGACCTGTTGAACAATTCCGATGTTGATTACGATGATTGGGATGGCAGTACCTTTGCGAAATATGAGGCTGTGGTGTCTTTTAAGGTTCAAAACCCGCGGACGGGAGACATGGTATTAATCGAAGCGCCTTTAGAGCGTGTCAGTATGATACGAAGCCGCACCAGCAGCACGCCTTTGCTTCGTCCTACCGTAAAAATGTCGCTGACCATTGCAGATCAAGAGCTAAAAACAGACGTTAACCTGACCGACAGAAGCCATTTCTCTGCGCCAGTGCTGATTGGTAAAACCTTCCTTGTTGACAACGCTTTAGTGTTTGCGGGCTATGACTACTTGCAAGAGCAGGAAAACGCGACCGTTGTTGGCCGAAAAGAGGTGGTGTCTATCTCTGGAATGGCGATGAACGCGACCTTCTCATTAAAAAATCGCTACAGCATCCTTCATGCAAAAGACATCGATATAGATAAGAAGAACAGTGAAGTGACGTTTGATATGTTCGACAACGACGGCAAGCAAAAAGAGATGACATTGCCGTTGGTTCGTATGTTAAGCGTGAGCGGTAAGAAGAGACCTTTGGTGTATGTGCCTGTTCAACTCGATGAAAACACGACTAAAGACGTTCTGGTGTACCTACGTGAGCGCTCGAGTAGTGAGTCGCAGTTGAGATTTGGAACCAACACCGCCAGCGAACTCTTCATGATTGACACCAGTGCTGAGAATATTTTATTAGAAGGTTCAGAGAACTTTAGTGATGTGGCTGAGTCTGGTGAGCCTATGATTATCTCGCCGGAAGAGGACATCACCCTAGATGACTTCCCGCTTAAGGCTGTGGCTTCTTTCACTGTCAATACACCTTTGCTGAAGGTCGACAGTTTTGAAATGACAGGTAAAGGCAAAGATGCTTCCGTTGAATTTTATCTTACGGATGTAAATGGTGAGAAGCAGAAGGTGACCAAGCCAATTATTAAGAAGCTTAAAGTCGGGGATGATACTCGTCCGGTTGTAAGTGGTGAGTTTGCGGTGTCTGGAAAAGTGCGTACGCAAGAGTTTGCCATCGATGTGCTTAATACAAATGAGAAAGAAGCGTACTTTATTTTAGGTAAGAAGATGGCAAAAGAAGGCGTTTACGTTAATACGCGTTCTGATTACCTTCTGAAAGCTGAGCCACTGTTTAAAGTAGGGCACATTGAAGTAGTAGAAGTGAACGGCATGAAGTTCCCGGCCAAGCTCGACACTGGTGCGGATGTGAGCTCAATGAATGCAGTCAACATCAAACGATTTAAGAAAGACGGCCAAGACATGGTGAGCTTTACCTATCAAAACAACCAAGGCGATAAGCAAGATTTCACCAAGCCAGTGATTGATGTAATGCGCATCAAAGCCAAGAAAGGCGAGAAGGTGAACATTCGCCCCGTAGTAGAAATGAAGGTTAAGTTGGGTGACTTAGAGAAAGAGGTGAGGGTAAACCTTCAAGATCGCTCTCGCTTTGAATACAGCATGATCTTAGGTAAGAACTTCCTGAAACACGGCGCAGTCGTGAGCAGTGATGAAGATTACTTACTCGGTGATATGGAGTAACACCTAAACTTATCTAAGTTCGTATCAGAACAGTTCTAAACAGCCACACATTTCAACAATGGGATGTGTGGTTTTTTATTGAGTGCTCCATCTTCTCTAAAGGGAAATGATCTAGTTCTTGCTCAAATTCAATTTGTTAAGCATGGCAATAGAGTTATCAAAGATAGCTTCGGTTATGTGTTTTGGGAAACCTTCAGGCAAGCGTGCGGCGAGGCGCTCGATTGCTTTGGGTAATTCAGTTTGCATGTCATCCAATATGCTTTGCATGCTATCAGAATTAAAGCCAACTGAATGGGCGGTATCAAGAAAGTGGCGAGAGTAGATCTTGCTTATCTGGTATTTTTTACCACGGCTTGCTTTTAACCCCATTGCTAACTTTAACTTTCTGATGTTAAGTCCTTTTTTTCCTGTGATAGGGTAAGCCGACAAAATGTCATAAAATGGTGTTAAGCGATAACTACCTTGCTTTTCAATAAATATTGAATAGTTCTTTGCATGCCCATCAATAGCGCCTATAGCCCATTGGAAGACTTGAAACTTCATGAAGTTATATCTGTCTTCCAGTGCATTTGATGATCCTTCAAGTAGCTTCATAATATCGGCGATTCCGGGGCCTCCATCACTTTCGTATTTTATCGATGAAGGGATTCCTTTGGCTTGACAGATATCTTCCTGAGGAAGGCGCAGTAGGTGTGTACGATCCTTAATCCAACGTCTATCAAAACGCTCAACAGCAATGGCTTTATAATTATGGGTTGTGATGATCTCGACTGTCGGAACATCAAACCCCAACTCTCTAGCTAACTCAATACAGATGAACTCATTCTCGACACTTTCAGTCAGATCTAGAATAGAGGTGGGCTGCTTAATCTCACCAATAGGTAGCTTAATGATATGGCTTGTAGGTGTATTCCCTTTAGGCAAACACCAATCTCCATTCAACCTTAGCAATGCTGTTTTTTCTTGAGCGCCAGCAACCGATATTCGGAAATCATCTTCTTCCTTAATCATACCTAATGGAATATCGGAATGATGGGCAGCTAAGATTTTTTCAAGCCGAGATTCATCAAGAAGTTCGTATGACAGTTTGTTCTCGATATAGGGTTGACTTGGAGGGAGCAGAGCAATGGCACCAACGCTGTCTTTGCCAATTTCTTTCAGAAGATCAAAAGGTTGATTTGAAGCCGTTTGATAGCGTGCAACAATCCTATTACGTATAGCAATATTGTCTGGTAGTAGGTTGTCAAAGTAGTTGATAACGGCATCAGAAGTTATCGTAGGTATTTGTAGCTTAAGGGATAAAGATAATGGGCGAGATTTGTCGTTACTTAGCCAAGACTCATTATATTTAAATTCGTGAGAGCCATTGTTTTGCTTTATGAGAGTACCGACCAACTCACCATTCATGTAGGCATTAAGTTGTTGCATTACCAATCTTCCTCATCAACAGTGCTTTGACTATTTTTTGCATCTTTGGGTTCGATTTTAAGGGTGAGCTCTAATGCTTGGATAAGCTTGAACATTGTTGAAATAGTTGCCTTTTCTGGTCTATTTTCAAAGTTCGAAATGGTTGCTTGTTTTATCCCTACTTTTTTTGCCAGCTCAGACTGAGTCCACCTATTCTTTTGGCGTATTAGCAGTAAAGTATTGGCTAATTGTTGTGGGCTATAAATCACAAGTTGTCACTCCTTACTATGATGTTTTATCCCCATTAGAGGATATTGGTCGTGCTATCCCAACAAAGGGATATATGTAACTTTATACCTTGTAGGGGATATTGCAAGTTATATACCTTGTAGGGGATAAAGTAGGATTATCAAAGCCTTTAGCTTAAAGAGGTATTGCAAGAAGGTGGATGCCAGCCTTTGTTAGACTTGTCGCTAAGTTCTTTTGCGATTGGCGATTATCCATGCGGGTAAGGTGAGGTGATAGTTACACGTAAGTAGATCAAATATGCCACACAAGAGATAATTAGAAATACTGACTTTGAAGCGCAACGAGATGGTTCTAAACTAAAGTTATGGCAATCAAAAGCACTTACACTGTGCATCACCCTGTGAGTGAAAACACAGGTGATTAAGAAATAAATAATGGTAACGCAAGGTATTAGCATCATCCAAGTTGGATGTGTGGAGGCTACGTTTGATTTATTTACGGCTTTTGAAGGTGTGTTGAAAGCGAAAGTGCAAGGTGGCGCGTTTAGTATCTGCTTTTAGTACTAATAGCATAATTAATGATTATAAATACAAAAAGGGCGATAACTCAGTGAGTTACCGCCCTTTCCAAACGTTTGGTGGAGCTGGCGGGAGTTGAACCCGCGTCCAAAAATCATTCATCATTGGTACTACATGCTTAGTCGATCTTTAATTTCACCAGCAACCTGCGAACCGACACGCTAGTTAAAGGCTAACCTGAATTATAATTCGCGCTTTTCCTCTCAGGTGGGAGAAGCCACGCTAGCTAGTTTGGGTTTGATCTCTTATTGGTCCCCGTCTTACGAGCGGAAGCTAGGGTAAGAGAGCTCTGAGCAGGTTATTAAGCTGCTAGTGCGTAGTTTTCGTCGTTTGCGACTATTTTTTTGCGGCTTTTAACGTGGCCAACCGCCCCACGGCATGCACCTCAGACTTCAAAATTCCTGTCGAATCCTAAATCAGCCCCAAGTGTTATTTGCATAGTACCAGAAAAGCTTACCCTGTCTAGCACTGTGCGTTTAAGTGCTTAAAATTAACGCAAATTACTCTTCATAATTCGTGCTTTATCTCTCGCCCAATCTTTTTCTTTCATATCAGTACGTTTATCGTGCAGCTTTTTACCTTTCGCAACGCCAACTTTAATCTTCGCCCAAGAGCGAGACCAGTAAAGTGCGGTTGCGACAAGTGTCATGCCTTCACGGTTAATACGACCGATAAGGTTGTCGAGTTCTTTTCTCGACATAAGGAGTTTACGAATACGTGTTGGGTTCGCCACGATATGAGTACTCGCTTGAGTTAGCGGAGTAATCGTCATACCACTGATGAATGCTTCGCCATCTCGGATGTAAACGTAGCTTTCTGCGATATTGGTTTTGCCTTCACGTAGGGATTTTACTTCCCAGCCTTGTAGCTCAAGCCCCGCTTCTATCTCATCATCGATGAAATATTCGTGGCGAGCTTTCTTGTTAAGCGCAATGGTATTACTACCGGCTTTTGATTTTGATTTATTCTTTGCCATAATGGCCTCATTATACGGAATGCGCCCTAGATGGGGAATCCTTTTTATTTGCGCTCTGGCCCAATACAATTAAAATTGCAGTTTGTGTTAATGTAACGCTGTCTTTAACAGGAGTCTATATGCCAAAGGTTACTCGTTCAGCATTAGTGTCGTTTAGTGCCGACCAGATGTTCAGCTTGGTCAATGATGTTGCTCGTTATCACGAGTTTTTGCCAGGGTGTTCTGGTTCACGTGTGATCGAATCTTCAGATTCAACTATGGTGGCTTCGGTTGATGTCTCTAAAGCTGGTATCAGCAAAACATTTACCACATCGAACCGCTTAGCGGATGGCGCTGAGATCTTGATGGAGCTGGTGGACGGCCCGTTCAAAAAGCTGCAGGGTGGTTGGTACTTTACTCCGCTCGACGAGCAAGCTTGTAAGGTTGAACTTAAGCTAGAGTTTGAGTTCTCTAGCCGAATGATTGAAATGGCATTTGGTAAGGTTTTCAATGAGCTGACGAGCAATATGGTCAGTGCTTTTACTCAACGCGCGAAACAGGTTTACTAAGCCATGACTATTGAATCAGATATGATCCACGTAGAGGTTGTGTTTGCGCTTCCGCACGAACAGCGTGTGTTTACCTTGGTGGTGAACAAAAACGCGACTGTGGAAGAGATTATTGCGCAGTCTGGTGTTTTGGAACTGTATCCAGAAATCGACTTAGCGAAAAATAAGGTTGGCGTGTTCAGCCGTAACGTTAAGCTAGATGCGACGGTTCGTGATAAAGACCGTATCGAAATCTACCGTGCACTGTTAGCCGATCCAAAAGAGATTCGCCGTAAGCGTGCTGAGCAAGCGAAAGCAGCAGCGGCTAAATCGTAATGCTAAACCAGTTTGACTAAGAAGAGAGCTCGCTATATTGGCGAGCTTTTTTGTGCTTGCTGGTTAGACAACGCAGCTAATTTGTTAGCAGATATTAAAAAGCCTGCTCATGTGAGCAGGCTTTTGCGATTCATACTTTGTCGACTGATAGCTTTATCGGCTAAGAGCTTTATTGACTGGAAAGCTTTGTTGGTTGAAAGCTAGCGAAGGCTTTCGAAGAACTCATCACTGGCTTCAAAATCACCGTTGATCGTTACTAGAGTGCCTGTGGCATCAAAGTTAACGACTAGGTTTTTCTGAATAGGGTCTTCATGGCCTTTTTGGTGGTGGTAAATGTAATACCACGTATCTGGGTAGCCGTTTTCGATAAGCATTGGTGAGCCCATAACGTAACGAACTTGTGTTTTTGTCATGCCAAACTTGAGCTGATCGACAGCTTCTTGTTCAACATAGTTACCCTGATTGATGTCAATTCGATAAACCAACTTCTCTAGTAGAGAGCAACCGGTCAACATTGTTAGTGCAAGTGGAACTGCAACTAACCACTTTTTAATTCGCATAGTTTGAGATCTTTCTTCGCTAAAATACTGCCTGATAATAAACAAGCTCCAGCAAGAAGTAAAAAGCTCCTTGCGCTTTGAGCTTGTTATGACTGGCAATTTTGAATTAAGTTGCAAAATTGCCAAGAATTTTCGGTAAATTATCAGAAAGTTGCCGAATATGTAACCTAAGCTGCGATTAATAACTCTTTTGCATTGGCAAGTGTCGATTCGGTAATTTGGCTGCCACCAAGCAGTCGAGCAAGCTCTGAAACGCGTTGTTGTTCATCAAGCGTGTGCATTTGAGTCTCGGTTTTACCTGATTTCGTGTTCTTCGCAACAAACAGCTGTTGGTGACCGCAACCGGCAACTTGAGGTAAGTGAGTCACACACATCACCTGCGTAGATTCGCCCAGCTTACGTAGCATTTTTCCGACAACCGCAGCGGTTGGCCCACTGATACCCACATCGACTTCATCGAAAATCAGGCTTGGTGTATCCACTTTTTGTGCGGTGATCACCTGAATCGCCAGTGAGATTCGTGATAACTCACCACCAGAGGCCACTTTCGCAATCGGCTGCATTGGTTGGCCTGGGTTGGTCGAAACAATGAAGGTCACGTTATCCATACCCAATGGAGAAGGGTGTGTGTTGGTGTTGTTCACTTCAATGGCAAACTGCGCTTTTTCCATGCTCAGTTCGTGCATGCTTTGCGTGATCAGCTTGTTGAGCTCTTTTGCGTAACGAGTTCGAGATTTATGAAGCTTCTCTGATTTAGCAACGAACGATTGGTATTGGTTTTCTACCTCGTTGGCCAGTTCTTCCAATTTTTCATCAGAGCAATCAAGCGCTTCAACTTGTTGTAGTAAGTCTTGATGGTGCTTATACAGCTCTTCAGGTAACACGTGGTGTTTACGAGACATCGACATCACTTTAGAGAAACGCTCCTCAACGTAAGCCATACGACCGGGATCAACATCAATGCTGTCTAGGTATGTTCTTAACTCGTTGTTGGTTTCTTCAATCTGAATAATGGCTTCGGAAAGCAAGTTTGGTAACTCGGCTAATCTTTCATCTAGCTCAGCTAGCTGAATTAAGGAGTTATTGGCCGATTGCAGAATACCAAGCGCATTAACTTCTTCGCCTTCATAAATAAGCTCGATAGCTTGCTGACAGGTTGTGGCCAGTTCTCCGCTATTGGAGAGGCGCTTATGCTCTTGTTCGAGGTCTTCATATTCTTCCTCCCCAATAGACAGCTCATTTAACTCTTTGATTTGGTATTCAAGAAGTTGTTTTTGAGCTTGGTTTTGCTGGTTATTCTCACGTAACTCTTTTAAGTGGTTATCCGCTTGTCGCCATGCTTGGTAAGCATTACGTGTCGATTTCAATAGGTTCAAGTGGCCTGCGTATTGATCAAGCATGGCCATTTGATAATCGCTTTTCATCAACTGGTGATGCGCGTGTTGACCATGGATGTTGATCAACAGTTGTCCAAGTGATTTCAATTGCGAAAGAGGGACAGGGCTACCGTTGATGAATGCACGAGAACGACCTTCTTTTGAGATGGTTCTGCGCAGGATGCACTCACTGCCATCAAGCAATTCGTTGTCTTCTAACCAGCGGGTTGCATGCAGATTGTTCTCAAGTAAAAAAGCGGCACTGACTTCAGTTTTTTCTTCACCTTGTCGAACCATTCCTGCATCGGATCTTCCCCCAAGACATAAGCCTAAAGCATCGATAGCGATAGATTTACCCGCACCAGTTTCCCCGGTGATTGTTGTCATGCCTTTAGATAGTTCTAGCTGTAAAGACTTAACAATAGCGAAATTATTAACACTTAAATGAGCCAGCATTTTTATTTACCTGTATAACTGAACAATACTGTATATAAGTTCAGTATATACTGTTTCTTTATACAGTAAAGTCGACAGGTGAAAATTTTTTGCGACCGTTATCAGAATTGAGGTTGTTCGTAGATCACTGAAACCGCTATAGATTCCCAACTCAGTCGTTCCTCCCTCTTGGGAGTGGAGGTATAAGGAACTGCAGAGAAACTAGAGCCGACGGGCTTTTACTGGCAATAAAAAGGCTGACGAATGTCGTCAGCCTTTCAAATTTTCGGTTACCACTGGAGCGTTTATTCTTTTAGAACAGCTTACTCGACCAACCTAGTTTGTTACGTAGAACATGGTAGTAGTTGTAGTCTTTAGGATGGATCAACTTAAGTACATTCGGGCTTTGGTAAATGTGGATCTCATCACCAGGAGAAACAGGCAGTGAGATTTGACCATCGCAGCTCACCTCCTGAGTTCCACGGTTATCAGGCGATACGATAAGCTTAATACGACGCTTGCCATCCACCACAAGTGGGCGGCTTGAAAGGGTGTGCGGGAACATTGGCACGAGTGAGATAGCATTTAGGCTTGATGACAGGATAGGGCCGCCGCCAGAAAGCGAGTAGGCGGTAGAACCTGTCGGTGTTGAGACGATTAAGCCATCAGAGCGCTGTGAGAAGGCGAAGCTGTCATCGATATATACTTCGAACTCGATCATGTGAGCAACTTGGCCGGGGTGCAGTACAGCCTCATTAAGGGCTGCATTGTGGCTTTTTATCTGGCCGTGACGATGAATTTCCGTTTCAAGTAAGAAGCGCTCTTCTTCCATGAACTCGCCTTTGAGTACATCAGTCAACGCGCTCTGGAAGTTTTCAGGGTTGAGATCGGTTAGGAAACCAAGATTGCCTCGGTTAACACCAATCACTGAAATGTCGAAACGTGACAAGATTCTAGCGGCACCGAGCATATTTCCGTCACCACCGACCACAATAGCGAGATCGGCGCGTTTACCTAATTCAATCAGGCTAGAAAAATGTTCTTTTGGGATGTCGTCCAAAATAGTGGCGAGTCTGTCATCAACAAACACTTGATAACCCTCAGCACTTAACCACTGATAGAGCTCTCTATGAGTCTGAATTGCTTGCTGATCTCGAGGTTTACCGATAATGGCGATGACTTCAAATGGCTTTTTCATAACGTTTCCAAACGAATTAGGCTTGAATCAAAATTCTTCATCCCCATAATAAAGGCAAGTTGAACGTCTATGCGAGTGTTTTATATCAATTTGGGGCGCAAACACGCCTGTCACTTGCATTGAAAACGAATTCTGGAGATATCATGAGCAACGAAGAAAACAAAGTAACCGAAGCAGAGCTAGATCAGATCATCGCTGAAGCTGAGAAAGTTGAAGAAGCTGAACTGAATGAAGACGCTGCTGATGAGCAGGAAGCAAAAATCGCTCAACTGGAAGCTGCACTGCTTTCTAGTGAATCTAAAGTGAAAGAGCAGCAAGATTCTGTTCTTCGCGCGAAAGCTGAAGTTGAAAACATGCGTCGCCGTAGCGAACAAGAAATTGATAAAGCGCGTAAATTCGCTTTGAACAAGTTTGCTGAAGGTCTGCTTCCTGTAATCGACAACCTAGAGCGTGCAATGCAAGCAGCAGACGCTGAAAACGAAGTGGTTAAGCCACTGTATGAAGGTGTTGAGCTAACGCACAAAACGTTCGTAGACACAGTTGCTAAGTTTGGTCTTAAAGAGATCAACCCTGAAGGTGAAGCGTTCAACCCTGAATTCCACCAAGCGATGTCTATTCAAGAAAGCCCAGATCACGAATCGAACACGGTTATGTTTGTGATGCAAAAAGGCTACGAACTAAACGGTCGTGTGGTTCGCCCAGCGATGGTTATGGTTGCTAAGTAATGACGAATTACGTTGCCAAGTGATTGACTGGTGCATTGACTGAGTTAGTCGCAGCGACAAAATAAATCACTGGTTTGCGTAAAATAAAAAGAGAGGTATAGGCCTCTCTTTTTTTGTGCCTATAACTTGAGAGTCCACGTAAATAAGCATCAAAACCGCATTAAGAATGTCGTTCTTTTTATTTCATTCAGATCAGCGATTTAGAGTTTTGTGTTATGAAACTTGTTGTGATTGAGTAAATGTTTTGATGTCACATTTGTGATGTTTTTGTAAATAAATACTTTTAATTGTTATCTTTGTATGTAAAATCCACTGCCATATGGCGATTTTGGTCGCATATATAACTATAAAAGTACAAATTTCAAACACAACAAACTGGAGAAGAACGATGGATAAATCGCTCTCAAGTAAAATTTTTGTAGGCTTGTTCGCCGGTCTACTTATTGGTACTGCTATTCAGTACCTATTCAGCGGTATTGCTATTTTTGATACGTATCTACTTGGCGCTGCCGAAGGTGCTGGTGGTATGTTCGTATCACTTATCAAATTGCTTGTAGTTCCTCTTGTTTACGTATCTATTGTTTGCGGTATCGTTGAGCTAAAAGATATTCGTTCATTTGGTCGTCTTGGTGGTAAAACCTTTGGTCTTTACATTATTAACACCATCATCGCGATTTCTGCAGCGCTAACGATTGGTCTTATTTTCCAACCGGGTGCTGGTGCGAATCTAGCGGGTACAGTTTCTGAGACAATTGCGCTTACAACAACTGAAACGCCAGATATCTTCTCTCTTGTTGTTAATATCGTTCCTAGCAACCCTGTAGAAGCATTTGCAAGTGGAGACATGCTACAAATCATCTTCATGGCAATTTTGACAGGTCTTGCTATTCAAGCGCTTGATTCTCGTGGTGGCCCAGCTATCAAGACATTCAAGATGGCTAACGAGATCATGATGAAGCTTATCGGCCTAGTAATGAGCCTTGCGCCATACGGTGTATTTGCTCTGATGATTCAACTAGGTGCAACACTTGATGCAAACACGTTAATGTCAGTTGCTGGCTATGTAGCGCTTGTTGTAGCGATGCTTGTGTTCTGGATCTTCTTCTTCTACCCAATGATGGTTGGTTCATTCACTGGTATTTCTCCAAAGCAGTTCCTACGTGCAACTCGTGAGCAAATCCTTTTCTCACTATCGACTGCAAGCTCGAACGCGACGATTCCAGTAACAATGCGTACTCTGACGGACAAACTAAACGTATCTAAGTCAGTGGCAGGTTTCGGTGTACCACTAGGTGCAACAATGAACATGTCTGGTGTATCTATCTACATCGCACTAGCAACTATGTTCGTAGCAAACGCATTCGGTCAGCCAATCAACACTGCTGATATCTTTACTCTAGGTCTAACTATCTTGCTACTTTCTATCGGTGCTGGTGGTGTTCCTGGTGGTGGTGTGGTTATGGTCGGTGTTCTATTGCACCAACTAGGTTTGCCACCAGAAGGTCTAGCGATTGTTGCTGCTGTTGACCGTATCTGTGACATGTTCTGTACTTCTTCTAACGTTGTTGGTGATACTGCGGTTAACACTATCGTAGCGAAATCTGAAAACGAAATCGGCGTTGAAGCTAACGAAGAAGCTGAGCTAAAGAAAGCAGAAGCATAATTCTTAATTAAGATTCGATAATTAGAAGCCCCGCTCAATGAGAGCGGGGCTTTTTTGTTTCTGATGATAAGTGCTTTGGGCTATCTGATAACTTAGCTAAAAAGATCTTTGATTGGTGTTAAGTCTCATTTTTTCTTTTTACTCGTGCCGAATTGGCCATCAGTTTTCAATCTTTAATATAGATCACATATAATAATACAATATTATTTTATTGTTCTGACAACCTACATTATGACGACATAAAGGAAACCCAATAATGAAGCTGTCTTACCTTAGCCTACTGACTGCCAGCCTTTTAGCCGCTCCCGCTCTTGCTTCTAATCACGATATTGGTCAACAGTTCAATCTTGACCCTGCAAAAGCACCAGCACAAAACTTCGATTTATCTAAATGGAAAATTAACTTACCGGAGCTGACGACTGAAGGGTCTAGAAAAGGTAAAACGCTGGAGATTGGTAAAAAGGAACTGTCGAATGTAGACACGCCTTACGTTCACCCTAAATGGTTCTACACGGATGCCGAGTCTGGTGCGATGGTGTTTGTGGCTCCGAATACAGCTCCAACGACGCCAAACAGTAAAAACACGCGTAGTGAGCTAAGAGCGATGCTAGCGGATAGCTACTCTGCGCCGAGCAACAACTTCGCGATTTCAAGCCATAAGAACGCGGAAGAGTTTGGCTCTATCGGTGGCCAGATGACGGCAACACTTTCTGTTGATCAGGTGAGTACCAGTGGTAACTACAATAAAACAGGCGCATTTTCAGTCGTCATCGGGCAAATTCACGGCTCGGACAATGAACCTCTTAAAATTGTTTACCGTAAACTACCAGAGCATGAGCATGGTTCATTAACATGGAACTACGAGCTCAACCCGCCGAAAGAATTGAAAAACGCGAAAGATGAAAATGGAAAGAAACTTCGTAAAGACATTCGCCATGATGTATTTGGTCAATACAATTTGAAAAAGGGCAGTTCTGACCCTAGCGATGGCATTAAGTTAGGTGAAGTTTTTTCATATGATGTAAATATTAAAGATAACATCATGCACTTGACGTTTACTAAGAATCCAAACTCGTCGGATCCAATTGTGAAGACATATGATGTTGATCTGGCGAAAGGTAAATATCAAGGACACGACGTTGATCTTGGCTATGGTCAAGATTGGATGTACTTCAAAGCGGGTGCATACAATCAATGTAACACTAAGAAGTCGAGTTCGGCATGTGAGTGGCGTGGTATGGAAGCGGGTGACTACACACAAGCGAGCTTCTACCAGTTAATTCTCAATCAATAATATTGCGAATCCTTAACTAACTGAACAAGCGTTATTTGAAAAAGACCTTCCTAGTGAAGGTCTTTTTTTATGTGAAATAGAATAGGGCGACTATTTTATTGCTGAAGGTGAACGCATGAATGTGTCAACTTTGGCGCCTTAAACCGTAAGGGATGAGCTACTTTTTCTTCTTAAGCAGAAAGATAGGGAAAAAATCAGATTTTTTTTACTTTTTCCCTTGAAAACCAGTTTGCAGCCCTTATCTATGGTGCATACGAAAGCAAATTACATTTGCACTTTAATTTTGTGTATTAGGGTTGATTCCCTGATTACCACCCCCACATATGTGGGTATAGCAAAAAACTAAATAATATATATTCGGAGATGGCCTGATGGGTAAAATCATTGGTATTGATTTAGGTACTACTAACTCTTGTGTTGCTGTTCTTGACGGCGACAAACCACGCGTAATTGAAAATGCTGAAGGCGAACGCACAACAGCATCAGTAATCGCATACACAGAAGGCGAAACGCTAGTTGGTCAACCTGCAAAACGTCAAGCTGTTACTAACCCTCAAAACACACTGTTCGCTATCAAGCGTCTAATCGGTCGTCGTTTTGAAGATGAAGAAGTTCAACGCGATATCGAAATCATGCCTTTCAACATTGTTAAGGCTGACAACGGTGATGCATGGGTAGAAGCGCAAGGCCAAAAAATGGCTGCTCCTCAAGTATCTGCTGAAGTTCTTAAGAAAATGAAGAAAACAGCTGAAGACTTCCTAGGCGAAGAAGTAACTGGCGCAGTAGTAACTGTTCCTGCTTACTTCAACGATGCTCAACGTCAAGCAACGAAAGATGCTGGCCGTATCGCTGGTCTAGATGTTAAACGTATCATCAACGAACCAACTGCTGCTGCTCTAGCTTACGGCCTAGACAAGCAAGGTGGTGATCGCACTATCGCTGTATACGACCTTGGTGGTGGTACATTCGATATCTCTATCATCGAAATCGATGAAGTAGAAGGCGAGAAGACTTTCGAAGTTCTTTCAACTAACGGTGACACTCACCTTGGTGGTGAAGATTTCGATAACCGCATGATCAACTACCTAGTAGATGAGTTCAAGAAAGAGCAAGGTATCGACCTTAAAGCTGATCCACTAGCAATGCAGCGTGTTAAAGAAGCAGCAGAAAAAGCGAAAATCGAGCTTTCTTCTACTACTCAAACTGACGTAAACCTACCTTACGTTACTGCTGATGCGACTGGTCCTAAGCACATGAACATCAAAGTGACTCGTGCGAAGCTTGAGTCTCTAGTTGAAGACCTAGTTCAACGTTCTCTTGAGCCACTAAAAGTTGCTCTAGCGGATGCTGACCTATCTGTAGGCGAAATCACTGACGTTATCCTAGTTGGTGGTCAAACTCGTATGCCTATGGTTCAAGCTAAAGTAACTGAATTCTTCGGTAAAGAGCCACGTAAAGACGTGAACCCTGACGAAGCTGTTGCAATGGGTGCTGCTGTTCAAGGTGGTGTACTAGCTGGTGACGTTAAAGACGTTCTACTACTAGACGTTACTCCTCTATCTTTCGGTATCGAAACGATGGGTGGCGTAATGACTAAGCTTATCGAGAAAAACACAACTATCCCTACTAAAGCGGATCAAGTGTTCTCTACAGCTGAAGACAACCAAAACGCAGTAACTATTCACGTTCTTCAAGGTGAGCGTAAACAAGCGACTTACAACAAGTCTCTTGGTCAGTTCAACCTAGAAGGTATCCAACCAGCACCACGTGGCATGCCACAAATCGAAGTAACATTCGACCTAGATGCTGATGGTATCCTGAACGTATCTGCTAAAGATAAAGCAACAGGTAAAGAGCAAAAGATCACTATCCAAGCATCAGGCGGTTTGTCTGAGGAAGAGATCGAAGCGATGGTACAAGAAGCAGAAGCTAACAAAGAAGCGGACAAAAAGTTCGAAGAGTTAGTTACTACACGTAACCAAGCTGACCAAATGATCCACGGCACTAAGAAGCAAGTAGAAGAAGCTGGTGAAGCTCTACCTGCTGACGAGAAAGAGAAGATCGAAGCGGCTATCACGGCACTAGAAGAAGTTAAGTCTGGTAACGACAAAGAAGCTATCGACGCTAAAGTTCAAGAACTTATGCAAGCTGCTCAAAAGCTAATGGAAATTGCTCAACAGAAAGCTCAAGCTGAACAAGCAGGTGCTGACGCTGGTGAACAATCTAAGCAAGACGACGATGTTGTTGACGCGGAGTTTGAAGAAGTTAAAGACGACAAAAAATAATTTTTCGTCGCTATAACACGTGATTTCTGCGTCGAAGGTACTCACTTACACTTACCTTTTGGTTGGTTAAGAAAGTCCGTGCCTTCTCCTTGAACTGACGTGTTTTAGCTTAGAAAAAGTCGTTTTTCGATTTCTAAATATACGGGCGTCAGAGGTAACTCTCACGCCCGTAAATTTGTATTTAGACTTGTCTATCTAGATAATAGCTTTATTCGGTATTTCAGCCGACAGAACTTTTATCTAGATTGATACACAGACTACTGAAGTGATCATTCGGTAGTAGCAATTATTTTGGTGACCTAGAACATGTCAAAACGTGATTTTTACGAAGTATTAGGCGTAAGCCGCGATGCATCAGAGCGCGATATTAAAAAAGCGTACAAACGCTTAGCGATGAAGTTTCACCCGGATCGTAACCAAGGTGACGATACTGCGCCAGAGAAGTTTAAAGAAGTAAAAGTAGCGTACGAGATCCTGACCGATCCACAAAAGAAAGCAGCTTATGACCAATACGGTCATGCCGCTTTTGAACAAGGCGGTATGGGCGGCGGCGGCGGTTTCGGCGGCGGTGGCCAAGGTGACTTCGGCGATATCTTCGGTGACGTATTTGGCGACATCTTCGGCGGCGGTCGTCGTGGTGGCGGTCAACAGCGTGCACAACGTGGTTCAGATCTACGTTACAACATGGAACTTTCTCTAGAAGAAGCGGTTCGTGGTGTTTCTAAAGAAATCGAAGTACCAACACTTGTAGAGTGTGATACTTGTGACGGCAGCGGCGCGAAAGCGGGTTCTTCTGCACAAACGTGTGGCACTTGTCATGGCCACGGCCAAGTACAAATGCGCCAAGGTTTCTTTGCGGTTCAACAGACTTGTCCTACTTGTAACGGTAAAGGCAAGATCATCAAAGACCCATGTAACTCATGTCATGGTCAAGGTCGCAAACAGAAGACTAAAACGCTTAACGTTAAGATCCCTGCTGGTGTTGATACTGGCGACCGTATTCGTCTATCTGGCGAAGGTGAAGCGGGAGAGCAGGGCGCTCCAGCTGGCGACTTGTACGTACAAGTTCACGTAAAAGAGCACAACATCTTTGAGCGTGACGGCAACAACCTTTACTGCGAAGTACCAGTTAGTTTCACCATGGCAGCATTAGGTGGTGAAGTTGAAGTTCCGACATTGGATGGCCGTGTAAACCTTAAGGTGCCAGAAGAGACACAAACGGGCCGTATGTTCCGTATGCGTGGCAAAGGCGTTAAAGGCGTTCGTGGCGGCGGTGTGGGTGATCTAATCGTTAAGCTAGTGGTTGAAACACCGGTTAAGCTAAGCTCTCGTCAAAAAGAACTACTGCGTGAGTTCGAAGAAACATGCTGTGGCGAAGCAGCAAGCAAACATAAGCCAAAATCTGAAGGTTTCTTCAGCGGTGTTAAAAACTTCTTCGATGACCTTACTAAGTAATTAGATCGTGGTTTGAAAATTTTAAAGCCTGCCTATGTGCAGGCTTTTTTGATCTTCTCGTTTAGTTAAAAAATGCAGCTATGTATATGCCTAGTCATTCTTTACTCATACCAAGGATATTAACTTCTATTAGTTCCAGCAATTTACAGGGGATTCTTCACCTGAAGATTTGAGCGTCATTGTTTTGGGAGTGCCTAGGCAAGAGTCACCACTTTGCCCCTTAGTTGACTGTGCCGTGGCGGTTATTGTATATGCCATGCTGCTTGAACTTGCGACAGAAAATACATAGCGATCACTTGGTGATTCACATATAGCACAAGCCCCTCCTGAAATAATACTGCCCCAGTTATAGACACCGTTGTATGACTGCTCAAGTGTGAGTTGTATTTTTGCCATATCAGCTAATGCTGCTGTTCTATGCGATTTAATGACATGTTCGGTATAGCTTGGGTAGGCGATAGCGGTTAGCACTCCAATAATAGCCACTGCGACCAATAGTTCGATCAATGTCATCCCTTTGCAACTTAAGTTGTTGTTGTTGCATTTATTTTTTCGAATCATCACGAGTAGTTCCTTCTCTATATTCAGCCTATTTTTCTTCGGTGGTAGCATCCTTGCAAGATTAAATACGGTTACGTATCGGTTTACATAGGAATTTGGGAAATGTCTCGCGGGTTTACCTTCTTAGAGCTACTCATAACCATATCAGTGCTCTCTATATTATTGGCTGTTGCCGCTCCAAGTTTTAGTTCTGTCTCGGAAACAGTGAAGATGCAACGGTTAGCTACTGAGTTGAATGGTTTTATGATGCAGGCAAAATCTGAGGCAGTTATGAGAAATACTGATCTTTGGGCTCATTTTTTAATGAATGGTAATTCAAATGACACCGGTGATTGGAAAATTGAATTGACCGAATTCGATATTCCGAATACTGGTACGACAATTCTTACACTGGAAGGTGCTTCATTTCGAAACGTAGATTTCACCGTTAACTACAGTTCTGAACAAATTAAATTTAGTGGAGTAAACGGTAAAGCTAAAGATGGCCATCTCTTATTTGATATGAACTCTAAGCCTTTAAAGCTTATAACATATCGTACTTCAGGAAGAATGAGAATTTGTGGTGTAGAAGGAGACTTTTATGGTTATCAGATCTGCACTTAGGAGGCAGCAGTTCGGTGCAACATTAGTCGAATTTATGATCTCTTCCATTTTGGGAATTGTCGTTATTGGAAGTGTGGGGTCGGTATTTATATCCGGACAAAACATCGCATCCGAGAGAAGTAAAGAATTATTACTATTACAACAAGTTTCAGGAGCTCTTCAATACTTTAAAGAAGATATCCAGCGTGCGGGCTACGATGGAGGGACAGGTGTATCTCTAAAATTATCAGGCTCCACCGATACTTTATATATTTCTCCTGATTCAAAAACGGTTGCATATGCTTACACTCATCAATCAGAGATTCGAAATGTCGCTTTTGTATTTGATTCAGGTTTGGTCAAGGTGTGTGATAGCCCCTCCAGTATCGTAAAAACAGTATCAGCGGCGATTAGTGGGTGCTCTTCTATCTTTGAGCCGAATCAAATTAGAGTCGTTGATTTTCATGCGAATCAGTCAAGTATTGAATCTCAAGGGGTTAGTTCAGGTATTACAACCATTATGATTTCTGCTGAATTAGTAGGAGATACGTCCGTTAATTATTCATCAAGTGTGATTGTAAAAAATAGGAATTGGCGATGAATAAAAATCAACAAGGTGCGGTTGTTTTACTTACAACAAGTGTATTACTAGTTACTGCGTTAATGTTGACTTTTGGTAGTTATCGCTCTGTTTTTTATCAAATAAAAAGATCTCAGAATGAAGTAGAAGCGCGCAAGCAACATTGGGAAGCAGAGGGAGGTCTAGAGTGTGGTTTTACATATATTGTTAATCAAAAATTGCAATCAATACCCAATAATTTAGCGACAGTTTGTAACTCGTATAGTTTTTCTTCCTTAAATGCTGACTTTACAAACCCTGAAATTTTGCTTTCTCAAGTTGGTCATAGCAGTGTTAATAAAAAAATAATCTTTTCATCTTCAGTTGGTTATGGAGCTATGAAGTCGACTTCTGATGTTATTTCTTTTGGCTCAGCACTTTTTTCACCACCAGACCCTGGTGAATTTGACTCGGCTGCTGAAGCTTATGAGTGTATCGGGGCAGTGGTTAAATATAGGTTTATTGCGACTGGTATTACCAATCATGGCGTAAGTAGTTCTATTGAATCTCCAGGAGTCGGGCATGATCCCACTAAGGATTGTAAGCCTTCTCATAAGACATCGACAGCTGTTAAATCAGGGATATGGGAGAACTCCTTTGGAGTGATAAGTTCTCATAATGTTGGGTTAGATATTCAGCGAGATGACACTATCGACCCTTTTAAAGATTTTTTCGGAGTCGATAAAAGTAAGTGGCAAGAGGTTCGTGATGATGTAGATAACGAATTTATTAAAGTTTCAATGCCTTCTAGTAGTGTTGATTGCTATAGCCAATTTTCTGATTCAATAGTGAATGGACAGCCCAATAAAGTTTGGATTGATGGCTCTTGCCAACTAGCGCCAGTTGATGTGACGAATATTGTAAATTTACAGGCTGCACACCCGGGAACCGATTTGTTTTTACTTGTTCATGACGGTGTTTTTGGGGTCACTGGTTCTGGCGATATTAGCGGTGTATTTTTTCATTTTAATAATACTTACTCTCCCACTCCTTCTCAATGGGACTCGATGACGGAAGTGAAACCTTTTGTAAATTCAGTATTTAGTGACCTAATTAATACTATGTATGGTTCTTCAAGTACTCTTACGCCATATCATGCAACCTATGCGCAAGCTGGCGCATTCAGTTTCACGGGGGGACAATTTTTTGATACAGAAGGGCAAATGGCGCTATTTAATAACTCTCTGAATTTTTCATTCAATTCAGATGTTATTGATGAGTTCGAATTTTCACCTAAGCCAAGATGGCAAAAAGGTTCATGGAATGATTTATAAGCAAAAAGGTTTTAGCCTAATTGAAGTACTCATTTCATTTTTATTTATAGGAGTCGGTTCGCTAGGGCTAATTAAGTTACAAACATATGTTGAGCAAAAGTCTGACTTTGCTATTCATAGTGTAGAAGCTTTGAATTTGGTTGAAAATAAGCTGGAATGGTTTAGAACTCGAGGCGCATCTGCCGCTTTATCGAGTATAACGCCTGCGGATTTTGCTACGGATATTGTTGATGGCATGGATCACTCGCATTTTAAATATCAACTTGATTGGACAGTGACGAACAGTTTATCCGGAGCGCTGAAGACCGTTCAGATAACAAGCTCATGGGAAGACCGGTTTGGTAATAATCAAGAGATCGAATTACATACCATGATTTCTAAATACAGCGAGTTCGATTGATTGGGTTTATAACTTCAATGTCGTGATAGTTTGCTCTTCTCGGACATTCTTTATGTGCCAGTTAAAACTCTGTATATGGAATGGTGTGTTTTGTGTTTTTATATTGTTGCTGTTGTATGGTATTTTTGCAAAATATGTCTCCATTTATGGAAAATTAGGTGGAATCTTGTGCTTTTTAACAACGACTTTAATAGAATATGTGCTGTACCAATAGGCCGTGGTCAAAACTTATATTAGGCCTAAACAAAACAACATCACATATGGAGTTACAATGAGTAACCAAGCCGTAAAAAAAGCACCATCGACTGAGAAGATCAGTGGTATGGACCGCTTTCTAAACTTCATTGAACGCGCCGGCAACAAAATTCCAGATCCAGCAATCCTGTTCTTCTGGGCTCTAGTTATTGTATGGGTAGCATCTGCACTTTTATCGAATCTTTCATTCGACTTAATCAACCCTCAAACGGGTGCTGCTCTTGAAGTAAACAACCTACTAACTGGTGAAGCGCTTGCTAGCTTCCTAGCGAATATGGTTACCACGTTCACAGGCTTCGCACCTCTAGGCATCGTACTTGTTGCTATGCTAGGTGTTGGCGTTGCAGACTCTTCAGGCTTCATTACGACTGGCCTTAAGAAGATGCTTAACTTCACGCCAGCTAAGCTACTAACGCCGATGCTAATCTTGGTTGCTATCGTGTCTCACACAGCAGCTGATGCAGGTTACGTTCTAGTAATCCCTCTTGGCGGTATCATCTTCCACGCTGCGGGTCGTCACCCTCTAGCGGGTATTGCAGCAGCGTTTGCTGGTGTATCAGGTGGTTTCTCAGCGAACTTTATCCCTTCAGGTATTGATCCGCTACTAGCTGGTTTCACTCAAACAGCGGCAAACGTTCTTGACCCTGCATATGTGATCAACCCTCTAGCGAACATCTTCTTTACTGGTTTGTCTTCAATTCTAATTGTGGCAATTGGTTGGTACGTTACAGAGAAAATTATCGAGCCTCGTCTTGCTAATACGCCTGTAGATGAAGATGCAGAACAAGCACCTGATCTAGGTACGTTCACAGCCATTGAATCTAAAGCATTCAAATTCGCTGGTTGGGCAATGGTTGCCGGTATTGGTCTGCTTATCGCGGCTCTAATGCCTGAAAACTCAGCACTTCGTTCACCTGAAGGCGAATTAACGGCGTTCTCAGCACCAGTAATGAAGTCTATCGTTCCTCTGATCTTCATCCTGTTTATTATTCCGGGTATCGTCTACGGCCGTGTAGCGGGTACATTCAAGAATAGTAATGATGTTATCAAAGCAATGTCTGAGACGATGGCAACGATGGGCGCATACATTGTAATGTCGTTCTTCTGTGCTCAGTTCCTATCTGCATTCGCTCAATCAAACATCGGTACTATGCTTGCACTTTACGGTGCTGAAGGCTTGAAAGCGATGGACCTTCCAGGTGAAGCAACGGTTGTTGGTATGATTCTACTAACGGCTGCAGTTAACCTTCTTGTTGGTTCTGCTTCAGCTAAGTGGGCACTGATTGGTCCTATCCTAGTTCCAATGCTAATGGTTGTGGGTATCTCTCCTGAGCTATCTCAAGCGGCTTACCGTGTAGGTGACTCAGTGTCTAACATCATCTCTCCACTAATGGTGTTCTTCCCACTGGTTGTTGTTTACTGTCAGCGCTACGTTAAGTCGACAGGTATCGGTACTCTAGCTTCTCTAATGATGCCATTCTCGATTGCGATGTTAATCGGTTGGTCTATCTTCTTGCTAGCTTACTGGGCTCTTGGTATCCCACTAGGTATCCAAGCACCTTACACTTACACAATGTAAGATTGAACTAAGCAAAACTAAGCTTTATTCATTGCTAAGCCCGCACCGAAATGTGCGGGCTTTTTTTCGCTATTTTTTCCGTTTTTTATATCCAAGGTTTTTATATCCAAAACTTTCTATATCCAAAACTTTCTATATCCAAAACTTTTTATATTAAAAATAAAGGCACTCAGCTTATACTCCGGATTACGGCTAATTGTTGGCCGGTAAATTTAGGAAATCCAAGCCACATGAAAATTCTGCTTTTAGTAGGGTTAATTGTTTTAAATGGTCTGTTTGCCATGTCTGAGATTGCATTGGTAGCAGCAAAAAATAGTCGGCTGAAACGCTTAGCCGAAAAACACCGCTCCGCTCAGGTTGCTCTTGATCTCAAAGAAAACCCAACCCGCTTCCTCTCTACAATCCAAATCGGTATCACGGTAATCGGCCTACTCAGCGGTATTGTGGGTGAGGCGACGCTATCGGCTCCACTGGCCGTTCAACTTGAACTGTGGGGATTAGACCCAACACAAGCAAATATCTTGTCTACTGCGGTTGTGGTGGTGGGTATTACTTATTTCGCCATCGTTGTCGGTGAGTTGGTACCAAAGCGTTTTGCTCAGTCTCAAGCTGAAAACATTGCTGTGTTAGTCGCGCTGCCAATCTTCTGGTTATCTAAAATCGCGACGCCGTTTGTGTTTGCGTTGTCGGCTTCAACGGAAGGTATTCTTAAGTTGATGGGCCGAGGCGGTGAAGAAGATAGCGTTACCGAAGATGATATCCATGCACTTGTGAAAGAGGGCTCAGAATCGGGTGTGATTGAACGCGGCGAACAAGAGATGATTCGTAATATCTTGCAGCTTGATGATCGTCTTGTGAGCTCATTGATGACTCCGCGTCGAGACATCGACTTTCTGGATGTCGACCAACCCGTTGAGCAGATATTAAAGAAACTGCGTTCATCAAAACACAGTGTGTTTCCATTGTGCCAAGATCACCTCAATAAAGTGGTGGGTACAGTGTCAGCCAAAGCCTTGCTGAATCAGGCGGGCAATCTAAGCATTCAAGTGATCATGGGGCTGTCTCGCTCGCCGATCTATGTTCCAGAATCGATGAAAGCTCTGCGTCTACTTGGCTACTTTAAAGAGTCGGGCACCGAGATGGCATTCATTGTCGACGAGTATGGCGATGTTCAAGGTCTTGTGACTCATTACGATATTCTTGAGGCGATTGCTGGCGAGCTATCGAATAATCCGAACGATCTTTGGACCGAGCAAGTGGAAGACGGTTTGTTGGTGGATGGATTGATTCCTATCAGTGAACTGAAAAACCGTTTAGAGCTATCGGATTTTGAGGGCGAAAGCGAGAGCTTCCAAACGCTTAATGGCCTTGTGACATGGTTAATAGGGCGCTTACCGGATGCAGGCGAAGTTGTTCAATACCAGCAGTGGCAGTTTGAAATTATCTCTGTTGAGAACAATCGCATTGTGAGTATCAAAGCGACGCCAATAGCCGATGACATAGAAGACGCTAATAGCTAACAGTTCGACCAACCAGCAAGCGGCAATGGTTCATTGTCTGTTGTTGTCTATTACCTCTTTATTGTTCATTATCTCTAAGATTAGGTATGCTTCACCGCATACCTATTTTCGTTTTTATCCTTTGTTTCTGGAGTTCCCTTTGTCAGACCATCAATTCACCCCTCAAGATGAAATCTTCATGCGACGCGCCATTGAGGTAGCTAAGCAAGCAGAGAGCGAGGGAGAGGTTCCTGTTGGTGCAGTATTAGTAAAAGATGGGGAGATTATCTCTGAAGGATGGAACCGTTCGATTGGCAGCCACGATGCTACGGCACACGCAGAAATTGAAACCTTGCGTAAAGCCGGTCAAACCTTAGAAAACTATCGGCTACTCGATACCACTTTATACGTTACGCTAGAGCCTTGCCCAATGTGCGCAGGTGCCTTGCTACACAGCCGAGTAAAGCGCATTGTGTTTGGTGCTCCAGACTTAAAAGCAGGCGCTGCAGGTACAGTGTTGAATTTGTTTGAAAGCCAGGCCTCATACCACTATGCCGACGTTGAACATGGTTTGTTAGAGGAAGAGTGCCGTGAGCAATTACAAGCGTTTTTCAAGCGTCGTAGAAAAGAGATAAAAGAGAAGCGAAAGCAAGAACGTCTGTTGGAAGAGCAGCGTTTAGAAGCAGAGATGAAGGCTGGCAATAAGAAATAGCAGCGTACTTTCGGCACTCTCTATCGCAAGAGTGCCAAGCAAACTGACTGAGTAACTACATTTACTCAGCAATCATCTGCATGAAAGCGCGATTGCGCCAAATGATCTTCTTCTTATTATTTGAAAGCATACGCTTACGACGGTTTGCAGCAACGGTCTTATCAAGGCGCTTCGATTTCAGTTTCTTCATCATTTCAATGATTTCCTATTTGTCGTCTGACTTTTTAGTTTGGACTAACGATTTAATTATAGTGTTATTCGTTTGTTTGGCCTGTCGCACGCTTGGCTTAAATAGAAGAGCAGTTCTAGTCTAAAGCCAGCATTGCAGTGCAACAGAGCATAATCTTGATTGTGGTGTGCCGTTATAAGGTTCGATTGTTACTGCAATATGACACTCTAGATCTCATCATCATTTTCTTGCCTGCTTCCCTTATCCCTTAGTGACGAAAGAAGAGTCGAAAAAAGACAATAAAAAAGAGCAATGCTAGATGGCATTGCTCTTTTGGGTTTTACTGTGAAGGCTCAGAACTGCTTACTGTCGACTGAGCTGCGCTGATACTCGATTCAGCACCTGAGGTTTCTAAAGGTGGGATCACCACCAAACCTTCAAGGGTCGCTTCTTGTTCTTTATTGCGCTTATTTACATGGCCGATGATGCTTTGGTAATAACGGCGAATGTTCTCAACGTAATTTCTAGCTTCATCACCACGCGCATAGCCGTAGCGAGTTTGGCTGTAGTACTTCTTCTGTCTTAACAGAGGCAGTCTGTCTTTCACATCGCCCCAAGCATCGGGATCGCCACCTTGTGCCTTCGTGAGGCGACGCGCGTCCATCATGTGCCCGTAACCGACATTGTATGAAGCAAGTGCAAACCAGATCTTTTCGTGTTGAGTGATTGAATCTGGTACTCGGTTCACGATACGACGCAGGTACTCAACACCGCCTTGTACCGACTGGTTCGGGTCGAGACGGTTGGTTACCCCAACACTCTTCGCGGTGGGCAGTGTCAACATCATCATGCCACGAACACCCGTTGGTGAGCGCGCAACAGGGTTCCAGTGTGATTCTTGGTAGGCCAAAGCGGCAATCAAGCGCCAATCAAATTCTTGAGAGTACCTTTGAAATAGCGGCGACCATTTTGGCAACTTGCTGTCCAGTGCGCGGATAAAGGCACGAGTATCAACGTAGTCAAAAGTGCCGATGTGGCCGATGTATTTCTCTTCTAGTGAAGCCAGTTCACCAGACTGTTTTAGGTTACCGAAGAACTCAATCAACAGAGCATAAAGGCTTTCATCTTCAGACTTCTGCAAATACCAAGAGATAGGTTGGTCTTCTGTCAGTTCAAAAGCCAAAGCTACGTCTGGGTATAAACGTTGTGCCAGTGACAGCTCAATTGAGTCCGCAACCGTAAATAAGCGCTCGCCAGTCGATACTTCTTTGAGCAGGTCGTTGATATCAGCATTGCCGACCGCATCATAGATAAAGTCATCGTGTGTTTTCTGCAGCTGCTTTAGTGTTGGCTCAAAGTGTGAGTCTTTCACCACAACCAAAGATGGCGTTAATGTGTCAGTAGACGCCGCCTCTTCTGATTCAGTTTGTGCTTTAACAAAGTCAACCTGACGCTCATTCTCGAAATTGATCAGTTGTTCAAGGTTTCTCGGTCGCCACTGGCCTTTTTTGTATACGACCTGTTGGCTTACGTAGTAATAAGCAGGTGCGGCGCGATAAGCTCGTGTCAGTTTGTTGTTTTGCGTTAAGCCGGTCGCGATAAGATCGATTTCGCCTTTCTGCAGTGCAGGGAACAAGCCAGACAAACGGTAAGCGGGTTTAACCTCAAGCTTTACACCAAGCTCCTGCGCAAATTCACGAGCTAATTCGTAATCCAAGCCAGCAGGACCATCAGGACCGATGTAATAAGAGAGTTGGTTATTTAGGGTGCCGACACGAAGAACGCCACGATCTCGTATCTGCTCAAGGACACTTTTAGGTTCAGATTCAATCTGGCATCCTGCCAACCCAAATAGGGCGATGGCGAGCAGAAGGAACTTAGACGAAAAGATGAGCGTAAATTTAGGCATCAAAATGAAATCTCGAAAAGTGGAAGCTCCTTTATACCAAACCCCGCAAGGCTGGCAAAGCAGGTTTAATTAAACAGTTGTAAAAGTGGTGATAAATGCAGCAAAAGTACCATTTACGCAGAAAGATAAAAAAAATCACGCAAACGGTTGCTTTTGGTGTTACGTCACAAAAAGAAATGCTTTATAATGCGCTCGCATTGAAGAGGTGGGATCGGCATAGGTTTTTAAACCTTCGGGAATAGCTTCGAAGAAAACAGTTAGGTTTTTCCTTTAACCCACTGAATTTATTCCAATACTACCTTAATCAACTGCATAAGAGACGTAAGCACATGAGAATTTTGCGTGGCTCCCCAGCTCTATCTGAGTTTCGTGTTAACAAGCTTTTAGAGCTTTGTCGTGAATTAAGCTTACCTGTAACAGGTATTTACGCTGAGTTTGCCCACTTTGCTGATCTAACGGCAGACCTAGATGAGTCTGAAGTTGAGAAGCTAGAAAAGCTACTGACTTACGGTCCAACGATTGAAGAGCATGAACCTGAAGGTTTACTGCTGCTTGCAACGCCACGCCCAGGCACTATCTCGCCTTGGTCTTCAAAATCAACAGATATCGCACACAACTGCGGACTGGCTAAAGTGTCACGTCTAGAGCGCGGTACTGCTTTCTACATTGAAACCTCTGCTGAACTTTCTGAACTTCAACTTGTTGAGCTGAAAGCAATCCTGCACGACCGTATGATGGAAGTGGTTTTCACTGACTTCGAATCAGCGGCGGCACTATTTACCGTTGCTGAGCCTGCTCCTTATGCGGAAGTTGACCTACTAACTGGTGGACGTAAAGCGCTTGAAAAAGCAAACGTTACCCTAGGTCTTGCACTTGCAGAAGATGAGATTGATTACCTTCTTGAAAGCTTCACTGAGAAGCTAGGTCGTAACCCGACGGACATCGAGCTAATGATGTTTGCACAAGCGAACTCAGAGCACTGTCGTCATAAGATCTTTAACGCTGATTGGACTATCGATGGCGTTAAGCAAGAAAAATCATTGTTCAAGATGATTAAGAACACCTTTGAAACGACACCAGAACATGTTCTGTCTGCTTATAAAGATAACGCAGCGGTAATGACAGGTTCTGAAGTTGGTCGCTTCTTCCCAGATCCAGAAACTCGCCAGTACAACTACCACCAAGAGAAAACACACATCTTGATGAAGGTTGAAACGCACAACCACCCAACGGCAATCTCACCGTGGCCAGGCGCATCGACAGGTTCAGGCGGTGAAATCCGTGATGAAGGCGCAACCGGTATTGGTGGTAAGCCAAAAGCGGGTCTTGTTGCTTTCTCTGTATCTAACCTTAAGATCCCGAACTTCGTTCAACCTTGGGAAACTGACTTTGGTAAGCCAAGCCGTATCGTTACTGCTCTGGATATCATGCTTGAAGGTCCTCTTGGTGGCGCGGCATTCAACAACGAATTTGGTCGTCCAAACCTACTTGGCTACTTCCGTACTTACGAAGAGAAAGTAAACTCTCACGCAGGTGAAGAAGTGCGTGGTTACCACAAACCAATCATGCTAGCTGGTGGTCTTGGCAACATCCGTGATGAGCACGTTCAGAAGAAAGAGATCCCGGTAGGTGCAAGCCTAATCGTTCTAGGTGGTCCTGCGATGAACATCGGCCTTGGCGGCGGTGCGGCATCTTCAATGGATTCTGGTTCTTCTTCTGAAGATCTTGATTTCGCTTCTGTACAACGTGAAAACCCAGAGATGGAGCGTCGTTGTCAGGAAGTTATCGACCGTTGTTGGCAGCTTGGTGATGCGAACCCAATCGCATTTATCCACGATGTGGGCGCGGGCGGTATCTCGAATGCTCTTCCTGAGCTAGTCGACGATGGCGAGCGTGGCGGTATCTTTAATCTACGTGACGTGCCAAACGATGAGCCGGGCATGAGCCCACTTGAGATCTGGTGTAACGAATCTCAAGAGCGTTATGTAATGGCGGTTGCTGATAAAGACATGGCAACGTTCGACGCGATTTGTAAGCGTGAACGTGCACCGTACGCAGTGGTTGGTAAAGCAACTGAAGAACGTGATCTGAAATTAGAAGATTCACACTTCGACAACACGCCAATCGACATGCCAATGGACATCCTATTAGGTAAAACACCTAAGATGCACCGTGACGCGAAAACTCTAAAAGCGAACAACCCAGCGATTGACCGTTCTGGTATCGAGATGAACGAAGCGGTTGACCGTGTTCTTCGCTTGCCAACAGTTGCTGAGAAAACATTCCTTATCACTATCGGTGACCGCTCGGTAACTGGCCTTGTAGCTCGTGACCAAATGGTTGGACCTTGGCAGGTTCCTGTTGCTAACTGTGCTGTAACAGCGGCAAGCTACGACTCTTACCACGGTGAGGCTATGTCTCTTGGTGAGCGCACGCCAGTGGCACTTCTAGACTTCGGCGCATCGGCTCGTCTAGCGGTTGGTGAAGCAATTACTAACATCGCAGCGACCAACATCGGCGATATCAAACACATTAAACTGTCGGCTAACTGGATGTCTCCAGCAGGTCACCCAGGTGAAGATGCAGGTCTTTACGAAGCGGTTAAAGCGGTTGGTGAAGAACTATGTCCAGCTCTGGGTCTAACTATCCCAGTGGGTAAAGACTCAATGTCGATGAAGACTAAGTGGGAAGAGAATGGCGAGCAGAAAGAAGTAACGTCTCCGCTATCTCTTGTTATCACTGCGTTTGCACGTGTTGAAGATGTTCGTAAGACGATTACTCCTCAGCTTCGCACTGACAAAGGTAATACAAGCCTAGTTCTTATCGACCTAGGTAACGGCAAAAACCGTATGGGTGCAACAGCACTTGCACAGGTTTACAAGCAGCTTGGTGACAAGCCAGCAGACGTAGACAACGCAGCGCAACTAAAAGGTTTCTACGAAGGCGTTCAAGCACTTGTAGCGAACGACCAAGTTGTCGCTTACCACGATAAAGGCGATGGTGGTCTATTCGTAACGCTAGCAGAAATGGCATTCGCAGGTCACTGTGGTGTTAATGCTGATATTGCTGCTCTAGGTGAAGACACGCTAGCAGCACTGTTCAACGAAGAGCTAGGTGCAGTAATCCAAGTCCGTAACGACGACCTAGACGCAGTACTTTCTACTCTTGCAGCTAACGGTCTAGAAGCATGTTCTCATGTGATTGGCAGCGTTGTTGGTGAAGGGGAAGCATCAGATGAACTAGTGATTAAGTCTGGCGAGTCTGTAGTGATTGAACGTAACCGTACTGAACTACGTACTATCTGGGCTGAGACAACGCACAAGATGCAAGGTCTGCGTGATAACCCAGTATGTGCTGACCAAGAACACGAAGCGAAGAAAGACAACTCGGACCCAGGTCTGAACGTGAAACTGAGCTTTGACGTAAACGAAGACATCGCAGCACCGTTCATCAACACAGGTGCTAAGCCTAAGATGGCGATTCTACGTGAGCAGGGTGTTAACTCTCACGTTGAAATGGCAGCAGCATTCGACCGTGCAGGCTTCGAAGCAACTGATATTCACATGAGCGACATCCTAACAGGTCAAGCGGTACTAGAAGAATACAACGGCCTTGTGGCATGTGGTGGCTTCTCTTACGGTGATGTACTAGGTGCTGGTGAAGGTTGGGCGAAGTCGGTTTTGTTTAATGACTCGACTCGTGACCAGTTTGAAAACTTCTTCAAGCGTGAAGATACCTTCTCTCTAGGTGTGTGTAACGGTTGTCAGATGCTGTCGAATCTACGTGAACTTATCCCAGGTGCGGAGTACTGGCCACGTTTCGTTCGCAACGAATCTGAGCGCTTTGAAGCACGTTTCAGCCTAGTAGAAGTTCAGAAGTCAGATTCTGTATTCTTCAACGGCATGGAAGGTTCTCGTATGCCAATCGCTGTTTCTCACGGTGAAGGCCGCGTAGAAGTACGTGATAACGACCACCTAAACGCGATTGAAAACTCAGGTACGGTTGCTCTACGTTACGTTGATAACAACGGTAACCAAACGCAGCAATACCCGAATAACCCGAATGGTTCGCCAAACGCTATCACAGGTTTAACAACGACTGACGGCCGCGTGACAATTATGATGCCTCACCCAGAGCGTGTATTCCGTACGGTTGCAAACTCTTGGTCTCCGGAAGGTTGGGGCGAGAATGGCGCTTGGATGCGTATGTTCCAAAACGCACGTAAGAACGTGGGTTAATTGAAAACGATTTAAACAGTGTTATCGGGACAATAACCACAAGCGCAGATCGAAAGGTCTGCGCTTTTTTTGGTGGTGAGTGTGGTGTAGGGATCACCGTATAGTGGATGTGTGTATAACAAACTTTTGGACAGAAATGAGTTTTGGAAAATCAAACATTAGCAAATGACTAATAACTTCAGGTATGACAAATAACTAAACCTGATAGAAAAACTGCCACCAAAGAGCAAAAGGCAAGACCTGACCCTATTGTTTTTTGTACGCAAAAAAACAGCAGTCAGTGATAGGGTTTAATCGCCAAATAAATTCTACGCAAACTACCATTTTCATGCCGGGCTAAATGACATGGTTCAGCATGCACTCCCAAGGGCCTCAAAGGGAAGATTGAGCACCTTCTGCCCATTTGGTCAGCTTTAAATCGTCCAAAATAAGCAGCACGCAAGGCACAACAATTGACGCTAGTAACGTAGCCGAGACTAAGCCAAACGCAATACTGGCAATTAACGGGATCAGAAATTGCGCTTGCGTACTGGTTTCGGTTAACAGTGGAAGCAATCCTGAAAATGTGGTTAACGAGGTGATAAATATCGCTCTAAATCGGTCACGTACCGCCTCTCGACAAGCGTCTATCAAGCGCTCGCCTTGGGCGATATTCTTCTTAATAAAATTGACCAACAGAATGTTATCGTTAACGACGATACCCGCTAAGGTAGCAAAGCCAACTAAGCTTGGAATAGTCAAATCGAACCCCATGCCCAAGTGCCCCCATACCACACCAATCCAGCCCATAGGGATTGCCAGCAGCACAGCAATCGGTTGAGTGTAGCTTTGTAACAGGAACACTAAAATAAGATAAATCCCCACCACGCCAAGAGCAAAGAAGGTCGCCAGCGAGGAGCCCGTATCTGAGCTTTCTTTATCCTGACCTTGCGAGGTGAAGGTGATGTCTGGGAATTTGTGTTGAGTTTGCGAGACAAATTCGCTATTGAACTGCAGCATGATTTCACGCGCATTGGCAACCCGCGTATCGATATTGCCTTGCACAACCACAGTGTTCATCCCATTAATGCGGTGAATTCGCGAGAAGGCTTGTTTTCTGTCAAACGTCGCAACACTTGATAATGGAACTAGGGTTCCATTGCCTGCCGTCACCATCAAGTTATTCAACTCATACAGGCTAGCTTGGTGCGTAAACTCATCCAGTCTCACACTAATATCCACCAGCTCGCCTTGTTGGAAAACCGTCAGATCAGTACTGCCTTTTACCGCGCTGCGCAGCGTTTGAGCAATGTTGGAAGCATTAACTCCCATCACGCTAGCTTCATCTTTAAGGTTAACGTGAAATTCGGTTCTGCCCTCACGCAGATCGGTGGAGAGGTTATAGACACCGTCAAATCCCTTCAACCATTTCACCAGCGAGCGGCTGACTTGATTGAGCTCTTGTAACGACTCACCCTGAACCCGAATATCAATGCCATTGCCAGCAATGCCCCGTTCTTTATCGGTAAACTTGAGTGAAACCACATCCGCCGTAGGGCCTACTTTTTGTTTCCAATCTTGGATCAGATCTTTAATGCTCTGCTGCCTAAATTGCGCTGGCAATAGATCGGCACTGACGGTTGCCATATGCGGCCCCGACTCATTAGCATCAGCATTTGAGTTGAACATGATCGTGGTGCTCGCGACCAAAGGTTTTGAGCTTGGGTATTTCTCTGCGTATTCTTGGTTGAGTTCATCAAGCGCGTTTGAAACCTTCTCCACCACCGCCTCTGTCTGGCTCAGTAAACTGCCTTGAGGGAGCAAGATACGCGCCTGCAGCACATCACTTTCCAAGGCAGGCATGGCTTTGAATTTCAGCCAACCTGACGAAATGGAAGCGGTTGAAATCATCACCACCATCACCAATATCCCTACTGAAAGATAAGGTGCATTCATCGCCTTGACACTCAATGGCACAAAGAATCTGTCTCTGATGTTTTCAAAACCGGCAATGAACTTGTCCCGTATAGGATTAGAGCGAGATTCAGTATGGCTATGTGCCAAATGAGACGGCAAGATCAAGAAAGCTTCTATCAGACTAACAAGCAAGGTAATCAATAACACGATGGGAATATAGCGTAGTACTTCGCCCATCTTGCCTGTGAGAAACATCAGCGGCCCTATCACCATGATGGTGGTAGCAAACGATGCAATCACACCTGGGAAGACTTGTTTGGTACCTTCAACTGCAGCGTCAAACGCGGGTAGCCCTTGTTGCCTCTTGGCAGCGATGTTTTCTGCAATGATCAACGAGTCGTCCATTAGCAGACCAATCGCGACAATCAGCCCGACCAGCGTCATCATATTCAGGGTATAACCGAGAAGTTGTATCGCAAAAATGGCGCCAAGGAATGAAACCGGCAGCCCCATGGTGACCCAAAAGCTAAAGCGAATATTAAAAAACGCCCACAACATCAAAAATGCCAGTGCTAATCCCTGTGCGCCATTGCTGGTGAGGATTCTCAGACGCTCAATAATATTGGTGCTGGAATCTTGGGTGATGGTTAAAGCGACGCCTTCAGGGGCTCTCGCTTGTTCTTTTTCAACGATGCTGACGATCGCATCTTTGACCGTTAAGGTATCTTGAAATTGCGTTTTGGACACCTGAAGCAAAGCGGCACGCTGACCATTGAACAGGATTTGATTTTCATCGCTAGTGAACTTCTGCTGAATAACGGCAACATCACCGAGGCGAACCTGAGTCCCCGTCTCACTGGATTTAATCACGATATTTTCGAAGTCTCTGACGTTGCTGCCTAAGTGGTCGAAGCGGACGCTGATCTCTTCCAAGTCATTACTAAATACGCCAGCAGGAGTGCTGATACTTTGCTGTTGTACTAGATTGGACAAGTCGGACACACTCAGGCCGTACTGCTGCAACTTCCACTGCGATACGCGAATTTCTATTTCTTGATCCGCAAAACCGCTCACGGTCACCTGAGCGATCAATGGGCTCTCTTTTAACTTGTGCTTAATTTGTTGGGCATAGAGATATAAGTCCCTATCTGACATATTGCCGGTAATCGCGACACTGGCCACCGTTGCCACTCGGTCCAGTTTCGACACCGTGATCTGCTCAACTCGATCCGGAAAATCACTGATGGCGTTAACCTGCTGTTGAATATCGCTGGTTAAAGTGTCAATGTCTTCATCATCGCCGATTTCCACATTGGCGATGACCAAACTCTCTCGGGCATCACAGCTTAACTCTTTAATTCCACTCAGCTTATCGAGAGAATCTTCCAACGGGTAACACACTTCTTCCATCATCTCAAAAGGTGACGCGCCCGGATAAACGATCCGAACCTCAATATTTTTGGTCGGCGTCAACGGAAAAGTGTCTTTCTGCAGTTTGGGCAAGGCAAAAGCCCCTAACAGTAGTACCGCCATCATCAGGACATTGGCGCCAGTGGTGTGCCGAGCAAAAAAAGCGATCATAATTTGCCCTCTTTCTGAATCGCGTTTAGGGCTTTAAATCCGCTCTGCGTATCCAACCAAAGGCCGATTTTCTCATCCGGTTGCGGTTGTAAAGCCATCCCCTCAACGGCGGGTGAAAGTTTACTTAGCACAACCACATCACCGAATTCCACGCCAGATTTGATCACCGCAACCTGCCCTTGGACGAAATCTATCCTGACAGGTTTGCTTTTCAGTTTACCTTCAGAGACAGTGTAAACTTTACCATCATGGATGGCGTTTATCGGTAGCAAGACTTGTTGCTCCATCATTGGTGCTTTAATCGTGACTTTAACGAAAGTCCCACGAATAAGTGGTGGCTTCTCCCCGGGAATGGCTTGCTGATAGGGCTGATTTACTTGTGCAACCAGGCTTTGGCTTTGAGTCTGAGCATCGATTTCACCGCCGGAGCGGCTGATCTCGGCAGGCCAAGTAATTACTTTATCGCCTGCTTGGAGCTCGACTGTCGCGCTCAAGTTGCTATGAACATCTTCGTCAAGCGAGTCAAAGCGATTGGAATTTCTTAGCGGACGCATTTTACCAAGCGGAAACTGCGCGCGAACCTCAACGGCATCGATGTCATCCGCTTTGAGCAGCAATTCCCCCTTGTTGACATACTCGGCGAGTCCAACCAAGGTTTCGACAATGCGAATATCAAATGGGGCTTTAATTACGGTTTGTTCGAGATCTCGGTTTGCAAGTGCTAGTTCCGTTTGCAAAACCTTTTGCTGCGCTTGATTAATTGCCAGTTGGTTTTTCTGTGTCTGGAGCTGTTGCTGGCTGCTGAGCAAGTCTTTGGTCGCGCGGTCTTTCTCTGTTTTGGAGATATGCCCGGTTTCACTCAATTTGATTGAGCGGGCATATTCTGACTGTTGTACCTCAAACTCTTTCTCTGCAATCTTGAGCGAATCGATAATGGTCTGATTCGTTAGCATTAGCACTTCAAGCTCAGCTTGCAAACGGGCAATAGTAAGTTGATAAGCGGTGGGGTCAATTCTAAGGAGTTCGCTGTCTTTGCGGATAATAGCGCCCGTTTTGTATTGCTCAGAAACCCACACAACCGCGCCGTCAAGTTCAGACTGTGCCTGCCAGTCTTGAACAGACTCGGTATGTCCATATCCGATGGCAGAAGGTTGGATATTTCGCGGCTCGACTTCCAACACCCGAACCACCTTTTTAGCAGCCGTATTACTCGCATTAGGCGGTTCAGCCTTCATCCCTGGTGCGATCACCAATAACGCGATGCCCAACAAAACAGGAGGAACAAACAGAGCCCTTTGTAACCAGCTATACCTAGTCATAGCGATTCCCTTACTATATATTAGCTTTTCCTTAAGCAAAAGGTAGCACACCAACATAAGCGGATTTGCTTCCTTGATCTCAAAATAAGTCAGGCCTCACAAATGGAGGCCTGATTGAATTGAGCTACTGATTGTTTTTGCCTTTGCCCATGGTATTTTTGGGGTTCACCATGCCTTGATGAGCATTAAACTCTTGTTGAGAGATAGCGCGATCCGCGTTGCTATCTAACGAAGCAAAACTGTGGCTTTGATTGATATTTTTCAACGTACGTCCCTCTTCTGCTCGCTGGGCAATACGTTCTGAGCGTGCTTGATTGAACTCGGCTTCGGTTATCTTGCCATCACCATCGAGATCAAACTGTGAAAATACTGGGCGTGACATATTGTTATTCATGCCTTTATTCATTCCACCAGCCATTGCTCCGAAGGCAATAACGATACCGAGTAACGCGATTATCGTGCTTTTGATTTTCATGACGTTTTCCTTCTCTTTGTTTCACTACTTAAGAATATACTAATGTAAGTAAGATAACGTCATGTGATGTAAAGGTATGTAAAGATGGCTAAGTAGATATCGATTTATGTTCTTATCGGTTTGTAAGCGCAGCGCAACAGAAATTATGAAACTTCTGCCGCTAGTACTCTGGTAAGAGTACAGGCATAGCTATGTCCAAATGGTTTTCAAATTATCCCAAACTTTCAGCCACCGAAACCGAAAAGCCAATGATATAAAATCCCTAGTTTCGAAAAATATGGCGATTTTTAGACATTCAGAGTGTTTTCGAACTTTTGCCCAGCAGTTTGCCTTGCAAATATCCAACAGACAAGGGATTACTTTTAGTAGGGCAAATACATGTTAACATTCTGTTAACTCTGACTGGTAATGGGGCAATAATGATTCCCAGAACATACAAAAAAGCCGCTGGATTGAACCCCAGCGGCTTATTATTTTCTAGCATCTAGCATCTAGCATCTAGCATCTAGCGCTTAGATTAGTTGTTGCTGTGTAGTTCGCTGTTTAGCTCAACAGCAGACTTGTTCGCAAGACATTCAATTTGGCCAGTGATTGAGTTACGACGGAACAGAAGATCAGAAACGCCAGCTAGATCGCGAGCTTTAATGATCTCTACTTCGTTGCCTTCTTTATCTAACATGCGAACCTTAGTACCCGCAGTCACGTAAAGACCAGACTCAACCGTACAACGGTCGCCCATAGGGAAGCCAAGACCAGCGTTTGCGCCTAGTAGGCAGTTTTCGCCGATAGAGATAACCATCGTACCGCCACCAGACAGAGTACCCATGATAGAAGCGCCGCCGCCGATGTCTGAACCGTTACCTACAACAACACCCGCAGAGATACGACCTTCAACCATGCTCACGCCAGTTGTACCAGCATTGAAGTTGATGAAACCTTCGTGCATTACTGTTGTGCCTTCGCCTACGTGTGCGCCAAGACGAACACGAGAAGTGTCAGCAATACGAATACCTGTTGGTACTACGTAGTCCACCATTTTAGGGAACTTGTCTACGCAATCTACAGACAGAGCACGACCTGCAAGGCGAGCTTCGATTTGACGCTCAGCCAGCTCAGGTAGGTCGATAGGGCCTTCGTTTGTCCATGCGATGTTGTGCAGTAGACCGAAGATGCCGTCCAGTACCGTACCGTGTGGTTGTACTAGGCGGTTAGAGATAAGTTGTAGCTTTAGGAAGCCTTCAGCAACTGATGCTGGCTTCTCGTCAGTAGCAAGAACAACAAGAACAAGTGGCTGTTCAGACGCTGCCGCTTTTTCTGCTAAAGATGCGTTAGCTGCATCATCGTTTGCTGCGAATGCCTTCGCCAGTTCTGCGCTTTGTGCAGCAGAGATTTCGATAGCTTGGTTGCCTTCAGAGTAACCTGATACTTCTGCCACAGCCGCTACAAGAGCGTCGCTTGGGTTTAGAAGTGGGTTAGGGAAGAACGCTTCAATGATTTTATTGTCGCGATTTTTGGTTGCCGTACCGAAGGCTAGTGAAAAATAAGCCATGTTGAATCTCCATGTGTTGAGTCTTGATTTTGCTATTCCAAAACAACGGCTCGAATAACAAGCGCTGCCGTTAGCAAAGTTAATTTAATTGCGTTCATCATAAAGAGAGCGCCCTCGTTATGAAAGGGCGTATCGGGATAAAGTCTGTAAAATGATATTGCTTGTCTTTTGAGAGATAGTTTTCATTATCCGGATATTATACCTCGCTCTTAAATATGGGCGTTCTTACTTAAGTAGCGCGGTGCCATTTCATTTCCATGCCTGACACTTATCTTTAGTCCATCCTCTTGTTAGCCGTATCAATAGAGTGAGTCACACTTTCTTTATAAATTCATGTTTATTATCAGAATTATTCGACTTCTGTTGATTAATCGCTTGTGCCTACAGTTAGGGTAAATACTCAACTTTCCAGACATGTAATTAAGAGAACGATCACTAAAACCCTGCAAGATGTCAGTATATTGCCTGCCATAACGACATTAAAACGATTAATAAAGGATCTTCTATGAATTTTACTAAGTCTTTACTGGTGTTATCTATCGGCGTAGCGATGGTTGGTTGTGGCTCGGACAGTGACGATATCGCAGTGACATGTGACACTGCCGCTTCTTGTACCAAGTTTACTGTTTTACATACCAACGATAACCATGGTCGCTTCTGGGAAAATAGTAAGGGTGAGTATGGAATGGCGGCTCGTAAGACGTTGATTGATAGTATTCGTGCGGAAGTGACTCAAAACGGTGGTGAGACGATCCTACTGTCCGGTGGTGACATTAATACTGGTGTTCCAGAGTCTGATATGCAGGATGCGATACCAGATTTTGTTGGCATGAACCTTCTTGGTTACGATGCGATGGCATTAGGTAACCATGAATTCGACAACACCTTGGATGTGCTTGAGATGCAATCTGAGCTAGCTGACTTCCCGATGCTTGCGGCGAATATTTATATCAAAGATGGAGACACAGTTACTGATGAACGCCTTTTCTCTCCATATAAAGTATTCACCATTAATGGTTTAAAGATTGCTGTTATTGGCCTGACAACCAAAGATACGGCTAAATTAGTTAATCCTGACAACGTCGCGACAATTCACTTTGCCGACCCACAAGTTGAAATCAAAAAAGCCATAAAAGAAATAGAGGCCAATGAAACGGTTGACCTGATTTTTGCTACCACGCATATGGGGCATTACGCAGATGGTCAGCATGGTAGTGAAGCGCCTGGCGATGTATTGCTTGCTCGCTCTCTAGAAGAAGGTCAGCTAGATGCAATTATTGGTGGACACTCTCAAAACCCTGTTTGTATGGAAGGCAATGAATACGCCGACTTCAACCCAGGGGATGACTGCAAACCTGATCAGCAAAATGGTACCTACATCATGCAAGCTCACGAGTGGGGTAAGTATGTAGGCAGAGCTGACTTTGAGTTTTATGACGGCAAACTGCATTTAGCGAAGTACGATCTGGTTCCTGTGAACCTAAAAGAGAAGGATGAAAACGGTGATTATCAGTTTATTCAATCTGAAATAAAGCCTGATGCAGCTGTAAAAGCTACTCTCTACCCATATCAACAACAAGGGCAAGATCTCCTCGATGTCATCATCTCAAAGACAGATGCAAAACTGGAAGGTGATCGTGATGTTGTTCGTTCAGAACAAACTAATCTTGGTCACTTGTTAGGAGAAGCATACCGCACTTATGAATTGGTGAATGCTGACTTTGGTGTAATGAACTCTGGTGGTGTCCGTGACTCAATTGCGGCAGGAGACATTGCTTATCGTGATGTACTGACGGTTCAACCTTTCGGGAACTTCGTGACTAAAGCAACGATGACAGGTGCTGAAGTAAAAGCGTATTTGGACGTTGTTGCGACGAAGACTGCAGGATCCGGCGCTTATGCCCAACTCGACAATATCAGCTTAACGGTTGACTGCGATTTGAGTGATGTGACCATTCGAGACATCAATGGCAAAGGTTTTGATTTAGCAGACACTTACACGTTCTCCGTGATCAGTTTCAGTGCGGCTGGTGGTGATGACTACCCAGTAATTGACGTTGAATCGACACAGTTAACGGATGCCTCGGTACTGCGCGAATTCTTTGTTAAGAACCCTGATGTCACTGCAGCGAATTACGCACCAGCGGATGGTGATCTAATCTACATGAGTAAAGGTTTAGAAGTAAAAGGCTGCCCTGCGAACTAATTTATAATTCGTAAACAAAAGCGCCAAAGAAAATAGCCAGCGAATCGCTGGCTATTTTTGTATCAGAAATTTGTTGTTCTGAGCTTAAACAAACAGCGCCTTATGAGCTTGTTCAATCCCTTCAATCAGCATCTGCATACCAATAACGGCGAGTATCAAACCCATCATTCGGGTAATTACATTCAATGCACTTGGTCCAACGGCTTTAACGAAGCGCTCGCCAAATACAAACAATACGTAGGTTAAGGCGCATAGTAGGCCAAAGGCGACGATGGTTTCGTAGATGCCTTCGGTGCTGGCAAAGTTCATCGCGGTGGCAATGGTGCCCGGTCCGGCTAATATTGGCATTGCCAGTGGCGAGACGGCGATACTGAGCGCCGCATCTTGTTGAGCGTCTGAGTTGACCTTCTCTTTTGCTTTAGAGTGTGTTGAGTCACCTTGCAGCATATGAAAGCCAATCAAGAACACGAGGATCCCGCCGGTGATACGAAGCGCGTAAAGCGTGATACCAAAGAGGTCGAAGATGAGTTTACCCGAGACAGCAAAGGTGCTGACGATGATGAAGGCGATGAACACTGAGCGGAAAGCGATAGACTTGACCGTTTCCCTATCATTATCACCTGTTAATCAAAGAAAGATCGGTGTGTTGGCGATAGGGTTCATGATGGCAAAAAAGCCCATGAACACGGTAATGGTATGAATGATGAGCTCTTTCATATTATTCCTTTGAAAATATGTAGTTAAATACGACAGCAGAATGTATTTAATCTTAGATACAAATAATTATTAGAAATAGATAGTATAGCAAGTGTGAATAAAAAACAGCCAGCATAAGGCTGGCTGTTTGGTTTTAGTGATAGGTGTAGAGTTTTAGTCGTCCGTTATTGCTTGATTCTCAACTAACAGACTCTACATAACAGGCAGATTGTGGGACTCACTTTGTCGTTATGCGTGTTGAGATTCACTCACTGCCACAGCCAATGCAACCGTCGCTCCGACCATTGGGTTGTTGCCCATGCCGATGAAGCCCATCATCGCCACGTGAGCAGGAACTGAAGAGCTACCTGCGAACTGAGCATCAGCGTGCATTCTGCCCATGGTATCGGTCATGCCGTAAGACGCTGGGCCTGCTGCTACGTTATCTGGGTGCAATGTTCGACCTGTACCGCCGCCTGAAGCAACTGAGAAGTATGGCAAACCTTGGCGAGTGCGTTCTGCTTTGTAGATACCCGCTACTGGGTGTTGGAAGCGAGTAGGGTTGGTTGAGTTACCCGTAATACTGACATCCACCTCTTCTCTGTGCATGATAGCCACACCTTCACGAACATCATCAGCGCCGTAACACAAGATGTCGCCGCGAGGGCCTTGTGAGAAACGGCGACGTTCTGTTTCAACAAGTTCACCTGTTTGGTAATCGTATTGAGTGCGCACGTAAGTGAAGCCGTTGATGCGTGAGATAAGATAAGCGGCATCTTTACCTAGGCCATTTAAGATCACTTTCAATGGGTTTTGACGTGATTTGTTGACGTTTAGTGCGATTTTGATCGCACCTTCTGCTGCAGCAAAAGACTCATGGCCTGCAAGGAAAGCAAAGCAGTGGCTCTCTTCATTGAGAAGGCGAGCAGCCAGTGCGCCATGGCCGATACCGACTTGGCGTTGCTCCGCAACACTGCCGGGTTTTGTGAATGCTTGAAGGCCTTCACCAATGATATTCGCTGCTTGTTCTGCGTTGTTCGCTTTACGGAACAGAGCCAATGCTGCACCAAGAGTGTAAGCGTCAGCTGCGCTTTCAAATGCGATAGGTTGAGTGTCCATCACTAATGCTTTTGGATCGACATTGTGTGATAAACAGTATTGGTTTGCTTGCTCTAAAGAGTCGAAGTTCATTTCTGCCAATACGCGAGTTACTGATTCATTAAATTGAGTGTTCATCATATCTTTCCTCTTTTATTGGCAAAAATTATTGTTGGCGTGGGTTAATGGTGGTCACGGCTTCGTCGAAGCGACCATAAGTCCCTGTCGCAAGGTCAGCAGCTTCGTTCGCTGGTACGCCTTGGTTAATCGCCTTCATCATTTTGCCGAGGTTGAGATATTCATAGCCAATCACTTCGCTGTGATCATCAAGTGCAAGCTTAGTTACGTAACCTTCTGCAAGCTCTAGGTAACGAACGCCTTTTGCTGCGGTTGAGTAGCTGGTGCCAACTTGGCTGCGCTGTGTTTGACCTAAGTCTTCTAGTGCTGCGCCGATCTCTAGGCCACCTTCAGAGAAAGCCGACTGAGTTCGACCGTAAACAAACTGCAGGAAGATTTCGCGCATCGCTACGTTGATCGCGTCACATACTAAGTCAGTATTCAGCGCTTCTAGAATGGTTTTTCCGGTGAGGATTTCCGCAGCCATCGCGGCAGATTGAGTCATACCTGAACAACCAATCGTTTCGATTAATGCTTCTTCGATGATGCCGTTTTTTACGTTAAGAGTCAGTTTTGCAGCACCTTGTTGTGGTGCACAAGTGCCAACACCGTGGCTTAAGCCAGAAATAGCGATGACATCTTTTGGGCTAACCATTGCGCCTTCAACTGGAATTGGAGCTGAATTGTGAAGATCACCCCTTTGAATAGGGCACATTGATTGAATTTCTGAAGAGTAGTGCATAATGTTTTCTCACTTATAGAGCCATTTAAGGCCTAGGGCGTTGAGAAAACAGGACGTGTTGGAAGAGGTGCGGCTAATTCACTACAGATCTTGAGTATCGATAATCCAAAGGTGTCATGGAACTTGGTCTTAATAGACTAAGTCCATTTCAAAATGGAGGAATAGCGATACGTCCAACAGTATTACCTGTTTTCGATTCTGTAGGAGTCATTAGCACTGTTGGGAAAGAACGGGCGGTTGAAGCAAAAGCTTAGGTGGAACCCCATCACCTGATGGCTATAGATTAGATCTTCCTCACACTTTCATGCAAGCGAATGTTTAGAGCGATTTCGACTATAAACAAGCTTCATTATATTTCGATAAGTATAAAAAAACGCCAATAACGAACTCTGATTAGAGGCGTCATTGACGTTTTTTAGAAAGGTATCAGCTAGTTAAGCTGCATCTTCTTCTGCGTCTTCAACAGCTTCAAGCTTCTTAGCTTTTTTCGGAGCTGGCTTACGCTTAGCACCTAATGCGTAAAGAACTTCTTCTTTGTTCTTCGCTAGGTACATTGCAAGTTCTTCTTGCTTGCCTTCATCTTCAACTAAATCGCTTTTGCCTAACAGTTCAAAAAGCTCATCAGCCATATCCAGCATTTTGTCGTATGCGTCAGCTTCGGCTTTAGAGGTAAAAGTCATTTTCTCTTCTCCGTTGCGTTCCACCACGTACTTGACGATAACAGCCATGGTTAATCCTCTAAGTTTGATAAATTTTACTGGCTTTTTATACAGTTTCTGATGTTAAAAGTCCAGTTGGAGCCCGTACTATGCGGCCTCAATCTTGATGTGCCGCCCAGTCTTCACAATAACTCATGAAAGATTTCAGCAGTGGGCTTTGATATTTGTCTTTATGGACCAGCATCCAGAATCGGCGTTTCATATCAAGTGGCACATTAAGCGCTTTTACTCGGCCTGAATCGATCGCTCGCTGAGCAGCTAAACGAGACAAACAGGCAAAGCCAAGACCGGCAGAAACAGAGTTGATGATTGCTTCTGTGGTGTTGAGTTCAAAAGATTCATACCAATGTTCGATGCGCGGTGCGACGGCACGAAGGAAAAACTCGCGAGTCCCTGAGCCTGATTCACGTAAAATCCAATGGCTGTCTTCTAAATCGCTTAAAATCACTTTTTCTTTGGCAACGAGAGGATGTTGATTACTAACAATAATGCACATTTCATCGCTGCTAAACTGACTCGAAATGAGTTCAGGGTGTAATGTTTTTCCTTCAATTAGCGCGATATCAAGTTCATAATCCACCAACTTTTGGCAGATCAGTGCACTGTTTGAAATGAACAAGCTTTGATCCTGATGTTGAGTTCGTTCGCGAAAGCCTGACAAAATAAACGGTGCGACCTGATTACCAATCGTGTCACTCGCGCCGACCTTTAGATTGCCACTTAAAGGCTGATCATCACGGAACAAAACATCAATACCAGCAGCACGATGTAATATTTCATCCGCCAATGGAAGTAACTTATGTCCCTCTTGGTTGAGAATTAATCGGTTGTTGACCCGGTCAAATAGAGAGTGGCCGAGTTGTTTCTCCATTTCGCCTAGTGCCATGCTGACCGCAGCTTTAGACAGAAACAGAGCCTCAGAGGCAGCAGTCAATGTCGAGTGCTGAGTAATAGTGACGAACACTTTGAGCTGTTTTATTGAAATATTAGCCATCAGATTCCTAGTTTTACTCTGCTGGTGAAAATGGATTCTGTTCAGTATTGATGAACACTTGTTATATATAATTGGATATTGTTTAACGAAGCGCAAGCGTATTATGGCTTCAACAAGCTGATGAGTTCACAAGTTTAGTGAATTAGGTTTAAGAGAGGCTGACATGATTCAACGTATTAAATATAGATTAACAGGAGCTCCAACACCCATGGCAGGGTTAGCACTCGCAATTGCAAGCTTAGGCTGGTGTTGGGATGGTGTTCTAGTCGCACAAGGTATCTTACACACACCGGGTTTGGTGCAGTGGATCAGTGCTGGCATTGCGGCGGTATTACTTCTTGTTTTAGCTGTGAAATTTTTGATTCATGGTCACCTATTGCGTGAAGATCTTGCTCACCCTGTTGTCGGCAGTGTGGTACCAACATTTGCAATGGGGTGCATGGTGGTGTCAGCGTCTTTGGCGCCAATCTCTCAATTCTTACAAGAAGCTATGTGGTTGGCTTCTGTGGCTTTGCATGTTGTGTTTCTAATGAGCTTTTTGTACCACAGAGCTAAAAACTTTGAGATTCACCACATGGTGCCAAGCTGGTTTGTGCCACCGATCGGTATTATCGTCGCTGACGTCTCTTTCTCAGGTAATCCAGTTTTAGAGCCAGTAGCTAACGCGACTTTGGTATTCGGCTTATTGGTTTACGCAGTAATGCTACCAATCATGGTTTACCGTTTGATCTTCTCTCACGAAGTGCCAGATGCTGCAAAACCAACGATTGCGATTATGGCAGCACCGGCAAGCCTATCTTTGGCGGGTTACTTAACCGTTACTGCTAACCCTTCACCTGTGATCATTGGTTTACTATTTGGTATTGCAGTGTTGATGACGTTCATTATCTATATGGCGTTTTTCAAACTACTTCGTCTTCCATTTAGCCCTGGTTATGCAGCGTTTACCTTCCCAATCGTGATTGGTGCGACGGCACTGTTTAAATTGGCGGCTTGGATGGAAAGTGTCGACATTGCAAGCCAATACATAACTCAAGTCCATGCTCTTGCAGTACTGGAACTGGTGGTCGCAACATTGGTGGTGAGCTATGTTGTGATCAGGTATTTAGCTTTCTATCGACCTGTCAAAACCATACTGTTTTCAATGCGTTTGTCGATGAAATAGACGATTAGTCTACTTTGTTTTTAATATCAATTAGATGGTTTGAAAAGTATAATTCAAAGAGTGTACATGAATTAATAGCTAAGATTTAATCGATAAGCTTCGAGTTGTCAAATGAAGGTGAATTTATGAAGTTAAGGGCTCTATTATCAGAAATAGCAAGTAACTGGGTGCAAGCAAAGACAGAGCCATTTTCTAGTCACCCTATTGCTAAGTTACTAAGGAAAGATCTAACTTCATGTTTAAAGGCTGAATTGGATCTTGATGAACGATTTCTGATGAAAGCGAGTGCCGGAGCCGGTAATTGGGCCGATGTCGCTTGGTTATCCATCCTCGACTCAAAAATTACAACTTCAACACAATCAGGTGTATATCCTGTTTATTTGTTTCGCTCAGATGGTTCTGGGGTTTACTTGTCGTTAGGTTTCGGAACCACAGAGTTAAAAAGCAAATATGGGACAACCTTAGCGAAGCAAAAAGCAAAAGAGATGCGAGATAGAATACGTACCTCAAACCAACAGCTTATGCAATGGGATCAGACAGTTGAGTTACGATCGAATACTACATTGGGTCAGTCTTATGAGTGGGCTTCTGCCGGTGCTAAGTTTTATCCGACAGACCAGATGCCAGATAATGATGCTTTAATATCTGACATCAAAGAGCTTTTAGAACTATATGCAGGTATTAATACACGTAATGAGCCTGTAGAACCTACAGTTTTCGTAGAGCGGCAATGCTTATCTAAACCATTCCTTCTTTTAGCCGGTATTTCAGGAACGGGTAAGACTCGCTTTGTTCGTAAACAAGTAGAAGCGACAGGTTCATTGAATGAAACCTATTGCCTAACTTCCGTGCGTCCTGATTGGCATGAACCAAGCGACTTATTGGGGTATGTCTCACGCTTATCAAAAGATGGTCAAGCGGAATACATCACCACTGATGTGTTGCAGTTCATCGCAAAAGCTTGGCGTGGAATCTTTGATAGTGGTTTAAGTGTTCAGGTTCACTCTAATGAACAGCGTGGAGAATGTTTGGTGGTCACTGGTGATAGTCAAACTCAACAAAAAGTACGACCTTATTGGCTCTGTTTAGATGAAATGAACCTTGCACCTGTTGAACAGTACTTTGCAGATTATTTATCAGTACTAGAGACAAGAAGTTGGAGTTGGGACAACGACCAATTTACCTACTCTAGCGATCCATTGCTGAAGCCATTAGCGTTAGGGTTAGCTGATGAGAACGGTGATACAGATGAAGTTTACGATAGAAAGCTGCGTTCAAGCTTAGGCTTTGATGATGATAAATATGATGAACTATGGCAGTTGTTCTGTCAGTACGGTCTGGGGATTCCATTTAACTTGATTGTAGCCGGAACGGTTAATATGGATGAAACGACCCATGGCTTTTCTCGTAAAGTTATTGACCGCGCATTGAGTATCGATTTTGGAGAATTTTTTCCTAATGACATAGATGAATTTTTTGAAGCGAAGAAACAACCATTAACCTTAGGTTATCCAATATATAGCCAAGCTAAGCTGGATCTGTTCTCTCAAGTTGAGGCTGATTCTACTGCTGAGAAAACGAAAGAGTTCTTTTTATCAGTAAATGCCGTGTTAAAAGGTACCGCATTTGAATTGGCTTACCGCGCATTTAACGAGCTTTGCTTATCAGTCATTAGCTTTTCTCCTAAGGATGAAGATGAATTAGCGGCTGTTTTTGATGATTTTTTAATGTGTAAGATATTACCTCGTGTTGAAGGTGATGAAGATAAGTTGACGACGGAAGATGGCGGTGCACTATTAGAAAAGTTAGTAGAAGTTCTATCAAATCAAAGCACCTTAAAAGCTATTTGGGATGGTGAACGTGCAGATTTATTGCGTCAGAATATTGAAGATAAAGACACATCAATCAAGGTAAGCTGCCGCTCAAAGATTAAGCTTGAGTATATGCAGTCGAAGTTGCAGTCAGGCTTCACCTCTTTTTGGCCATAATAATGGTGATAGGGAAGCAGTAAGGAATGGCGAAGCAAAAGCGTGTGACCATCAAAGCTAAGCATGAACATTTTACTATTTATGTTACATGTGATGATCTCAATAGCCCCTTAAGTAAATTAGAGCACACTTACAGACAACGTGATCAGGCATTGCCTTCCGGTGATGTTGTATTGATTAGTGTGGGGGGAGTAGTGGCTACATTTGATGATGAGTGTGCATCGTCTATCACTACCCCTTACTTTTTTGAAAATCGCCAGTATTGGTTTGATATTGAATTTGAAAGGCCAGTAATTAAGAATACTGCAACAGTTAATCATAAGCATCGTCTAATCGAAGATGCTTTTCATCTAACACGAAATGGTGATGGGCTACAAGCTGCTATTAATTTTGGTAATGATGTCGGTAACTGCCGTTTTAATATTGAGTATCAATTGGGAGATAAGCTTTGTAGTGCTGAAGTTAACTTTAATATCTTTGCTACAAAGATGGTGATTGATCAAGACCTTCCTTTAATTAATCGTACCATTGATGATATTTATCCTCTTTGGCGCTATAGCTTAAGTAGCAAAACAAGTCAGCATGTGAGTCAATCACAGCGCAGTACTGAAAAGTTTGAACTGTTTTGGCTTGCTCAGTTTCAGCGTTTGGTTGAAGACCTGCAAAATGGTGTAAAGCAAGTCATTAACTCCCCTCATAATCGACTGCAGTCTTTTTCTAAGTGTCAAAAGTTAGATCGGGTTAATAAACGATTGAACCCAAAGCAGGCGGAAAAGTCTCAACATTTAATTCAAAGCGGAGTGGCTACCCCAAGACTCCCTATTAGCTTTAAAAAACTCTATATTGATACGCCTGAAAATCGTTTTATTAAAATGGTTATTAATAAAGTCGCTAATAATTTACATCGTTTAATTTCTACTATTATCCGCACCGAAAAATCTCAATTGTCAGGCTCTTTTATTCAAAAGGTGCAAACGTGGCAGTATACGTTTAACAAAATGTGCAAGCATCAGCTTTGGCGTGAAGTTGGTACCTTCAAAGGGCAAGGTGGTGAGTCGAAGGTATTACAACAGGGTACTGGCTATGCAAAAGCCTATAAAGTATGGCAGCAGTTAAAATATTATTTAAATAACACTAACAATCAGACGGATATGTCGGTTAAGTCGGTCGCTGAGCTATACGAAATTTGGTGTTTTGTTGAAATTATGGCTGTTATTAAAAGCCTTGGTTTTAAAGAGATAAAGCGAGAGTTAGTTAAGTTAAAACAAGTGCAGTTTGAAAAGCAATTTAGTAAAGATGGAATGGCTGCTGCATTTGAGTTTAGACGAGATGACGGTGTTGTAATCAAATTAGCTCATGAACCGACCTTTTCGCCTAAAGGTGTGAAAGAACGCACTTGGATAGCAAATCAGCGACCTGACATCGTGCTACAAGTGACCCTTGAAAATGAGGAGTCCTTCTTTATTTTATTTGATGCTAAATACAGAATTGATAATTACCAAATAAAAGTGAATAGTGATAAATTCGATGCTGTCCCTGAAGATGCGATTAATCAGATGCATCGCTATCGTGATGCAATCATTCATCAACAAAAACTAGATAATGAAAACCCGATTAAGAGCCGGCCTGTTATGGGGGCCTTTGCCTTATATCCTGGTTTTTGCGATCAAGAGGCGACTCAAAACCCTTACCAAGATGCGATTGAACAAATAGGTATTGGTGCGTTTGCTCTGTTACCAAGTGCTAATCAATTGGGTCATAACTTGTGGCTGAAAAACTACTTACAGCAAAAATTAGGAGCGAGTATTGCAAGTCGCTCTAGGTTAAGTAATGACTACTATTTCATCGAAGATTCAGCTCGTATTTCACCTTATGGAAGCTGCAGTGCTCGTTATCAAGATCTGACGATGGTAGCGCCATTGAATGAAATAGGTCGTGATGATACTTACTTGAATCTAGCTCGGAGTGGCAAGCTTAAGGGGTATCATACACAACTATTAGCGACCAACCGCCAAAATGTGCACCGTAACATTGTTCGTGAAGTCCGTTATTTATTGATTACTGTTCGTAATAAGGTTACTGATAATAGTCAATTTTCAAAGTATCTATATCGTGTAGCTAATGTGAAGTTGCTACCACGAAGTAAAATAAGCCAACAGTTTACGGGTAAAGATAGTCAACAAGATGGCCTATACTGGTTTTTTGAGTTTACTGATGAGCCTATCATATTGAATACGCCGATAGAGAAGCCTTACAAAGAGCACTTTAGGTTCAAGCTAACTAAAGCTGAGTTATTGCATCAATTGCATCATTGGGATGACATAAAGGGCGATTATCAGCTTTATGCTGACCTAGACAAAGAGTGGTAATTGCTAATTGCAGCTACTGATGTTGGGTTTCTGTGCTTAAATAAAATCCAACTTAGCGGCATAACAGTAAGCAGTTAACAGGATTTAGCTTGAGCGAACAATAGATAGTAAGTTTTCGGCATTTCATAAGCTTATATTGCTCATCCAAACTCGGCACTTATGCTAATCTGGCTTTATATTGTGGCAAGATTAGCGTGAGTGCACTTTGTTTACTGTTTACCATTCCAATAAAGTCGATACTTTAAAAATTCTTCTCGTTCACTTGATCAAAAGTGACCCTTTAGCCAATCCTTTCGAAAAAGAGCAGATCTTGGTTCAGAGCCCGGGTATGTCTCAATGGCTTAAGATGGAACTCGCCAAAGAGTTTGGTGTAGCAGCAAATATAGACTTTCCTCTTCCAGCAACCTTCATTTGGGATATGTTTACCCAAGTGCTTCCTGATGTGCCTAAACGCAGTGCTTTTAACAAAGAAGCGATGACGTGGAAGTTGATGAGTTTGCTACCGGCTAAACTTGGCCACCCTGATTTCTTACCTCTGCAACGCTATCTTGAAAATGACGAAGACGGCTCTAAGTTGTATCAATTAGCCGAGAAAATTGCCGATATCTTCGATGGTTACTTGGTGTATCGGCCTGAATGGATGGCGATGTGGGAAGCGGGAGAGCCCGTTGCTGAATTGGTCGATGATGAAGGGCAGCAAGAGCACCCTTGGCAACCGATCTTGTGGCAAGCACTCTATGAGCAAACCTTGTCTCAAGGCCAATCAAAATACCACCGTGGCAATTTGTACCACGACTTCATTGAAGCGCTAGCAAATCAACAAGGTCAACTGCAGCACCTACCTAAACGCTTATTTGTGTTTGGTATTTCGTCACTGCCTCCTCGCTACATGGATGCCTTGAAAGCGCTTGGAGAACAGATTGATGTCCACCTTATGTTTACCAACCCTTGCCAACATTACTGGGGCGATATTCGTGACCGTAAATACTTGGCGAGAGTGGAAGCGCAGCGTCGTAAGCAGTTTGCTTTGGTTGATGGTTTACCTCAGCTAGAAGGCGAAGTCTCACCATTAAAAGATGGCATTGAAGCCAACGTTGAAGATGAACTGCATACTAGCCAAGCTGTCGGTAATAGCTTGTTGGCGTCTATGGGTAAATTGGGCAGAGATAACCTGTTTTTGCTATCTCAATCAGACAGTGAAGAGCACGAGTTCTTTATTGATGTAGAGAGAGACAGCCTGCTCCATCAATTGCAAGCCGATATTCTCCAGCTAGAAGAACATCAAGTTGATCACATCTTAGATTCCAGCAATCATAAACAGGTGGTTGAGCTTGGCGATCGTTCACTGACTGTACATGCGTGTCACAGCCCAATGCGTGAGGTGGAAGTTCTTCATGACCAGCTATTGGCGATGTTTGATGCCGACCCGACCCTGAAACCACGCGATATCATCGTGATGGTGTCTGACATTAATGCTTATAGCCCAGCGATTCAGGCGGTATTTGGTAATGCTCCGGGTGAGCGTTATATCCCTTACTCGATCTCTGATAGAACTGCAGACCAAGAAAGCCCAATTCTGACCGCTTTCATGCAATTGGTCGCGCTACCGAACACGCGCTGTTTAGCCTCTGAGTTGCTAGAGCTGTTAGAAATTCCTGCGATGATGGCACGCTTTGGTATTGACGAGTTTCAATTCGAGCAAGCCAAGCAATGGGTTGAAGAGGCGGGCATTCGTTGGGGGGTTGATGCTTCAACTGCAACAGAATTTGATCTACCTGCGACTGAGCAAAATACCTGGCTATTTGGTATTCAGCGTATGTTACTGGGCTATGCGATGTCAGACTCTGCGGGCTTGTTTGAAACTGAACATTCTCCGATTGCGGCTTATAACGAAGTTCAGGGTATTAACGCCGAACTTGCGGGTAAGTTAGCGCACTTTATTGACCGTATCGCTCATTACCGCCAACGACTAACTGAAACCCAATCAATCGATATGTGGCGTGAAACCTTGCTGCAAATGATTGATGATTTTTTTGCGGTTGAGCTGGAAGGTGAGGTGGTGCTTAAGTCGATTCGTGATGCACTTTCACAACTGAATGAACAGCTTGATGATGCCTTGTATGAGCAAGAGTTGTCGCCGAGTATCATCTATCAGTACTTAAATAATAAACTGTCGGGCGCCCGTATCAGTCAGCGTTTCTTAGCGGGACAAGTTAACTTTTGTACCTTGATGCCGATGCGTTCTATTCCGTTCAAAACCGTCTGTTTGTTAGGCATGAATGATGGGGTTTACCCTCGCTCAATGCCGCCAGAAGGTTTTGACCTGATGAACGGGCGCACTCGACCTGGTGATCGTTCTCGTCGTGATGATGACCGTTATCTATTCCTAGAAGCAATGCTGTCAGCACAAGAGTGTTTATACATCAGCTATGTCGGCCGTTCGATTCAAGATAATACTGAGCGAGTACCGTCGGTATTGGTTTCTGAGTTGATTGAGTACTGCCACCAGAACTACTGCCTAAGTGCAGATCAAGCGTTACCAAGTGATGATTCTGGTATCAAACTGACTCAAGCAATCAGCTTTGAACACACCATGACACCATTTAGCCCAGCAGCCTTTACGCAAGGTGATGCAGGTCATGTATTGAGCTACGCCAAAGAATGGCTTCCTGCGGCAAATCGTTCTGGTGAGCGCAGTGGTGAATTCAATCGTGCATTGGATGACTATTTGTTGGGGGCAACGTACCCGTTGGAATTGGACCTGGTTGAGTTACAGCGTTTTTGGCGTTTGCCAGTGCAGTACTTCTTTAATCGCCGTCTCAAAGTGGTGTTTGAACCGCCACTTCCTGTAATGGAAGACGATGAGCCATTCGTACTCAATGGACTAGAGAGCTTCCAGCTTAAAGATGCGCTGCTGCAAGTGTTGCTGGACCACCCAGAAGGTGCAGACGAAGCGGTGCGACTGTTTGTCTCTGAGCAAAAAGCCCAAGGTCGATTACCGGTCGGCGCCTTTGGTGACATCGAATTTGAAACCAACCGTGTTCAAGCGGAAGACTTAGCCAAAGAGATTAGATTTGTGAGCGGATCACCGCAGCAAGATCTCGAAGTGAATATCGAGTTTGACGTGTTAGGCGAAGGTAAGCCTGTTCGCTTGATGGGGTGGTTAACTCAAAACTATCAATCGGGTTTAGTGCGTTTTCGTAGTGGCAAAATACGCTCTCAAGATTACTTGGCCGCGTGGATCGATCACTTGTGTTGCGCAGTGATGGGCCACGGCAAAACGACTCATATTATTGGCTATGACAGAAAAGAAGGCGTGGTTCACCAAACGCTACAGCCTATTGGCGATGCGCAGCAGGCGAAGAGTTTGTTGGCGGAGTTAGTACGACTGTTCTATCAAGGTATGACTGCACCACTGCCTTACTTCCCGAAAACCGCATTGGCTGGCGTTGAAGCGGGCTTTAGCCGTGGTAAATGGGTCGATGATGAAGAGAAGTCACTTAAGAAAATGGCCGATACTTTTAATGACAGCTTCGCTTTCACTGGCGAGGGGCGAGATACCTACATCTCGCGTATTTGGCCTAAATGGGACGATGAGCTGGCTGCTGAGTCGCGTATGTATTCAACGCTTGTGTTACAGGCGGCAAGGTTGGCGGCGGCTGATCTGGAAGATCAGGAGTAAGTGGCAGTGATCGACAAGATCAGTAGCGTTTGCGCTGAATTATTTAATGATGAAAGAGAGTCGCTGGTCAGCATTTGGGATGCTTGCTTTCCTGGTGAAGGGAATCAAGGCGAAGAGAAGCAAGGTACAGGAAATAAAGTGGCCGCCAGTAAATCATTATTAGTGTAGGGCGTTCGCTGTACGGCCACAGGTCAGAGGGACCATTATTCTGTGGTTCAAAGTAACGCCATAAAGTACAAAACTCGTACGCGCTCCTGAACTCGTGGGCGCATAGTAGCGAGGCGATCCGAATTGATCCGTGAGAGAGATCGCACTAACTATTAACAAATCAGCGTAGGACGTAAATTGAATGACGTTTTCCACGCTAGGTCACATTTGTAACAACATATTTATCAGAAGGCAGTAAGGCATGACGACCACAAGCAGTGTTCAGGTAATCGCTCCACAGACACTCAATACCATGACGTTTCCACTTCATGGCGCGCGTTTAATTGAAGCATCGGCGGGTACTGGTAAAACATTTACTATTGCTGGCTTGTATTTGCGCTTACTGCTCGGGCACGGCACTGCTGCGCCGCTAGGCGATCTGACTGAAGCTACTCGACATCATGAGCCGCTAACCGTAGACCAAATTCTAGTGGTGACCTTTACCGAAGCGGCTACCGCTGAGCTGCGAGATCGTATCCGTGCTCGAATCCATGATGCACGGATTGCGTTTGCACGTGGGCAAAGTGACGACCCAGTGATTGCTCCTTTGTTACAAGCCATCGATGATCATGCTGGCGCGGCTAAAACTCTGCTTAACGCTGAAAGACAAATGGATGAGGCTGCGGTATACACCATTCACGGTTTCTGTCAGCGAATGTTGACTCAAAATGCTTTTGAGTCTGGAAGCCGCTTTGATAACGAATTTGTGACCGATGAAAGCCACCTAAAAGCACAAGTAGTTGCTGACTATTGGCGTAAACAGTTTTACCCGCTGCCCATTCAACTGGCTGGTGAGGTTCGTAATATCTGGGGTTCACCTGCTGCGTTATTAGCAGACGTAAATCGTTATCTGACAGGATCTCCGCTGAAATTGACGGTAGATGCGATGTCGGGCGACTTGCAAACTCTGCACAACCAAAACCTAGATAAAGTGAAGCAACTTAAAGCGCTGTGGTGTGAATCCGAAGCGGACTTTTTGGCTTTGATCTCTGCTTCGGATGTGAACAAGCGTAGCTACACTAAGAAATCTCTGCCGACATGGTTAGAAGCTGTGACAGCATGGGCGCAGAGCGACACTCATGATTACCAGTTTCCAGATAAACTAGAGAAGTTCTCACAAGCAACGTTAATTGAAAAAACACCAAAAGGCACCGCGCCTCAGCATGCAGTTTTCGGAGCGATTGAGGATTTCTTAAATCACCCAGCTGATTTGAAAGCTCCGTTATTGGCGCATGCGATTACTCATTGTCGAACTATGCTAGCCAAGGCAAAACAGCAGAAGCAGTGGTTATCATTTGATGATCTACTGACTCAGTTATCTGCGTCGATCGATGTCGATGAGCAGTCATTGCTGGTGGAAAGAATCCGTACCTTATACCCGGTGGCGATGATCGATGAATTCCAAGATACCGATCCGCTGCAATACAGTATTTTTAGCCGAATCTACCTCGATAATCCGCAGTGTGGTCTGTTTATGATCGGTGACCCGAAGCAGGCTATCTACGGTTTCCGTGGCGCAGATATCTTTACCTATATCAAGGCGAGAAACCAAGTTAGTGCTCACTACACCTTAGGCACTAACTGGCGTTCGAGTGCTGATATGGTCAGCGCAGTAAACCAAGTGTTTATGAATTCGGATAGCCCGTTTATCTACGATCAAGACATTCCATTTTTGCCCGTTGCTGCCAGTCCATCTGCTGACAAGCGCCAATGGGTGATGAATGGCCAGACTCAACATGCACTGACCTTTTGGCTGCAAGAGGCTGAAGACAAGCCATTGCCGAAAGGTGAATATCACAAGGCAATGGCAGAGGCGACGGCGAGTCAAATTCAAACCATTCTGACCGCTTCTCAAAACCAGCAAGCCTATTTTGATAACGGCAAAAAACAACATGCCGTGAATGCGGGTGATATTGCTGTCTTGGTTCGAACCGGCAGTGAAGGTCGCCTGATTAAGAACGCGTTGTCGGAACAAGGCATTGCGAGCGTGTATTTATCCAACCGAGACAGTGTGTTCACCAGCTTGGTCGCACAAGATATTCAACGTTTGTTGCAGGCGGTGCTGACACCTGAAAATGACCGAGCATTACGCGCCAGTTTAGCGTCGGAGTTGTTTGCTCTGGATGCCGCATCATTGGATGAACTCAACAACGATGAAGTGGTGTGGGAAAACGTCGTTAACGAGTTTAGAGAATATCGTAAGTTGTGGCTTCAGCGCGGCGTGTTGCCAATGCTTCGCAGCGTGATCAGTAAACGACATCTCGCGGAACGCTTACTGGAAGAAGAAAATGGTGAGCGCTCACTCACTGATTTAATGCACATTGGCGAATTGTTGCAACAAGCTAGGCAGGAGCTCGACAGTGACTATGGCTTGTTGCGTTGGTTGGCAGAAGCGATATCAGATGCACAAAATGGTTTAGGCGGCAGTGAAGATGACATTCAACGTCTTGAGTCAGAGAGAAACTTGGTTCAAATCGTTACTATTCACAAATCGAAAGGTTTGGAATATGACCTTGTATTCCTCCCATTTGTCGCGAGTTACCGAGAAGCGAGCGAAGGCAAATTCTACGACCATGATTCAGACACCACAGTACTCGATATTACTGGCAGCGACAGTGCCTTAGCGCAAGCCGATAAAGAACGACTAGCGGAAGATTTGCGCCTGGTTTATGTAGCGCTGACTCGTGCGGTTTATGGCTGTTTTATTGGTATAGCGCCACTGCGTAAAGGGCGTTCAACCAAAGAACCGACAGGCGTGCATTTGAGTGCGATGGGCTACTTGGTTCAAAACGGACAAGAGCAGGGTATTGCCGAATTGCATCAAGCTCTAACGGCAATTGAAGGCAAAAATTCAAGTGTGCTGTTAGCCGAAACACCAACCGCTCATGAACAGGTATTTGTACAAACAGAGCAAGTGAGTGACGACTTACATGCTAATGAACTCAAGGCTTCAATCGACCGAGCTTGGCGTATCACCAGTTACTCGGGGCTTGTAAAGCAAGGCAGTCACGGCGCGAGCCATGACGCGACCATTGAGGTGTCTGGTTTTGATATTGACTCGGCTGATGAGCAGGATGAGTCTGAGTTGATTGAGCCTGAACGCTCTATCTTTACGTTCCCTCGTGGTGCTCGCCCAGGTACTTTCTTACACACCTTGTTTGAGGAGGTTGAATTTACCGAGCCAGCAACCAGTGAACATAACACGCAAGTAATCACTCACTTATTAGAATCAGAGCAATATGAATTAGAGTGGCTACCTGTGCTTCAGCAACTGGTCGATACAGTGCTGAACACCGCATTAGACGGCAAGAACTTAAAGCTAAGCGAGAAAGACTCGACGCAACGTTTAGTTGAGATGGAATTCTTACTGCCGATCGAAGTATTGGCTGCATCTGAACTGAATCAAACCATTCAATATCACGATCCATTGTCAGCCAAAGCGGGCGATCTAGGTTTCCAAACCGTGCAAGGTATGTTGAAAGGCTTCATCGATTTGGTGTTTGAGCACCAAGGTAAATACTATGTACTCGACTGGAAATCGAATCACTTAGGAGATGATGTTGCTGTCTACCATGGCGAGGCATTGAAATCGGCGATGGCCGACCATCGCTATGATTTGCAATATCAAATCTATGCATTGGCGTTGCACCGTTTCTTACGCAGCCGCGTTGCCAATTACAGCTACGAACAACATTTTGGTGGCGTGTACTACTTGTTCTTACGAGGAATGGACGGCCAATCTCAGCAAGGTATTTTCTCGGCCAAACCAACACTGGCTTTACTTGATGAAATGGATCAATTGATTGACGGTAAAGTGATAGACAGACGTTCGGCACAATTGAATGACGATGAAACTGGACAGATGGGGCTTTTATAATGACAACAACGACAACTAATACCGGCATAGATACTGCGAATACAGCAAAGCCAGTTTCACTTATTCCTGAGCAACTGATGGATGTACTCCAGTTTCTTGCGGATAAGGGTTCTATTCGTCAGTTGGATCATCAATTTGCCCGTTTTCTTGCTCAGCAAGCCACGAGCTACCCTCAAGAGATCGGCTTTCTCGCGGGGGTAGTGAGCCATGAATTAGGCAAAGGACACATTTGTACTCAGCTTATACAGCAGCATACGACAGGCCCTGAACTAGCGGCAGATCTTGCTCAGTTACTTGGGTTATACGGTGAAACTGCACTGCAATTGAACCAAAAACTGTTGGGTATTGATTGGGTGGCTGTGCTTCAATCATCAAACTTAGTGGGAACGACCAACGATTGTGTTAAGCCTCTAATGTTCGATGGGCAGCGTGTCTATTTACAGCGTTATTGGAACTACGAAGTTGTGTTGGCTGAGACCTTAAACCGTTTAAGTAAGCCGGTAGAGTTCAATACTGAGCAGAAAAAAGCGCTGACTGAAACGCTCAATCTGCTTTTTGCACGTAGCTATCATTTTCTGTTTAACGCCTTAGCCAAGGCTGAAGCAAGCCAACAAACGTCTCAGGTATTACGCCAACAATTGGTGTGTGACCATCTTGATATTGTGAATGAGCAGGCTTTAGATTGGGGATCAATCGACCAAGCGATTGTACAAGCTAAGCAGGTAACGGGCTTAGATGTGTTGGACGACTTGGTGCCGTTATCGGCATGTTTGAACTGGCAAAAAGTGGCAGCCGCGGTGGCGCTGAGTCGTCGCTTTGCGGTGATTTCCGGTGGGCCGGGTACCGGTAAAACGACCACAGTAACCAAATTACTGTCGGCGATGATCGAGCAATCGCTCAGCCAAGGTAAAACGCCAACGATTAAGCTGGTGGCACCGACAGGTAAAGCGGCGGCGCGTTTAACCGAGTCGATTGGTAAAGCGATTGAGCAGCTGCCATTAGCGCCTGAAGTGAAGGCCAACATACCAACTGAATCGAGCACGTTACATCGATTACTCGGCGCGATTCCTAACCGTGCTGAGTTTAGACATAACCGACGCAATCCACTCCACCTTGATATCTTGGTAGTGGATGAAGCTTCAATGGTTGATCTGTCGATGATGTATAAGCTGGTGGATGCACTTCCTGAGCACGCAAGGCTCATCTTATTGGGTGATAAAGACCAACTCGCTTCAGTAGAGGCAGGTGCTGTGCTCGGTGATATCTGTTCATTCAACTCTGCAGGGTACAGCACAGCGCAAGGCAATTTGATTGCAGAGATGACAGGTTTTGATGCGATAGCTAAACCAAGACAAGACAAAGCTGGAGCGGTGAATCCGCCTGCGATTGCGGATAGCTTGTGTATGCTGCAGAAGAGTTATCGTTTCGATGCGCGCTCCGGTATCGGTCAGCTGGCAAAAGCAATCAATAATGGTTCTGCGAATCAAGTAGACCAAGTGTTTGCCAAAGGTTTTGGCGATATCGAAAACCACCCTCTGTCGAGTGACAGCTATAACCTGATGCTGCGTACTTTGGTTAACGAGTATGGTGCGTACCTCAATAGAATGAATGTGCCGTTGGAAGAGTTAGAAACTCAAGAAGCGAGAGCGAAATCGGTACTCGATTTGTTCAGCCAATGCCGACTGTTGTGTTCCATTCGTGAAGGGGATTTTGGTGTTAAAGGCCTCAACCACAGAATTGAAAGAGCACTGGCCGCAAGGCGTTTGGTGAGCCCTCATAATGATGAGCTGTGGTATCACGGACGTCCTGTTATGGTGACGCGAAATGATCATGGCTTGGGTTTGTACAATGGTGATATTGGTATCTGTATGCTTGAGGCGGGTTCTAGTCAACCTGACTTAACCCCTCGTTTGAAGGTCTATTTTGAGTTGCCCGATGGCAGCGTAAAAGCTGTGCTACCAAGCCGAGTGCCCGATCATGAAACGGCTTATGCAATGACAATACACAAATCTCAGGGTAGTGAATTTGATCTGACCTTAATGATCTTGCCGCCAGATTTCAGCCCTATTTTAACGCGGGAGCTTATCTATACAGGTATTACACGTGCGAAGAAACGACTGATGATGTTCAGCGATACAAATGTGTTGAAGCGTGGGATTAAGGTGAAAACAGAGCGAGTGAGTGGTTTAGGCAGTCGCTTAACGAATTAGTCGTTATGGACGGCTAGAGAAGGTTTTGAACTTAGGGCTAGATAAACACAAAGCAACCATCCTTGGTTGCTTTGAGCGTTATTAGGAATCAGAGCCTAAAAACGCTCGAGTAAACGATATGTGGTTTATCTTGTACTTTGCTTGGCAATTCAAAATAAACTCTTTTAGATTCTCGCTAACAGGGAACACGCAGTGTACGTCTAGCCCTTCTAAGAATTGGTTATCAGCCATATCCCAAAAACTTTGCAGCGAGTTACAAACAATGGTTCTCATATCAATATTGCTCTTTTTGCTGTTTATATTAACGAGCAGAGCTAATGTTAGCGTGCTGGCCGTCAACGGGTATAGCAATCCGTGCAGTGACCACCTCAATGAGTTCGACATGACTATCGAGATGGCAATTCCAATAAAAACATTTGTTAAGATTATTAAAACGTCTAAATTCTATACAATTATACGTGTGAGTGAAAGTGCATAGTTAATAAATCTCATATAGAAAACGATTACATTTGCAATTATTTTTCTGTCGAAGTGAGATTGTGCTCCAAAACTTTATTTATACGTTGAGCGCCAAGATCTTTGAGTTTCTCTGATAGTTGTATAACCCTTGTTTTTCCATCGGTAATTCATCAACCGCTATCTCGTAAAAACCCTGTTCACGGAACCAGTGAAGGCTGTGCGTAGTAAGGACAAAAATCTGGTCGATATCACGAGATTTTGATTGGTGACGCATGTAATCCAGCAACAATTGCCCACGGTTTCCATCGCGATAGTCAGGGTGAATCGCCACACACGCCATCTCTGCCATGTGATCTTCCGGATACGCATATAGTGCAGCGCAACCAATAATCAGTCCGTCTTTTTCGATAATCGTAAAGCGGTGAATCTCTTGTTCCAATTGTTCTCTTGAGCGACGAACGAGAATGCCTTGTTCTTCCAAAGGACGAATAAGGTCAAATATGCCACCAATATCGTCGATCTGAGCTTGTCTTACTTGCTCGGCACTAGCCATGACCACTTGGGTTCCAATACCGTCAAAAGAGAACAACTCTTGGATTAATGCGCCATCTACCTTGTAGCTGATTAGATGACAACGAGGCACACCAGCTCGACAAGCGGAGATCGCTCCTTTCAAGAAGCGCAGTGTTCCTGTGCTCATGTCTTCGGCAGGATTTTGAGATTCCGTTAATCGTTCTAGAATTTGCTTGGCATCTTTAGGGAAGAGTTCGGCGAGCACGTTACCGCGTTCATCTGTTACCCCTTGTTCGGAGCAGAAGCCAATCAGCTTGTCGGCCTTTAGACGAATAGCAACTTGGGTAGCGACCTCTTCAGAAAGTAGGTTAAAGCTTTCGCCTGTCACGGAGCTGGCAATAGGGCCAAGCAGTACAATTGAACCTTGGTCAAGCGTGCGATTGATCCCTTCGATATCGATTCGACGAATACGCCCGCTATGGCAATAATCCGTACCGTCATCCACGCCAAGCGGTTGAGCCGTAATGAAGTTACCACTCATAACATTGAGTTGAGTGCCTGCCATCGGCGTGTTGTTTAAGCTCATTGAGAGGCGTGCGGTGATGGCAAGTTGAAGCTGTCCAGCAGCCTGCATAGCGACGCCCAAAGAATATTCATCAGTGACCCTAATATTCTTGTGATAAGGCGTATGGCAATCTTGCTTGGCGAGCAATTGGTTGATCTGCGGTCTTGCCCCGTGAACGAGAACAATCTTTACTCCAAGGCTGTGGAGCAAGGCTATATCACTAATAATGTTACCAAAGTTCCTGTCGGCAACGGCTTCGCCTCCCAGCATAATGACCATGGTTTTGCCACGGTGAGCATTTACGTAAGGGGTTGATTGTCTGAAACCTTTTACTAGCGCTGTACTTCTTAATTTCACAGAACAAGTCCATTTTGTTTATTCATTCGATAATTTAGCATTTAAATTCAAATGTAAACAACACCTTTTTGGAATAAAGCGCAAACTAATCTTATCTAGGCTTCAATATATAAACTGTCTCAGTGTAGAATGCGCATAGCATCCTTATGAGTAGTCACCGAATGCAACAAGCTCCAGCAACAAAGAACAAAATCGATGAGATAACCAAAGGTCTCTACAGCGAAGCTGATCAGCGCAATCAATCTAAGTTGAAGCGTAAGATCATTGAACGTTGTTTAATGGTTCTAGCCTTAGTGGGTTCGTTTGCGGTGGTTTCTTTGTTCGGCGATGTGCTTTCCCGAGTGCAAAATGCGGCGACGCCCGACAATCTGATATACGGCACTTGGATAGAGCAAGATGTTGCACATTATGCGACCGATGAGTTTGTTCTGAATGCTAATGGTGTGTCAGTTCGTGGGTCTGTTGTTTCGACGAGCTTTGACTTTGATGGAAACTACTTTGAATACAAGGCGGGTGATAAAACCTATCGCTTCCGCATGACCAATTCTGACAATACAGAAATGGTGCTCGATTCTGACAGTCACTACAATCCCATCTTCCGCCTTAAGGGCCATATCGATAACTCCGTCCGATAGGTTATCTTCTTGTAAACTCTTACAATCTAAGATTGTGTTATCTGACTGTTTTTGTCATCCTCGATGCATAGAATTTTTAGGATGACTCTTGTGATTAAAAAATGGCTTCCCCTTGTCGCTGCCTCTTTGTTATTTGGCTGTGCTCAACCCACTGATCTTGCTCAGCAACACCTTGATGACGAATTTCCTCGCACCTTGAATAAGGTCGATCAGGTTGAATCCAATAAACCAAGAGACTACACCGCATTTGCAGAACAAGCTGAGATGGTGGTTTCTAAATCCCCTTCGATGGCTAAAATCTATGAGCCGCTTTATCAGCAACTCAATGAGTGGGCGATGCAAAGTGGAGATCCAAGCGAGCTCGCTAACTTTGGCGTTCAAACTGCTCAATTGGGTGGTGGTGATAAGCAAGGCAACGTTTTGTTCACTGGGTACTTTTCTCCTGTAATGGAGCTACGCCACGAAGCGAATGAAGAATATCGTTACCCTGTTTACGGGCTTCCTGAGTGTGGTAAAGAGTGTCCAACACGCCAAGAGATTTACAACGGCGCACTAGAAGGTCAGGGCCTTGAGTTAGGTTACTCAGCAAACCGTATCGACCCATTTATGATGGAAGTACAGGGCAGTGGATTTGTACACTTCGGTGATGATGACACGCTGCAGTATTTCGCCTACGCGGGTAAGAACAATAAAGCTTATGTGAGCATTGGCCGTGTTCTGATTGAACGAGGCTTAGTTCCACGCGAAAAAATGTCGCTAAAAGCAATCAAAGAGTGGGTATTGGCAAACGATCCTGAAGTAGTGAAAGAGCTGCTTGAGCAAAACCCTTCTTTCGTTTTCTTTGAAGCGAGAGACGACCTATCGGTAATGGGCAGCGCGGGCATTCCTCTATTACCGATGGCGGCGGTAGCGGGCGATCGCTCTATCTTACCTATGGGAACACCGATTCTTGCTGAGGTTCCACTACTGAATGCTGATGGTACTTGGAGCGGCGCTCATCAACTAAGACTGCTATTGGTTTTGGATACGGGCGGCGCGGTTAAGCAAAACCATTTGGACCTTTACCACGGCATGGGCCCTCGAGCGGGTACAGAAGCGGGCCATTACAAGCATTTTGGTCGTGTGTGGAAGCTCGGTTTAGATGGCAGCGCAACTGAAGCGCCTTGGGCTTTGCCTCCTGAAAAGGTTGAGTAAGCTACAATAAAATAGGGCATTGAAAGCGAATCGCTAATCCCCTAGACTTTTTATTCAAGAGTGCGTATAAAACGCACTCTTTTCTTTTTCTCAGAAATAAATTGGCGGCAACAATGCGTGAATTGACCACTCCAGCTTCAGAAAACTATGACCAACGATTTGGTGGCACCCGTCGCCTATATGGTAATAGTGAAGTCGACATACTTAGAGCAGCACACGTGTGTGTGATCGGTATTGGCGGTGTAGGTTCATGGGCGGTTGAAGCGCTTGCTCGTACTGGTTTAGGTGAGCTGACTTTGATCGATATGGATGATGTGTGTGTGACCAACATCAACCGTCAGATCCACGCAATGTCGGGTACCGTTGGTAAAAGCAAAATTGAAGTGATGGCAGAGCGCGTTAAGCTGATTAACCCTGAGTGTAAAGTTAACCTGATTGACGACTTCATCGGCCCAGACAATCAGGCTGAATACCTGTCGAAAGAGTTCGACTTTGTATTAGATGCGATTGACAGCATGAAAGCTAAGGCTTCACTGTTGGCATATTGTCGTAGCAACAAAATTAAGGTGATCACCACTGGTGGTGCGGGTGGTCAAATCGATCCGACTCAAATCAAAGTGGCTGATCTGACGAAGACGATTCAAGATCCGCTCGCGAAGAAGCTAAAAGATACCCTTCGTCGTCATCATAATTTCCCTAAGAATCCAGCACGTAAGTTTGGTATCGATTGTGTGTTCTCAACTGAACAGCTGAAATACCCTCAAGCTGACGGCAGTGTCTGTGCTGCGAAAGCGACAGCAGAAGGTCCAAAACGTATGGATTGTGCGACGGGTTTTGGTGCGGCAACAGTTGTAACGGCGACGTTTGGTTTTGTAGCTGTTTCGCGTATCGTTGAAAAGCTGATTCAAAAGCACGCTAAGTAACGTCTTTTACTCAATTAACAATCGACTGGATATTAAAATGACCACATTCCCAAGCTCTCCATTCGGCACTGAAATTACCAGTGATGATATCGTCGCGAAGATGCAGACATTCAGCGGCTGGGAAGACCGTTATCGCCAAGTGATTCAATGGGGTAAGAAACTGCCAACGATGCCTGATGAACTGAAAAGTGAGCAGGTGATTGTCTCTGGCTGTGAAAGCCAAGTGTGGTTGGTTTCTCAAAATATCGACGGTGTTTGGCACTTTTGTGCTGATTCTGATGCTCGTATTGTGCGCGGTCTGATTGCATTAGTGATGGCTGCGTATGATGGAAAAACATCAGAGCAGGTTCAAGCGTTCGATATTGATGGTTACTTTGAACAAATCGGTCTAATTACCCACCTTAGCCCATCTCGCGGTAATGGATTAAAAGCGATTGTTGCTCAAATCCAAGAGCTAAGTGCTTAATATCTCCTTGATACACAGAAGCAAAAAGGGTTGACGTTAAACGCCAACCCTAAGTAATTTCGCTACTCCCTAAAGCATATCAACGGCTTTTTCTATCGCCGCTACGAGCTTTTCAACATCATCCATGTTGTTGTAAATACCAAATGAAATTCGAACCGTTCCTTTCACATTAAGTGCATCCATTAATGGGTGAGCACAATGATGTCCTGCACGTACTGCGATACCTTGCTGATCCAGTAGAGTCGCTATATCTTGATGGTGAACACCATCCATCACAAAAGTAATCACACTTGCGTTAGGTTGATACCCTAAAATCTGAATGTCATCCAGTTTACTGAGAGCAAGATAAGTCTCGTGTTGTAGTTGGTGGATATGATTTTCGACATCTTGTTGTACAAAACCACTTAACCATTCTATTGCGGTGCTTAGTGCTATGGCTCCTGCCACATTTGGCGTGCCCGCTTCGAATTTGCCAGGCAGTTCTGAAAAAGTAGTGCCAGAGAAAGAGACGCGCTCGACCATTTTGCCACCGCCATGCCATGGTGGCATCGCTTCAAGCAATTCTAGTTTGCCGTAAAGTACACCAATCCCTGCAGGGGCGTAGAGTTTGTGTCCTGAGAATACGTAGAAATCTGCGCCCAAAGTGGCAACATCGACTGGTTCATGGACAATGCCTTGTGCGCCATCGACGACAACCACGGCATTCATCTCATGTGCCTTTTCGATAACTTGCTCAATCGGTTGGCGAGAACCCGTCACATTGGTTATCTGAGCCAGAGCTACGATCTTGGTTCGTTCAGTCAACAGTGCATCAAAAGCAGCAAGGTCGAATTCGCAGTCAGATGTCATTGGGATTTTGATGATCTTAGCACCGGTTTGTTCTGCCACAATTTGCCAAGGGACAATGTTGGCGTGGTGCTCCATTTCGCTCACCAGGATTTCATCGCCCGGTTGGAGGGTACTTCTTGCGTAGGTTTGAGCAATGAGGTTAAGTGCTTCAGTGGCACCGCGAGTCCAGATAATTTCCTTTGGAGACGTAGCGCCAATAAACTGAGCGACTTTGTCTCTTGCTGCTTCAAATTGACTGGTGGCTTGCGCGGTCAAGCTGTGGCTACCGCGGTGAACATTGGCATTCTGCTTAGAGTAATATTGACTAATGGCATCAATAACCACCTGAGGTTTTTGTGTCGTTGCCGCGCTGTCTAAGTAAATCAATGGTTGTTGATTGATGGTTTGTGATAGCGCAGGAAACTGCTCTCGGATGTGATTGATATCAAGCATCTATTCTTACCTAAAATCTTGGAAATTGGTGCCAGCGTTATGCTTAGCGGTATTGTTATTTTATCGCGACTTGTTGACCGTTGCTGACTAATCTTGATGATTCCAGCTATTTTCTTGCTCTTTGACCTGATTGAACAGCTTTTGGTTAACAGGAACTTCTATCTGATGTTTAAGCGCTGTTTTTATTAGGTGTCCAGTGATGAAGTCGATCTCTGTCTTGCGTTGGTAAAACATATCCTGCTTCATGGATGAGTTGTTCTGCGCCGTGGCTTGGATGACCTGCTTGACACTTGCTTCTAATCCGTCGAATGAACAAGCGATCTCTTCGGCCTGCATAGCTTGTGTGAGCTCTTCAACGATAGAACTTAAAATACCCTCAAACCTTTGGTCTGCAAGTTCACCATTCTTGATTTGTTCCAACCCAGTAAGTGGATTGATAGCACAATTGATGGCGAGTTTAGCCCAAAGCGCGGTTTCTATTTGTGGGTTCCAACTCACAGTGGGGAGAGCATCATCCAATACATCAACCAAAAACGTGCACTGTTGACCCGTTTGGTTAAAAGCACCCAATTGGGTTTGTCCTATTCCTGTATGAGATACACTATTACGATCAGGTTTGAATGCTGCTTGGGTCGTGGTTGCCAATACTATCGGGTGAGCATTAATTTGAGTGGCAATGTTGTCGACCGCGCCCATTCCGTTATGCATGAACATGAGAATGGTGTCAGAGTCGAGATATTGAAGTAACGGAGTGGTGGCTTCTTCTACTTGCCAAGCCTTGACTGTGAAGATAACCAAATCACTCGTTGATAGCTTGTCGATATTGTTATTGCTGAAGGAAAGTGAAGTTTGCTCATCAAGTGTTAGGTCAATTGAGGTTTCAGGGGAGCGACTCAACAAAGAGACATTATGACCAGCTTGAAGTAGTTTTATCGCCCATAAAGAGCCGATAGCTCCAGGTCCAACAATAGTGATGTTCACAGCAATACCGAGATAAGAAAGTGATGCTGCAAGGATAGCTAGGCATTAAATGAAAGCAATAAAAAATGGCACCCTAGGGTGCCATTTTGGAAACTTTTCTTAGAAGTTCGATTAGAACTTGTAAGTTACTGCAACGTAGTGACCTACGCCAGAAGAATCAGCTTGTGAAGAAGCGTCCCATGGTAGGTCTGCACCATCTTTAAAGCCGTATACATCGCTGTATAGTTTCAGGCCGTAACCAACTGCAAAACGATCTGAGTGCCAGTAGATACCGTTGAACATTGCGCCGCCGTTGCTTACTTGAGCGTACTCATCTTTCATACCGAATTGGTAATCAATGTAACCTTGGTAAGAGATGAATGAACCGTTCTCGAAGAAGTAGAATGGCTTGAACCAGTTAGTCGAGATTTGGAAACCGTTCCAATCTTTTTGGTTTGAGTCGTATGTACCGTAAAGGTTTAGACCCATTTTACCGAACCATGGAACCATTACGTCAGAACCTAGACCAACTTTCTGAGTGTTAACACCACCGTTGTTACCATCCCACTCGAAAAGAGTTGAAAGGTATAGTTCTTCAACTGGACCGAAAGAAAGGTCTTTACCAGTTAGGCCGTCAAGAGACATACGAGGAGCAAACTTCATGAAGATTTTGCCATCTTTGTCTGCTTTGTCGCTGCTTGAGTCTGATGTTAGGTTAAATACATCAACATAGCCGTAAAGGTCGAAGATTCCAGAGCGACCACCAAATTCCATCTCTAGGTAATCATGAGTAGATTCGTAAGGACCTTTCTCGTTGATTGCACCCATGATGTTGAACTGCATCCACTTGTAATCGTTTTTGTGGATGTCGCCGTCAGAATAATCTGCTGCCATTACTGGAGCAGAAGTCGCTGCAAGTAGGCCAAGAGTTAAAAGTGATTTACGCATAATGGAACTCTCTATGTTTAAAATAAGTAACCCGCTAATCCGTGCGTGTTTGTGTGTCCGAATGCCGAGCATCATAGCGATTTTGTTCTCAAATAAAAGTGAGACAGAGTGAAAATTGCAATTATTAAAGTGAGATCGATCACACTAATGATCTAAATAATGGAACTTTACGGTGGTAATGCATCCTGATGCACCTCTAATTCTATTGATTTTGTGAAATTCGATTATTTTGTGGATAAATAGGTGAAATACTGCGCTAAGCAAACGATTCTACTAATTAGAGTGATATGCATATCAAAATCAACAGTATTCTTTTCTAAGCGTTTTCTCTTAAAAAATGACTCATTCAAACCACCTCTTAATCTCGTCTTTGATCTATTTTTGACCAACAGCGTAGTGGAGTTGGAATCAATTGATGGACAACTCATGTGATGACTGCCTAGGGATTTGAACCTAGCTACTTTTTGAATCACGGAGAATTAAAGACAGTTCACTGCACTAGATTTTGAAATACTTTTTAAAGATTAGTTATTGGACTAATCATTTGTGTGACGAACTGGTCTAACTTTTTTGGAGAGAAGACCGATGAAATATTCACCTATACTCGCTGTAGCGATATCAGCCCTTTTCATTGTTGGGTGTGATGATGACGATGAACCAACAACTCAACTACAAGCTGTACATGCATCGCCAGATGCGCCTTTAGCTAACGTTTTAGTCAATAGCCAGGCTCGTTGGAGCGGTGTCGATTATGCTCAGGCATCCGGGTACGCTTCAGTAAATCAAGGCCAGACAACTCTTCAAGTCGATGTCCAACTCCCAGGTGACGCAGTTGCCACTGTAATTTCGCCAAGCCAATTCGATTTGAGCGGTGAATTAGATTACACCGTGATGGTGGTCGGTGACGCTGACGGTTCTAATAACCCGGTTGAGGCTTTAGTTGTGACGCGACCTTCTGAGGGAACGGCAACGAGTTCAAGTTTAGATGTGCAAGTTGTTCACGCGGCAACAGGGGTTGGAGATGTGAACTTATACGTAACGGCGCCGAATGATCCATTGGGTGCTCCGCTTGGCACTCTCGGTTATAAAGACTTTACTGACGTACTCAATATTCCAGCAGGGCAATACCGAGTGAGATTAGAAACCGTGAGCGGCAATGCTATTGCTTTTGACTCCGGAGAAATAACTCTGTCTGGCGGTAGCGAGCTAACGATCGCGGCTGTGCCAAGAGCTGACTCCAATAGCACTTCCCCAGTAAAATTGATGGTAATGGACGGTTCGGGCTCATCTTTAATCTACGACATGGCAGAAACTGCAGAAGTAAGAGTCGGTCATCTCGTTGATGGCGCCCCAGATGTAGATGTTTTTGTCAACGGAGCTGCATTTGCACCTCTTGCTGATTTGATGTTTAAAGAGATCCGCGGTTTTATCGATTTAGCCGCAGGAAGTTATGACATTGACATCTTTGCTGATGGCACTACAACCAATGCACTGATTGATGCAGATGGAGTCGCGGTATTTGCTGGCATGGATTACAGCATCTATGCGGTAGGGACAGTAAGTCCACTGAATTTGGAACCTTTGGTTGTTCCTGAAAACCGTCGTCCGGTTGCGACCAGTGCGGTGTTAAACATTACCCACGCCGCTGCTAACCCAATTGCGGCATCGGTGGATATCTACTTAACAGAAAACGCGGGGATCTCTGGTAGCACTCCGGCGCTAAGTGATGTGAAATTCAGAGATTATGCGAATGGCATTTATGTTGCGGCGGGGTCTTACTTTGTGACGATTACTGTAGCGGGTCAGCCGTCAGTTGTGGCTATCGACTCTGCGCCCGCAACCTTAGCTGATGGTGTGGTGTATCAAGTCGTGGCGATTGATGATTCGATGGGTACGGGTTTTAACCTAATTGTCAGTGAAACAACAGACTAGATCTGAAGACAGAACGTAGAAGAGGGTAGATCAATGCTACCCTCTTCTTATTTGTTTTCTTTGACTCTATTCTTGGTTAGTTTTGGCTTTCTCTAATAAATCCGTGAAAAAGTGGCGTAACGAGTAGAGCATGATCAAACTTGGAATCACCATAAGTGCGGTCAGTATAAAGAAGGTTGACCAATCATTGAGGTAATCGACCAATTCACCACTAAATGAAGCCAGTGTTGTTCGACCGAAGTTACCCAAGGATGCGAGTAATGCATATTGGGTTGCAGAGAAGGCCTGCCCGGTTAATAGTGTTAAGAAAGAGACAAACGCTACGGTTGAAAACGCAGTTGTAAAGTTATCGACAATGATGGTTGCCAAGAACAAGGTTTCACTCGGGCCAGTGTGAGCGATCCACGCAAACATTAGATTACTGGCCGCCATTGCCACACCGCCGATCATCAGTCCGCGTACAATACCGAATTTCACATTGAAGACACTGCCTACCAAAGTGAAGAATATCGTCGCGCCCCAGCCAATTAACTTGGAGTAATGACCGATCTGTTCATTACTGAAACCTATCTCTTTATAGAAGGTGATCGACATGCGACCTAGGAAGGCTTCACCTATCTTAAATAGGAACACAAACAGCAATAGAGTAATGGCAACTTGAACTCCGTTTCTTTTGAAGAAATCATAAAATGGTTCAATTACCGTCACACTGAACCAAGCGACAAGCTTTGAGCCGACCACTTTATTGTGTCGCTGTTGTGCTTGTTCTTGTAGGGCTTCACGTTGTGTATTTGGCTCTCCGACAAAAAGAGTAAACAGCATTAATACAACAACGACACCTGCCATTCCGTAATACACGCCATTCCAACCGATTGAGTCTGCATTAATAAAGGCAAGGTAGCCTGGTAGTGAATACCCCGTCCACCACCCAATTACGGCCATTGCGGAAGCTTGCGGCAGTTTTGATGCTTCGGATTTTGGGAAGGTATCAATACGAAATGCATCAATCGCGATGTCTTGCGTGGCTGAGGCCATGGCAATAGCGAGCGCCAACATTGAGGTAAACGCCAAATTCTCTGCGGGATTGACGCCTGCGATGAATAAGGTGCCGATTAAAACAATGGTTTGGCAGAAAAAGATCCAACTGCGGCGCTGGCCGAGTATTGCGTGAAGCACCGGCAGTTTTACTCGGTCTACCAATGGTGCCCATAAAAAGTTAATCGCATACACGGCAAACACACTACCAAAGTAGCCAATGGCAGCACGCGTTAAACCTGCATCTTTTAGCCAGCCAGACATGTTGGATCCAATAAGAACCCATGGGAAGCCACTCGAACAGCCGAGCATAAACACCCAAAGTAGACGTTTATCTAGGTAGCTGCGAAAAGTCTGCATCCAAGAAAGAGAGGGAGTGCCTGATGACATAGGGCGTCCTTGTATAGAAAAACGCCCTTAAGAAATAAGGGCGTTACATTGGATTACTTAAGAAGGGTCACTTTAGTGATGACGATTGGGTCGACTGGGATGTCTGACATGCGGCCCATTCGCTTGGTTGGAATCGTTGCCATCTTTTGAACAACATCAAAACCTTCAGTTACTTTGCCAAATACAGCGTAGCCTGGGTTACCACCTTTTGCGTTCAAGAAGTCATTATCAGAGAAGTTAATGAAGAACTGACGAGTTGCAGAATCTGGCGCATTAGTACGAGCCATCGCGATTGTTGCTGTATCGTTCTTCAAGCCATTGCTGCCTTCATTCTTGATAGGAGCGTAAGTTGCTTGTTGATTCATCTCTTGATCGAAGCCGCCACCTTGAGCCATAAAGCCAGGAATAACACGGTGGAAGATAGTGCCTTCGTAGCTGCCGTCAGCAACGTATTTTAGGAAGTTCTCCGCACTAACCGGTGCTTGTTCTTGGTTAAGCTCAATAGTGAAGTCGCCTAATGTTGTTTCCACGTTTACTTTAGGACCAGCCCAAACGCTCACGCTCACTAGCATTAATGCGATAGAAGATAAAATACGACCCATTAGAAACGTTCCTTCATGTAAGTTTGTAGCTCTTGGTCGTTAGCGATCTCAGTAAGAACCAAGTTGATCACGTCATTAAGAACCATAGAGATGTCGTCGTTAGATGCACTCAATGCACTAGTGCGTGTTGCAGTGCCGTTGAATGTTTTAACTAGTTTGCCTTCAGGCGTTTCAGCGGTAACTTCAAGCGTTACTTTACCGTCCATTTTGTTTTCCATAATGGTGTGCTCTACGGTAACGAGTGCTTCTTGAATCTCTAAAACAATCGAGTTTTCACTGTTTACGCTCGCACGAAAACCTTGAGACTCTAACTGCTGTGCAACAGCATTTTCTAGAGAAATACGCATGTTTTGCTTAGCGTGAATTGGCTGAATGTTTGAACGGCCACTATCAACCAATGCAACATATTGAGCGGCACGAACATCTTTACTGGTTAGTGTGTATGTTTTGCCTTGTACAAGGTTGCTTGAGCTTAGTGAAGCTTCTGGCATTACATTGATCTGTTCTTGCTGAGGGGCTGAACATGCTGTCAAAGCCATAATAGAAGCAGCCAAAATCAGTTTTTTCATTCCTTTATCCTTTCTAAATTCACACCAGAAGCTCGGTATCTTAAATTCTTGTGAAGTCGTTTCTGCTTATTTATTAAAATTCGCAGGTTCTCTTGTTGCTTGTAATATCTCAAATTTTTGGTTTAGTTCAAGCGTTTCAACGTTAGCTTCACCAAATAGTCTTGCTAGTTTGACATCGTATCCGAGGTGTCGGTTGCCAATAACAATTAATTTGCCTCCATTGCTTAGAACATGCTTTGCATCACAGAACATTTGCCACGCAATGTGATCCGTAATCGCTTGTTGCTGATGGAATGGAGGATTACACATCACTAAGTAGGTGCTGTTTTTCTTGAAGCCATCTAAACAGTTGTTGGCGATGAACTGGAAGTTGCCTTCTTCACCAAGGTTATCTTTGACGTTTTGGCGCGCCGATTCCACCGCCATAAAGCTTTCATCCACACAGGTGATACGGGCTTGTGGGTTCAATTGCCCTGCTTTTACACTCAATACACCGTTGCCACAACCAAGATCGATGATATGACGTAGCTCAGGATCTTGAGGGATGTGCTCTAGCATATAGCGAGCGCCTTGATCGAGTGCTTCCCCTGAGTAAACATTTGGTAAATTTTTCAGGCGGATATCTTCACCGTCTACATCCCATTCAACAAAAGGCTCTACCGCTTGAATTGGCTGGCAGTTTGGAGATGAGAAGACTAAGCGGTGTTTTTTCTTCGCTAGTGATGTTTTGGTTTCGCCTAGGTATTTTTCGAACAGGTTAAGCGTAGAGGTGTGAATCTCTTTTACCTTGTTGACGCCGATCACTTGGCAGCCTTCAGGCAATGCTTGGCGTAGCTGACTCAATTGCCAGATTAGGTGACGATTTGTTTTTGGCAGCTGCATGATCACAAGATCGATACCGTGTGGGATATCATCCATCGTGTTCAAGAAGTTCACTCGGTTACTTTGATTGCGCTGCAAGTTTTTCAGGGCACCACGGTGAGAGATAAATGAGTCGCTCATCATAGTGACATCATGATCTTTCGAGAACCAAGCGGATAGGGCACCGAAGCTGTCGTTCATGATCAGGATGTGTTTGCCAGGTTCGAGGTTCATCTCTTCAACATGACTGATCAGGTATTCGTCGCCCGCATCCCAAGCTTGAAGGGTTTCATTTGAACGTTTCGGGAAACGATGTAAGGTTAAAGTTCTATCGTGAAGGGTAAGTTCGGTTTTCATTGCTTGAGATACTTATGTAAGAAATAACAAAGATATTGTCTCAAATGCAGGCTGAACAAGATAGAAAAAACTCAACCAAACCTACGCCATTCGCTATCAAATACTCAGACAGTCGACCGCTTAGGGTTTATACTCATCCCACGGATAATGCCAATACGTTATTAAGGAATCACAATGATCCAAGAAGTTATCGAAACAAAATTGCACAATGAGTTTTCACCAAGTCATTTAAACGTGGTTAATGAGAGCTATATGCACAATGTTCCGGCCGGTTCTGAGAGTCATTTTAAAGTGATTGTTGTCAGTGATGTGTTTGAAGGATTGCGTCTTATTGCTCGTCATCGAGCGGTAAATAAAGCTCTTTCAGAAGAGCTAGCGAATAATATTCACGCACTGTCCATTCACACTTATACAAAAGATGAATGGATGAAGCAGCTCGATAACGTGCCAGACAGCCCTATGTGTATGGGTGGTGGCAAGTAACACAGCGAGCATATTGACAAAAGGTGGTGATGCCGCCTTTTTTGTCGCCAAACCTATGTGTTTTTCGTTGTTATATCACTCAAACTGATGGCAATTTGAACGACTAAAAATACCTACAATGAGTAATGTTTTTATTAACAGTGTTTCAACATAACTCGTAAAATATTAGTTTGTGACAGAGTATTAATCTCTTGTTTAAAACACGATTCAAAAGCCAATCTATCTGTGCGGCTCGTCAAATTTATACATATTTGAGAGTCCATATGCTTCAAATCTCACCAAATAAAGGCCGTATTCAAGTTATTGGTCATGGCATCAAGTTGTCAAAAAATGCTAGAATACGGCACCTGATAAATCTCACATAATATTTGTGATGAGTTTATTAATGTAATGTTGCGATTTTGGTATCTCAAATTTACCAAAACCGGACACTGTAATGTCGTGTCTAAGGGCGATTTTAAAACGTCCCGAATTTACGCAATTAAAAGAATCTTTTTCCCGATAAAGTAGTGCAAGTGCGTATGATTACAATAAAGAAGGGTTTGGATCTTCCTATCGCAGGAACTCCATCCCAGGTGATTAATGATGGTAAGTCCATCACTAAAGTCGCCTTGCTTGGCGAAGAGTACGTTGGTATGCGTCCTACGATGCATGCTCGCGTTGGTGATGAAGTGAAGAAAGGCCAAGTTCTTTTTGCAGATAAAAAGAACCCAGGTGTTGTATTTACTTCTCCAGCAAGCGGTAAAGTTATTGAAGTGAACCGTGGTGCTAAGCGTGTTCTTCAATCAGTAGTGATTGAAGTAGCAGGCAATGAGCAAATCACGTTCAATAGCTATGAAGCTAACCAACTAGTAGGCCTTGACCGTGAAACGGTTAAAGCTCAGTTAGTTGAGTCTGGCGCATGGACCGCTTTGCGAACTCGTCCGTTCAGCAAGGTTCCAGCAGTTGATTCTGAAACTCAGGCTATTTTCGTTACTGCTATGGATACTAATCCGCTAGCAGCTGAGCCAGAATTAATCATTAACGAGCAGTCTGATGCTTTCGTTGCTGGTTTAGATCTTCTTTCAACTCTGACTAACGGTAAAGTGTACGTTTGTAAAAAAGGTACTAGCTTACCTCGTTCAGCTCAGTCTAACGTTGAAGAACATGTTTTTGATGGCCCACACCCTGCAGGTCTTGCAGGCACGCATATGCATTACCTATATCCGGTAAATGCACAAAATGTAGCGTGGAGCATTAACTACCAAGATGTTATCGCATTCGGTAAGCTTTTCCTTACTGGTGAGATTTACTCTGAGCGTGTTGTTTCTCTGGCTGGTCCAGTGGTGAACAACCCACGTCTAGTTCGTACTCAAATTGGTGCTAGCCTTGAAGAGTTGACAGACAGCGAGTTAATGCCAGGCGAAGTTCGTGTGATTTCTGGTTCTGTACTTACGGGTACTGAAGCAACAGGTCCACATGCTTTCCTTGGTCGTTACCATCAGCAAGTTTCTGTTCTACGTGAAGGTCGTGATAAAGAGCTATTCGGCTGGGCTATGCCTGGTAAGAACAAGTTCTCTGTTACTCGTTCATTCCTTGGTCACCTGTTTAAAGGTCAGTTGTTCAACATGACAACGACAACAAACGGTAGTGACCGCTCAATGGTTCCAATTGGTAACTACGAGCGCGTAATGCCTCTAGATATGGAACCTACATTGCTGCTTCGTGATCTATGTGCAGGCGACATTGATAGTGCTCAAGCACTAGGTGCGCTAGAGCTAGACGAAGAAGATGTAGCATTGTGTACCTTTGTATGTCCAGGTAAGTACGAGTACGGTCAACTACTTCGTGAATGCCTAGATACGATTGAGAAGGAAGGGTAATTTTCATGGGCCTTAAAAAGTTTCTTGAAGACATCGAGCATCATTTTGAGCCAGGTGGTAAACACGAGAAGTGGTTTGCGCTTTACGAAGCAGCAGCGACAGTGTTCTACACGCCAGGTCTTATTACAAAGAAAAGCTCGCACGTTCGTGATAGCGTTGATTTAAAACGTATCATGATCATGGTTTGGTTCGCGGTATTCCCAGCAATGTTCTGGGGTATGTACAACGCGGGTGGCCAAGCTATCGCAGCACTTAACCATATGTATGCAGGTGCTGAACTAGCATCTGTTATCAGTGGTAACTGGCACTACTGGCTAACCGAAATGCTTGGAGCCTCCTTAGGAGCCGATGCAGGTGTTGGCAGCAAGATGCTACTTGGTGCGACTTACTTCCTACCTATCTACGCAACGGTATTCATCGTTGGTGGTTTCTGGGAAGTTCTGTTCTGTATGGTGCGTAAGCACGAAGTAAACGAAGGTTTCTTTGTTACTTCTATCTTATTCGCGCTTATCGTTCCGCCAACACTTCCTCTATGGCAAGCAGCACTAGGTATTACCTTCGGTGTTGTAGTCGCTAAAGAGATCTTCGGTGGTACGGGTCGTAACTTCCTGAACCCTGCACTTGCTGGCCGTGCGTTCCTATTCTTTGCATACCCTGCACAGATTTCAGGTGACGTAGTTTGGACTGCTGCAGATGGTTTCTCTGGTGCAACTGCTCTTAGCCAATGGGCTCAAGGCGGCGGTAGCGCACTAATGAACGTAACATCTGGTGAAGCAATCACTTGGATGGACGCATTCATTGGTAACATCCCAGGTTCTATCGGTGAAGTATCGACTCTAGCACTTATGATCGGTGCTGCGATGATCGTTTACATGCGTATCGCTTCATGGCGAATCATTGCTGGTGTAATGATCGGTATGATTGCTGTGTCTACGCTGTTTAACGTGATCGGTTCTGATACTAACGCAATGTTCAGCATGCCTTGGCACTGGCACCTAGTTCTAGGTGGCTTCGCATTCGGTATGTTCTTCATGGCGACTGACCCAGTATCAGCTTCATTTACCAACAAAGGTAAGTGGTGGTACGGCATCCTAATCGGCGCAATGTGTGTAATGATTCGTGTAGTTAACCCTGCATACCCAGAAGGCATGATGCTTGCGATTCTATTCGCAAACCTATTTGCTCCTCTGTTTGACCACGTTGTAATCGAGAAGAACATTAAGCGGAGACTAGCGCGCTATGGCAAGTAATAACGATAGCATTAAAAAGACGCTGTTTGTTGTTATCGCATTGAGCCTAGTGTGCTCAATCATCGTTTCAACAGCTGCAGTTGTTCTTAAACCTAAGCAACAAGCTAACGCGGTTCTAGATCAGCAAACTAAGATCCTTGAAGTTGCGGGCATTGAACTTGCGGGTAATATCCCTGAACTGTACGCAGAGAACATTGAACCTCGTCTAGTTGATTTCGCTACTGGCGATTTCGTTGACGGCGATGCTGCTGCATACGACCAACGTAAAGCGGCAAAAGATCCAGCTCAGTCAATCAAGCTTTCAGCTGAAGATGACATCGCTAAGATCCTTCGTCGTGCTAACACGGGTACTGTATACCTTGTGAAAGATGGCGCTGAAACTTCTAAAGTTATCATCCCTGTTCACGGTAACGGTCTATGGTCAATGATGTACGCATTCGTTGCGGTAGAAACTGATGGCAACACAGTTTCTGGTATCACTTACTACGAGCAAGGTGAAACTCCTGGACTTGGTGGTGAAGTTGAGAACCCATCTTGGCGCGCTCAATTCGTTGGTAAGAAATTATTCGACGAAAACCACAAACCTGCTATTCAGGTTGTTAAAGGTGGCGCTCCTCAAGGTTCTGAGCACGGTGTAGATGGCCTTTCTGGTGCAACACTGACTAGCGTTGGTGTTCAACATACATTTGACTTCTGGTTAGGTGATATGGGCTTTGGTCCGTTCCTAGCAAAAGTTCGTGACGGAGGTCTGAACTAATGTCTAGTGCAAAAGAAATTAAAAAGAGCATCTTAGCGCCGGTGTTGGACAACAACCCAATCGCGCTACAGGTTCTTGGTGTGTGTTCTGCTCTTGCGGTAACCACTAAGCTAGAAACAGCATTTGTTATGACTATCGCGGTAATGTTCGTTACTGCTCTGTCTAACTTCTTCGTTTCTTTGATCCGTAACCACATTCCTAACAGTGTGCGTATCATCGTTCAGATGGCAATTATCGCATCACTAGTAATCGTGGTAGACCAAGTGCTTAAAGCATACCTATACGATATCTCTAAGCAGCTATCTGTATTCGTAGGCCTAATCATTACTAACTGTATTGTAATGGGTCGTGCTGAAGCATTCGCAATGAAGTCTGCGCCAATCCCATCTCTAATCGATGGTCTTGGTAACGGTCTTGGTTACGGTTTCGTTCTTATCACTGTTGGTTTCTTCCGTGAGCTTCTAGGCTCTGGCAAACTATTTGGTATGGAAGTACTACCTCTAGTGAGCAACGGTGGTTGGTATCAGCCAAACGGCTTGATGCTTCTAGCACCTTCTGCATTCTTCCTAATTGGTTTCTTGATTTGGGCAATTCGTGTGTTCAAACCAGAACAAGTAGAAGCGAAGGGGTAAGGTAGTCATGGAACATTATATTAGTCTGCTAGTTAAATCGATTTTCATCGAAAACATGGCGCTTTCTTTCTTCCTAGGTATGTGTACATTCCTAGCGGTATCTAAGAAAGTTAAAACTTCTTTTGGTCTTGGTGTTGCGGTAGTTGTAGTACTTACAATCGCTGTTCCTGTAAACAACCTTGTTTACACACACATCCTAAAAGAAAACGCGCTTGTTGAAGGTGTCGATTTAAGTTTCCTTAACTTCATCGCATTCATCGGTGTTATCGCGGCACTTGTACAAATCCTAGAGATGGTTTTAGACCGTTTCTTCCCACCTTTGTACAACGCACTAGGTATCTTCCTTCCACTGATCACAGTTAACTGTGCAATCTTTGGTGGTGTATCTTTCATGGTAACTCGTGACTACAACTTTGCTGAATCTGTTGTTTACGGCTTCGGTTCTGGTGTGGGTTGGATGTTAGCTATCGTTGCTCTTGCGGGTATCCGTGAGAAGATGAAGTACTCTGACGTACCTCCAGGTCTTCGTGGCCTTGGTATCACGTTCATTACTGTTGGTCTGATGGCGTTAGGCTTTATGTCTTTCTCTGGTGTTCAACTGTAGGGTAAGCACCCAGTAATAAGGAATAACAAATGTTTAGTATTATTCTTGGCGTAGCGATGTTTACCATTATTGTACTGGCTCTAGTACTAGTGATTCTTTTCGCTAAGTCTAAGTTAGTACCATCAGGTGACATCACTATTTCAGTAAACGGCGACCCTGAAAAGGCGATCGTTACTCAACCTGGTAGCAAGCTACTTGGTGCCCTGGCTGGCGCTGGTATCTTCGTATCTTCTGCTTGTGGTGGCGGTGGCTCTTGTGGTCAGTGTCGTGTAAAAGTTAAGTCTGGTGGTGGCGACATCCTTCCAACTGAACTTGATCACATCACAAAAGGTGAAGCTCGCGAAGGCGAACGTCTTGCATGTCAAGTTGCTATGAAAACTGACATGGAGATTGAACTAGACGAAGATATCTTTGGTGTTAAAAAGTGGGAATGTACTGTTATCTCGAATAACAACGAAGCTACTTTCATCAAAGAACTTGCTCTAGCGATCCCTGAAGGTGAAGAAGTTCCGTTCCGCGCGGGTGGTTACATTCAGATTGAAGCTGAACCACATCACGTGAAATACGCAGATTACGATATTCCTGAGGAATACCGTGGTGACTGGGATAAGTTCAACTTGTTCCGTTATGAGTCTATCGTTAAAGAGCATTCGATCCGTGCTTACTCTATGGCTTCATACCCAGAAGAGAAAGGCATCATCAAGCTTAACGTGCGTATCGCAACTCCGCCGCCAAACAACCCTGACGTAGCTCCTGGTGTTATGTCTTCATACATCTGGTCTCTTAAAGAAGGCGACAAATGTACTATTTCTGGTCCATTTGGTGAGTTCTTTGCTAAAGACACAGACAATGAAATGGTATTCATCGGTGGTGGTGCAGGTATGGCGCCTATGCGTTCTCATATCTTCGACCAACTTAAGCGTCTTAAGTCTACTCGTAAGATGTCTTACTGGTATGGCGCACGTTCTAAGCGTGAGATGTTCTACATTGAAGATTTCGATGGCCTAGCGGCTGCAAACGAAAACTTCGTGTGGCACTGTGCACTGTCTGATCCTCAACCAGAGGACAACTGGGACGGTTACACTGGTTTCATCCACAATGTACTGTACGAAAACTACCTGAAGGATCACGAAGCTCCTGAAGATTGTGAGTACTACATGTGTGGTCCACCGATGATGAACGCTGCTGTTATCGGCATGCTGAAAGATCTTGGTGTAGAAGATGAAAACATCCTACTAGATGACTTCGGTGGTTAATCCACTTAAGTGATTGATATTATGGCTGACTCCTACGAGTCAGCCATTTGTTTTTCTAAGACAGCTTTTGACAACATACTGGCTTATATAAGAAAGAGTAAGGCATTCAAAATACCTATTTTTTACTCTTATTTTTCCTTATATAAATCCTCAACATTAGACAGGAGTAAGCAAGTGAGAATTTGGCTTGTTGCATTAACTTCTTTGATTTTTCTTGCGGGCTGTGAGCAGTCAAGAGAGCAAGTGCATTTGAGTGGCCCAACGATGGGCACGAGTTACAATATTAAATACATCAATGGTGATGAATTTCCTGAGTCTAATGAAGTTCATACAGAGATCGATCGTCTACTTGAAGAAGTAAACGACCAGATGTCGACTTACCGTGAAGATTCCGAATTAAGCCGTTTCAACCAGCATAAAGGTGCGGATGCGTTCGAAGTATCTGAGCAAACAGCGACGGTTGTGAAAGAAGCGATTCGTTTGAACGGTCTTACTGAAGGAGCTCTGGATGTAACGGTTGGTCCGTTAGTTAACTTATGGGGTTTTGGTCCTGAAGCTCGTCCTGAAGTTGTGCCATCAGATAAAGAGCTGGCGGCTCGCAAGGCTAAGATTGGTATCCATCATCTTAGTGTTGAAGGCAACATGTTGAAGAAAGACCTACCTAACCTGTATGTCGATCTATCCACGATTGCAAAAGGTTGGGGTGTTGACGTCGTCGCTGACTACCTTGATTCTATCGGTATTCACAACTACATGGTTGAAGTCGGTGGCGAAATTCGTCTGAAAGGTTTAAACCGTGAGAACGTGGGCTGGCGTATCGCGATTGAGAAACCAAGCGTTGATGAGCGTAATATCCAAGAGATCATCGAGCCGGGTGATATGGCTATCGCAACCTCTGGTGATTACCGTAACTATTTTGAACGTGATGGTGTTCGTTACTCACACATCATCAACCCTGAAACAGGAAAGCCTCTTCACCATAAAGTGGTTTCTGTGACTGTTTTAAACCCGTCTTCAATGACTGCAGACGGCTTATCTACGGGCCTTATGGTCTTAGGTGAGGAAAAAGGAATGGAAGTCGCAAACCAACATAACATCCCAGTGTTCATGGTGGTAAAAACAGCAGATGGCTTTAAAGAAATTGCTTCTGAAGCATTTAAGCCATACTTAGGTAAATAAGGTAAGCGAGATAATTATGAATACATTTCTGATTACATTTGGTGTTTTTCTTGCAGTAATCGCAGCGATGTCAATTGGCTACATTATCCAAAAGAAAGTTGTGAAAGGTAGCTGTGGCGGTTTGGGTGCTGTTGGTATTGATAAAGTATGTAACTGCCCTGAACCTTGTGACGCGCGTAAGAAGCGTGAAGCACGTGAAGCTTACCGTGAAGAGAAGCTGGCTGAGCGTCAACAAAAAGAAGCGGCTTGGAGTAAAGACCGTATCGCTTAATTGGTGACAGTCATAGGGGATAGAGCTATCTATGCCCTCAAATTGAAAAGCTCAAGATTATCGTCTTGAGCTTTTTTAGTTTTGAGGTCTAGCAATTAATCTTGGAATACCAAAAATGGAAACAGAGGCGAATGACTATTGTTCGATTTGCATGCTGTTACGCGCAAACACTAGTTGGTTTCTACCTTGCTCTTTTGCCGTATAAAGAAGCTCATCAGCGGCTTTGATCTGCTCATCTAGCTTCGCGTCTAAATCGGTTACGCCGATACTGATACTGACCTTGATTCTTTGAGAGTCATGCTCAACAACATGGCTTTCAATGGCTTCTCTCATGGACTCTAAGTTGTCAACAAAGCTCTCAAACGAACCACACGACTGAATACAAAATTCTTCGCCACCGAAGCGTACAGCAACATCATCTTTAAAATGGTCTTTGATGATCTTGCCGACTTCCACGAGGACTGCATCACCACCATCGTGACCGTAGGTGTCGTTCACTTTCTTGAAGAAGTCGATATCCATCATGGCTATACTGCGCTGCTCACAACCTTTACATGTTTGATTGAACAGGTAACGACGGTTCCATAAGCCAGTAAGAGCATCCTCGTTGGCATGTCGAAATAGATCGTTGGCCGCTTCTTTCATATCAAGCAGTTGATGGATACGGCAAAAAAATTCTTCTTGGTTAAAAGGCTTGTAAAGGAAGTCGTTAGCCCCCGCTTTAAGGAATCGAGCTGTCATGGTGCGATCATCGCTGCCTGATAACCCTAGAATAGCCAACTGGTTTCTGTCGTGATCGCGTCGTATCTCACGGATCATCGTTATACCGTCTTTCTTCGGCATATCATGGTCTGTAACAACGAACGTAATATCGGGATCGTTATGAAGGAGCTTTAATGCTTGTTCGCCATCTTCGGCTTGGATAGTTTGGATATATTGGTGTTCTAGAAGTTGAGCTATGTAACGGCGAACGACCGCTGAATCATCGACAACCAATGCTTTGTGATGGCGATTATTCGAAATTCTTTGAACCAGGGGAAGTAGGTAGCTTACTGATGACATACTGTCTTTAAGTATGTAATCGATAACGCCTTTGGCTAGGACTTGCTCTCGCAGTTGATTGTCGAACATCCCGGTCAGGACAATGATTTTCTGTTGATAGCCTAAGACGAGATCAATGATCTCGCCGTCTTGGCCGTCAGGTAAACAGTAGTCGAGGACTGCACACAAGAAATCCGTTTCTTGCTCTAAGATCGCTTTGGCTTCTTCTACAGATTCCGCCAACGCAACTTCATAGCCATCGTTCTTAAATTGTTGGTAAAGATAGTTTCTGAATGCGCGACTATCCTCTACCACTAGTATTTTTTCACTCAAAAGCTATCCCTACTTATAGACTAAATACTCCTAACAATACTATCAGAATAGTGGGCGGCGAATGAAGTGAAACCTGTTGAGCTGGACTCCAGATCATTTTAAATCTGAGAATAATTGATTATACTGTTCATAGATACAGTTGTAAGGTTGAGTTATTTCCAAATGTGCAGTTCGGACCAAGAGAAAGTCAGAAAAATAATCCATGTCGATATGGATTGTTTTTACGCGGCTGTAGAAATGCGTGATAACCCTGCTTACCGAAATCGCCCGTTAGCTGTTGGTGGGCATGAAAAGCAACGCGGCGTTTTGAGCACCTGTAATTATGAAGCCCGCAAGTTTGGTGTTCGCTCTGCAATGCCTACCGGAAAGGCCCTACAGCTTTGTCCTAATCTATTGGTTGTGCCGGGAAGAATGTCGGTCTATGTCGAGATATCTAAAAAGATCCGTGAAATCTTCTCTCGATACACATCAATCATTGAACCACTTTCCTTGGATGAAGCTTTCCTTGATGTCACCGATTCTAAGCGGTGTCACGGTTCAGCAACACTTATTGCCGAGTCTATTCGCCGTGATATTTGGAACGAACTGAACCTGACAGCTTCTGCTGGTATTGCACCGATTAAATTCTTGGCGAAAGTGGCCTCGGATCTGAATAAGCCCAATGGTCAGTTTGTTATACCTCCACAGGACGTTCAATCAGTGATTGATGAGCTGCCACTTGAAAAGATTCCTGGTGTCGGCAAGGTGAGCATTGAAAAGCTGCATCAAGCGGGTTTCTTTACTTGTAAGGATATCAAAGAGTCTGACTATCGAGACCTGCTACTCAAGTTTGGCCGTCAAGGCGCATCACTCTGGAAGCGCAGTCATGGCATTGATGACCGAGAAGTTATCATCGAGCGAGAGCGAAAATCGGTAGGCGTAGAGCGCACCTTCACTCAAAATATTTCAACCTACGCCGAATGCTGGCAGGTAATCGAAGACAAGTTGTTTCCTGAACTCGAAACTCGCTTAGAAAAAGCCAGCCCAAGTAAAGCGATCATCAAGCAGGGCATTAAGCTCAAGTTCGCTGACTTTCAACAAACCACGATTGAGCACATCCACGCCTCTCTCGATCGTGAACACTTCAAAGAACTGCTAAGTGAAATACTGAAAAGACAACAGGGGCGAGAAATACGCCTGCTTGGTTTAAGCGTAATGCTGCAACCCAAAGACCAAATGCGTCAGTTGAGTTTCTTTTAGGGAAAGGCACTGAGAGTTAGTCTTAGAGGTGTTACTGGAAATGTTGGTGTTTGAATACCGACTAGGTTTGATAACCTAGCCGGTTTTTACCTAAGTATGGAAACTAGCTTACCTAGGAAGTTGCTTTACTCGCGCTAAGGTATCACTGAATGGTTGCTGCTCTAGCTTGCCGTAACCGACCATTTTACTGGCTTTGAGTTTGGTTGAAAGCGGGGTGGCGATTCCACATAAGAAGCGAGTAATTGCCTCGTCGGTAATCAGTTGTTGGCTAGCCGAAATAAACTCATGTATCCATGTCATCACCGTCTCATCATCGATAGGTTCAACATCAACGGTTGGTAAGATTGCTACTTCTCCTCGACATACAGAGCAGTGACCGCAGTTTGTTGGTGCTTTATCATCGGCAAAATAACTCGCAAGGCGTGAGCTTAGGCAAGTATCCGCCTCAAAGAAATTCAGCATTTGGTTAAGGCGGTTTATCTCGCTGTTTTCTTTTGCTTTAAACAACTCAGTTAGACGCTCTGACAGTTGCATCATATCTTCAGAAGTATTGTGGATCGCGTAGACATCGGTGATCTGCTTGCTTTCTAGTTCAATCCAACCTTGTTCATTGAAGTAGTCGATAGCCGCAATCACACGCTGACGATCGGCTTGGAAGTGTGTCCAAAGCGCATCGAAGTCGACTTGGCACCACACTCTTGCTTGAGGAGAGCATTGGAAAATCGCTTCGACAAATTGACGACGTTCACTTTGAAATTGCTCTGTGATCTGCTGTTTCGGACGAATGAACTTAAATTTGTAGTCTGCGAAGTAGCTGTACTTGGGCTCAATCACACCTTCAATTTCGAGATACACCAGTAGTGTTTTTAGCGGTAACTGACGAATGTTGGATTCACGTGATAGTTGATTAAGCATGATCTCCCATTGATTCGAGCCAGAAGCGCCAATGTTTTGATTTTCGTAGATCTCTTTTAATACCGCTTGGATCGATATGTTGTCTGGCGTATCACCAAAAACGAAGTTCTCGAGTGTGCTTAAACCGTGTTTGTTAGCCAGTAAAATACATTCAGACGCTTGCCCATCTCGACCAGCTCTGCCGATCTCTTGTGAGTAGTTTTCGATCGATTTTGGTAAGTCAAAGTGAATCACTCGGCGAATGTTGGACTTATCCACGCCCATACCAAACGCGATAGTTGCGACGATACAGCTCACGTCATCATTCATGAATTGGTGTTGAATAGCATCTCTATTTTCAGGTTTAAGACCCGCATGGTAAGCCACTGCATTAACGCCAGCATTGCGAAGCTGCTGAGCCACCATCTCTGCCGTTTGTTGAAGGGTGACATAAACAATAGTCGGAGCGAGAGAAGCTTGGTTAACCACATTGCACAAGGTTTCTAGCTTACTGGTTTGTTCACAAGGTTGAATCGACAGATCGAGATTTTGACGATAGAAACCCGTAACCACAACGCGCTCCTCATCAATTTCAAACTTTGACTTCATATCTTGGATAACCGCTGTAGTCGCAGTGGCTGTCAGTAGTAGAACCTGAGGAATATTGAGCTGTTTTTGGTATTGAGGAAGCTTCAGGTAGTCGGGTCTGAAGTTGTGTCCCCATTCTGAAATACAGTGCGCTTCATCGACCACAAGCAGTGAGATCGACACTTGGGAGATAAACTGACGAAAGCGTTCGTTCTTCAAGCGCTCGACGGAGATCATGAGGATCTTGGTGTCACAGTTACGCACTGACTGCATAACCTGTTGTGTGGTTTGTCGGTCTTGGCTTGATTCGATTGCCGCTGCGCTAATGCCTTTACTGTGCAGGAAAGCGAGTTGGTCTTTCATCAAGGCTAACAGTGGCGATATCACCAAGGTTAAGTGCGGTAACTCTAATGCTGGTAATTGATAGCACAGCGATTTACCTGAGCCTGTCGGGAATATCGCGGCAGTCGAGTGACCAGATAGAACGTTATCAATGACTTGCTTTTGCCCATTGCGCAGTGAGTCGAATCCGAATACTTGTTTTAGCTTCTGCTCAATCATTTATGTTCTACCTGAGTTATTAAGTGTCGTATTGATGCTAAAGCGGGCGCCCATTCATGATAGCGTCGCTTGATGAATCAAATGTCTTGCACCTGATTGTACCTAATTCTATTCTGTAGCTCCTATAGAAAAGCACCCCAATAGTATGAATAAGTCTGAGCTTCGCCAAATAATCATAGAGCAACTTGAATCCCGATTACGTATCGCACAATCTGCTACTCAACGCGCTATTGATGCTGCGACAGATGAAGAGACAGTGCCTGAACATAAGTACGATACATTGGCATTAGAAGCTTCGTATCTCGCCCATGGTCAAGCGGTGAGGGTACAAGAGTGTGAAGACGATATTCAGTGTTATCGTAACTTAGTGTTGCGTGATAGTGAGAAGGTTACGGTGAGCAGTTACGTTGTGGTCATTGACGAGCATGATCAATATAAACACTTTTTTATGGGGCCGAGAGTCGGCGGACTTTCTGTCACGTGGAATGAGAATGAGATTGCCATCGTGACGGCAAATGCACCTTTTGGCCAGGCTCTAATGGGTAAAGAAGTTGGTGATGAGATTGAGTTTAAGGTCGCAGATAAACAGTTTTGCTACGAAGTTATCTCTATCGACTAACTAACTGACTAATAGAAATAAAACGTTTCTCTGACAAAGGAGCATATACCAAGGGTATAGTAATCTGTCAGATTGATGAGAGGATGTTATGAAAAGCAATGTATTTATGAAAAACAGTGTATTAATTGCATCGTTAACAGCGGCGATCTCTGTTGTGAGCCTGCCAACATTTGCGGCTCAATGTCGAGTTGATTTGAAGAATGAGTTGCGAATCGATGACCAAAAAGTCGAAATTCATCAGGTAAATGGTGATACCGCCGTGTTCGATGATAATAACGATCTCTATATTCATGGCGAGAAAGTTGAGCTTGATGCTGACCAACAAGCGGCGATTGAAAAATATCGTGAGAGTATGAGTGAGTACATACCACGAGCTAAGCAGATGGCAAGCGAAAGTCTCGCATTAGCCAATGATGTGATTGATGATATTGCTGTTAGTTTAGACTCTCCAGAATCGTTTGATAACGTAAAAGAGTCGATGAAAACGTTTTTCGCAGACCTAGAAGCCCGTTACTACAAAGATGGCGAGCTGGTTTTGCCTGCAGACAGCTTTGAGTCGATGGCCAATGGTTGGTCTGAAGATTTCGAGAAGGCGAAAGAAATCTTTAACCAAGAATTTATCTCTAGCGCTTTTAATGCGATGTCAGAAAAAATGAAACAAGACGGTGGCCTAAACCTGACTGAACTGGCTGACAGTATGGCTGAATTAAAGCTGAAAGTTGAAGAGCGAATGAAAGAACACTCTCAACAAGTACAGGAGGAAGCGAATGAGTTCTGTGATTCACTTGATGAGATGGCAGAACAAGAGCAAGAACTGCATGAAATCATTCCGAACTTAAAAGATTACCAAGTCTTCACAATTTAATTCGAGTCTAGTGATGAATAGTAAGAGCACCGGTCGGTGCTCTTTTTGTTTGTATAAATGGAACCACACGGCGAGTATTTATCTCAATTCAATCCATTTCCTTCTTAAGCCTACCGCTTCGCTTTGTTGCTTATAATTGAACGATAAGACTGGTTTTTTGTTAATTTTGTTGTTCTAAATAGCGCATTGATTGTAAAAATCAGAGAATTGTTCATTTATTGGTTGTGCCTATCATTGCTTTTTATTACTGTACTTCTCAACTAGTTCACTGATTTTTAATGCGGGCGATATGGACCAACAATCTTCCTCTTCAAGAGAGCACTTTAGCTCTCGTTTAGGTTTTATTTTAGCAGCGGCTGGTGCAGCGGTTGGCTTGGGTAATATTTGGGGTTTCCCGACTCAAGTTGCCAGCAACGGTGGCGGTGCTTTCCTTTTGGTCTATTTGATCATGATCTTCGTGGTTGCTTTCCCTATGCTGGTGGTTGAGATGGCTATAGGCCGTCACGGCCAAGCAAACCCAGTTGATAGCATGCGATCTTTGACGACAAACCCTTTGGGTAAGAAAGTCGGTGAGTTTGTCGGTTGGGTTGGACTGAGTGTACCAAGCGCAGTGTTGGCGTTTTACAGTATTGTTGGTGGCTGGTTGATCTGTTTCCTAATTGGTGCGGTCGCGGATCTTATCGGCCTAGAAGCGATTGCTGATTGGTTTAAAGGCTTCAGTGTTGAGCGCAACGTATTTGGTACCGTCGCGTTCTATGTACTGACTATCTTGATTGTGCAGGGCGGTGTTAAGCAAGGCATCGAGAAGTGGTCGACTCGTTTGATGCCTGCGCTGTTTGTTTTATTTGGCTTATTGTTTGTTTACATCATGACGCAATCTGGCGCGATGGAAGGCTTAAAACATTACCTTGTTCCAGACTTTGAGAAAGTGTGGGATAGAAAATTGATTCTGGCGGCAATGGGACAGGGCTTCTTCTCGCTCACTATTGGCGGTTGCTCGATGTTGGTTTATGGCTCTTACTTAAGCAAGAAAGAGAACCTACCCAAAATGGCGATGAACGTAACTTTGGTGGATACTGCTGTCGCTTTTATTGCTGGCCTAGTGGTGATGCCAGCCATGTTTGTTGCGATGCAAAAAGGCGTACAAATCTATGCGGAAGACGGCTCACTATTAAGCTCTGACACGCTAGTATTCACGGTTTTGCCGTTGATGTTTGATAGTTTAGGTGTGCTTGGTCAGATCTTTGCGATTGTGTTCTTCTTACTACTAACGATTGCAGCACTGACTTCTTCGATTTCGATGCTTGAAGGCCCGGTTGCGCTAGTGAGTGAGCGTTTCAATACCAGACGAACGCCAACAAGCTGGGTAATTGGTGGTGCTATCGCGCTGTTTAGTGTGGTGATTGTTTACAACTTTGCTGCGATGTTTGGCATGGTAGCGATGATTGCAACTCAGTACCTTCAACCGGTCGCTGCATTGATGTTCTGTGTGTTTGGTGGTTGGGTATGGAGCCGAGCTTCAAAAGTGAAAGAGCTTGAACAAGGTTGTCCTGATTTCCAATTGGGTTGGTTTGGTAAGGTTTGGCCAATGTATGTGAAGTTTGTGTGCCCAATCTTGGTTGCAACGGTTATCTGGGCTTCTTTCGGTTAATGCAGAACCCTATCTGGGCTTTTTGAAATTACCTCCTCTGAACTTGAAATATTAAGCACAAAGCCACTCATAAAGAGTGGCTTTGTTGTTTTTATATAAAGCTTAGTGGCACGAAATATAAAGCTATAGCGGCACGAACAAGATAGAAAAAAGGCGCTGAACATAATATTCAGCGCCTTTGCATTGTTCGTTAAGCAATCGTGATTACTTAATTTCCATACCTTGAGCTTGCAAGTCCGCATGGTAAGAAGAACGTACAAACGGGCCACACGCTGCGTGAGTAAAGCCTAGCTCTAGAGCAATCTCTTTCAGCTCATCGAACTCAGAAGGCGGCACGTAGCGTTCTACTGGTAAGTGGTGACGGCTTGGTGCTAGGTATTGACCTAGTGTCAGCATAGTCACACCATGTTCGCGAAGGTCTTTCAGTACTTGAACGATCTCTTCTTTTGTCTCGCCAAGACCCATCATCACACCTGATTTTGTTGGGATATCAGGGTGCTGCTCTTTGAATTTCTTCAGTAGATCAAGAGACCACTTGTAGTTCGCACCTGGACGCGCTTTACGGTATAGACGTGGCGCTGTCTCTAGGTTGTGGTTGAAAACATCTGGCGGGTTGTCTTTCATTAGGTCAAGCGCAACGTCCATACGACCGCGGAAGTCTGGAACCAGTGTTTCGATACGAATATTTGGGTTGAGTTCGCGAATCTCACGGTTACAGTCAGCAAAGTGCTGAGCACCGCCGTCACGCAAGTCATCACGGTCAACTGAAGTGATTACAACGTACTTCAGTTTCATGTCTTGAATTGTTTTAGCCAGTTTCTTCGGCTCTTCAGCTTCAGGAGCAACAGGACGACCATGGGCAACATCACAGAACGGGCAGCGACGAGTACAGATAGCGCCAAGAATCATAAACGTTGCCGTACCGTGGTTGAAACACTCGGCTAGGTTAGGGCAAGACGCTTCTTCACAAACTGAGTGCAGGTTGTTTTTACGCATTGCTGATTTGATTTCTTGAATACGATGGCTGTCTGAAGGAAGTTTAATCTTCATCCATTCAGGCTTACGTAGAACTTCTTTCTGTTCAGCAGGCATATTCTTTACGGGAATTAATGCCATTTTGTCAGCGTCACGATATTTAACGCCTTTTTCCATTTGGATTGGTTTGCTCATGATTTTATGCTTCTGCTGTAATGTTACTGGTGGCTTGAATGTCTACTTGGTCATAGCCGAGTAGCTCTACGAGCTCTTGTATTAACTGTTGCTCAACGTTTTCTAGTTCACTTGGTCCGCCGAGTTGGCTTACCTGCGCCATTTCCATACCTTGGTAACCACATGGGTTAATACGTAGGAATGGAGACAGGTCCATATCGACGTTGAGTGCTAACCCGTGGAACGAGCAGCCACGTCGAATACGTAATCCGAGTGAACAGATTTTCTTGCCATCGACATAAACACCAGGAGCGTCAGGTCGGGCAGCTGAATCTATATTGTAAGCTTTCAGAGTATTGATTACGAGGTTCTCGATATGAGTAACCAAATCACGTACTCCGAATTTCTTGCGGCGGATGTTAATCAGAAAGTAAGCCACTAATTGGCCTGGGCCGTGATAAGTCACTTGGCCACCGCGATCGCTTTGTATTACAGGGATATCACCAGCATTTAATACATGCTCAGCTTTGCCTGCTTGTCCTTGAGTGAAGACAGGGTTGTGTTCAACCAACCAAACTTGGTCTACGTCTTCTTCCGTGCGTTCGTCTGTGAACTTATGCATGGCTTTCCATACAGGTTCGTAATCCTGACGGCCTAATTTTTTTACGATTAGCTTATTTTGCAAAGCTGCACTCCCTCAAGGATTAATAAAGTGAACGCATTATAAACGCGAAACATGATTCTAACTACAGACGGACTGCAAGGTTTTTCAACTTTCTTTGTATTTATTGAAAATTAAGTTGAATGAATTTGAGCTAGATAGGGTGCTTTAAACAAAAACAGCGGCAATAAGCCGCTGTTTTTCATGTGTAATCGGAGATTACAGAACCATACGAACGATTTCGATCTCGCCCAGTTCTTTATAAAGAGTTTCTACTTGCTCAATTGAAGTCGCAGTAATATTGATAGAAACAGAGTGGTAGTTACCTTTCGCACTTGGTTTTAGCGTTGGGCTGTAGTCACCAGGAGCATGACGCTGGATCACTTCTAGTACTAGCTCAGTCAGTTCTGGCTTAGCGTGGCCCATTACTTTGTAAGTGAATGAACAAGGGAACTCTAAGAGGTCTTTTAGTTTTGCATCAGAATTGATGTTCATGATTAGCTCCAAAAGGCTAGACTCTCGCAAATTGGCGAAATGTCGATAAAAAGCGTGTTCGGTCAACAGACACGAGTAATAAGGCGGAATATTACGTGTAAATATCACCGAACTCAAGATCAACAAAAGCCGCACATGGCGGCTTTTGGTTCACTAATGAGTAAATCATGAACTTACTCATTAGGTTAGCTATACAACAAGCTTAGGTTTTACTTAGAACAAACCTTTGGCTGGTTTAGAATAACCCCTTGAACAGAAGAACTAGGTAGTCCCATAGGCGGCTGAATAGGCTGCCTTGGTCTACATCTTCAAGTGCTAGTAGTGGGTATTCAGCAACGTCTTCACCGTCGACTTGGTAGAATAGTTTACCAACTACATCGCCTTTGCTGATTGGCGCTTCTAGCTCTTTCTCAAGTACGAAGCTTGCTTTTAGGTTCTTAGCTTGGCCACGAGGTAGAGTTACGAAAGTATCTTCATCGACACCCAGTGCAACTGTGTCCTTGCTACCCATCCAGATCTTCTCTTCTACGAAGGTTTCACCCGCTGTATGTGGCGCCACTGTTTCGAAGAAACGGAAGCCGTAGCTAAGCAGTTTTTTGCTTTCTGTTTTACGAGCATTAGCATTCTTGGTGCCCATAACTACAGCAACTAGGCGCATTTTGCCTTCGGTCGCTGAGCTTACTAGGCTGTAACCTGCATTGCTTGTGTGGCCCGTTTTGATGCCATCAACGTTCATGCTCTTATCCCATAACAGACCGTTACGGTTGTATTGGGTGATGCCGTTGTAAGTGAATTTTTTCTGCGAGTAGATACGGTACTCATCAGGAACGTCACGAATCAGCGCCTGACCAAGTAGCGCCATATCGTAAGGCGTTGAGTAGAGGTTCGGGTTGTCTAGACCGTGCACGTTAGCGAAGTGCGTGTCTTTCATACCGATAGAGCTTGCCCATGCGTTCATTAGGTCAACGAATGCATCTTCAGAGCCGGCGATGTGTTCAGCCATGGCAACACAAGCATCGTTACCTGACTGAACAATGATACCGCGGTTCAGTTCTTCAACTTTAACCGTTGTACCTACTTCAACGAACATCTTAGATGAATCTGGGAAGTTTTTAGCCCAAGCATTTTCACTGATTACAACATCGTCGTTTAAGTTGATGTTGCCACGCTCTAGCTCTTGGCCAATTACGTAGCTCGTCATCATCTTGGTTAAACTTGCTGGAGAAAGTTGAGTATTCATCTCTTTCTCTGCTAGTACTTTGCCTGAATGGTAATCCATCAGAACAAAACCTTTAGCGGCGATTTGAGGTGCATCAGGAACAACAATAGGAGCGGCGAATGACGATGTAGCTATCGTTGCAGAAAGAGCAACAGAAGTAGCAAAAATCGATTTAACAAGTTTATTAGATTTAATCATTTTGAATGCAATTATTTGGTGAACTATTCATATATTAACAGAATCACTCTGTCACACCAGAGCGCTGATTACCAGAAGTAACTGTTAGATTAATTAGCGAGTTAGGGTGTGTTTTTTTATATAAGCTGACGGGTAACCCATTAGCTTAACTTGTTCTAATTTTTCTTGAGTCAGAGCATAGTCATGAAATGGCCCAATCATCAGACGGTAGTTGTCATCATTTGACTGCAAGAACGTTGCTACTTCTAGCTTTTCGGCTAGATCTTTAGCTAACTTCTCTGTTCTATCTTCATGTGGAGATGTGGCAACTTGAATAATAAATTGTGGCAAAGCGGCCTTTTTCTTAGCGTCGGTTGGCATAGCTACAGTAATGACTTCTATCTCAACATTTGCAGTGCCGGTTCTTAATACATCGAGCTTGTAAGCGGCCGCATAACTAAGGTCAATGATTCGGCCTTCATGGAATGGACCACGATCATTGATACGAACAATCGTGGTTTTGTTATTGTCGGTATTCGTCACTTTTACATAGCTTGGAATTGGCAATGTTTTGTGCGCCGCAGACATCGAATACATGTCATAGATCTCGCCGTTAGACGTTAAGTGACCATGAAATTTCTTACCGTACCAAGAGGCTTTGCCTTTCTCAGTAAACCCTTCGGTCTTCTTTACGATCTTGTAGTCTTCGCCACGTAAAGTGTAATCCGTGTTACCACCTAAACTATAAGGTTCATACTGAGGGTGAGCATCCTCGAGATGCTCTACTGAGATAGGTGCGTCTGGTGCAATATCTGAATCAATATCGTAGCGGCCTGTTGGCTGCTTTGAAGAACAACCATTGATTAAAATCGCTAGCCCTAAGATAGAGGCTATTTTTTTGATTGGCAGCTCATCAACCAAGGATGCTTTTTTTGGAAACGTTGTAATAGACATCGATTAGGTCGCCTTTGAGAATGCTTTTCTGTGTGTATGGATCGACATTAAAATACCAAAACCAGCCATAAGGGTAACCATTGAAGTACCACCATAACTGACTAAAGGAAGAGGAACACCAACCACAGGTAGAATGCCACTTACCATGCCAATGTTTACAAAAATATAAACGAAGAAGCTCAGTACAATACTGCCGCCCATCATTCGACCGAATGCGGTTTGAGCTTGGCTAGCAAGCACTAAGCCACGTCCAATAATAAACAAATAGATAGCAAGCAAGAACAAGATACCAATCATGCCCCACTCTTCGGCAATTACCGCAAAAATGAAGTCGGTGTGGCGCTCTGGGATGAACTCTAGTTGAGATTGAGTACCTTGCAGCCAACCTTTTCCTGATATACCACCAGAACCTATCGCAATCTTACTTTGAATGATGTGGTAACCCGCACCTAATGGATCTGATTCAGGGTCAAAAAGGGTTCTTACACGTACTTTTTGATATTCACGCATCAAGAAGAACCATAAGATTGGGATAAACGCCCCCAACGCGATTGCCGCACTAGCAATGATTTTCCAACTGATACCTGCCAGGAATATCACGAAGATACCGGATGCGGCGATAAGGATAGATGTACCTAAGTCGGGTTGCTTTGCGATTAGAATCGTCGGTACAAATACCATCACTAGCGAGATCGCTAATGTTTGGAAGGTGGGTGGAAGTGAACGCTTACCGATAAATCGTGCCAGCATCAAAGGCACTGCAAGCTTTAATAGCTCTGAGGGCTGGAATCGAACAAAGCCGAAGTTTAACCAACGCTGGGCGCCTTTAGAGGCTTCACCAAAGAACAACACGCCCAATAGCAAGATGACACCACCTACAAATAGCAGTGGTGCCAAGGTTTCATAAGTACGAGGTGAGATTTGCGCTAGGAAGATCATCACACCTAAAGATAGAGCCATGCGCATCGCCTGGCGGTCCATCATCGCAAGGCTTTGTCCGCTTGCGCTGTACATGATCAGCAGGGCAAAGCCCATTAAAACCAGAATGCCAAGCAAAAGCGGCAGGTCGATATGCAGCCTTTCGAATAGGGCTCTATTTCGTCCAGTTGAAGGATCAAGTTTCATTATTTAATTGGCTCACTTTGATAATCTTCTGCAAGGATAATGTGGTCTAAAATCCTTCTTACTACTGGGCCGCCGTTAGAAGAACCGCCACCTGCGTTCTCTAGAACGATAGTCACGACGGCTTCAGGATCTTCAAAAGGCGCGTAACCCGTAAAGAGGGCGTGATCGCGTAAGTGCTCTGCGATTTCATCCGCGTTGTACTCTTCATCTTCTTTTAAGCCGAATACCTGTGCGGTACCCGATTTACCAGCGGTTTGGTAAGACATCTTCTGGAATGAACGTCTTGCCGTACCTTTCTTACCGTGGTTAGCCAGCCTCATACCTTCCTGAGCGATATCCCAATACTTCTTCTTAACCCCGGTTAGCGGTGGGTAAGTTTCAATGTCCGACATGATTTGTTCATCGAATGGACGACCGTTATCAATGGTTGAACGAAGTAGGTGAGGTGCGGTTACTTCACCTTCATTGACCAAAACTGATGTGGCTTTTGCAATCTGCATGGGTGTTGCAGTCCAGTAGCCTTGGCCAATACCAACTGGGATGGTGTCACCTTGGTACCAAGGCACACGGTGTCTTGCCATCTTCCAATCACGAGTTGGCATATTGGCTTTGCTTTCTTCATAAATATCGATGCCAGTATAATCACCAAAGCCGAACATCATCATCCATTTGGATATGCGATCAATGCCGAGATCATAAGCAATTTGGTAAAAGAAAGTATCCACTGACTCTTCAATCGCTTTCTCTATATCAACGACCCCGTGTCCCCAACGCAACCAGTCACGGAATGGTCTTGTTTTTGAATTAGGGATCTTCCAATAACCTGGGTCATTACGCGTTGTATTAGGTGTAATCACACCTTCTTGCAGAGCCGCAACAGCAATGAATGGCTTGATCGTCGATGCTGGTGGGTAAATACCTAGCGTGGCACGGTTAACCAAAGGGCGGTCTTTGTCTTGAAGCAGGGCGTTATAACCTTTAGACGAAATACCATGTACGAATGCATTTGGGTCGTAGCTTGGGCTAGATACCATGGCTAACACGCCATTGTCTTTCGGGTCGAGAACGATAGCTGAGCCACGGCGGCCATCCAGTAACTTATGTACGTATAGTTGTAGCTTGATATCCAAGTTGAGCACGATATCTTTACCCGGAACCGACGGTACAAATTTTAGAGTACGGATCACTCGTCCACGGCTGTTAACTTCGACTTCTTGATAGCCAGCGGTACCGTGAAGCATGTCTTCGTAGTAGCGCTCAATACCAAGTTTACCGATGTCGCGAGTGGCTTGGTAATTGGCGTCTTTCTCTTCGCGAACCAGGCGCTGCATATCACGGTCATTGATGCGCGATACGTAGCCAATCACGTGAGTTAACACATCACCATAAGGGTAGAAACGTTTTAGCGTACCTGTAACTTCAACGCCTGGGAACTTATGTTGATTTACAGAGAAGATCGCAACTTGTTCTTCGGTAAGCTGATTCAGAATAGGTACTGACTTGAAGCGTCGTGAATTGCGACGATCACGATCAAATAGTTTAATGCGCTCTGGCGGGATCTCGATTAATTCTTGTAGACGGACGAGCGTGTCATCCATATCTTTGATTTTTTCTGGCGTGATTTCTAGGTTGAAAACCGGGCGATTTTCGGCAAGAAGTACACCATTACGATCGTAAATCAAACCACGGTTAGGGGCGATTGGAACGACCTTGATACGGTTATCGTTAGAGCGGGTTTTATAGTCTTGATATTGATTGACCTGAATGTTGTACAGATTAACAACCAACATCGATATCATGACTATGATCCCCGCAAACGCAACAAAAGCACGATTAGTAAATAGTCGTGCTTCTGCTTTGTAATCACGGATTTGGCTACGTTTACGTAACATTAACGCTTATTCTCGATGATAAGGGTGGTTAGCAGTGATGCTCCAAGCTCGATACAAGCTTTCAGCCATGATAACGCGTACTAATGGGTGAGGGAGAGTAAGCGCAGACAGAGACCAACTTTGGTCTGCAGCCGCTTTACATGCAGGTGCTAATCCTTCAGGCCCGCCGATAAGGATAGAAACGTCGCGTCCATCCAACTTCCAACTTTCCAATTGCTCTGCCAGTTGTGATGTGTCCCACTTTTTACCTGGGATATCAAGCGTGACAATGCGGTTGCCTTTTGGAACTGCTGCCAACATCGCTTCGCCTTCTTTTTGAAGAATGCGTGCAATATCCGCATTTTTACCGCGCTTTCCCGCAGTAATTTCAATGAGCTCTAATGGCATATCATGAGGGAAGCGGCGTTTATATTCTTTAAAGCCTTCTTCAACCCACTTTGGCATTTTTGTGCCAACTGCGATTAACTGGATCTTCAAAGCTTAGCCCCAAAGTTTTTCTAGTTGGTACAGTTCACGGTGTTCTTCTTGCATAACGTGAAGCATGCTTGTCCCCATATCTAGAACAACCCATTCACCTTCTTGCTGGCCGTCCATGCCTAGTGGCTGCATACCTGCTTTACGTACTTCATCAGCAACATGCTGTGCAATAGAAGCAACATGGCGCTTAGAGGTACCTGTACAAACAATCATGTAATCAGTAACGCTTGATTTGCCTTCTACATCGATAGTCACAATCGATTCTGCTTTCATGTCGTCGGCTTTGTCTGCAAGAAAATCTTTTAGTTCTTCACGTAACACGGGGTGTTCCTTTAATCTGAATTTAGCTTTTTAGGGGCTGTCGACCCTAGAATATACCACGCTTTTATGCGTGGAATGGTATTGAAGCTGAAGGGATACAAAACTCTACGCTTAACTGATGAATTAGTGGCCAAGGCGACTGCTCATATTGAGTTTTTGTCATCAATTCAGCTTGAGTGAGCAACGCGAACAAAGAGTGTAATTGAGAAATCGAAACTCTTGTTAGCGCGGCGTTATAAAGAGGCTTTTTAGATTGCCAGATACGGTGTTTTTCGAAGACCTGACCAATCGGCATCTGTTTCATTTGTTGCTGCATTTGTAATAGCAGAGCAAGCTCTCGTTGTATGCTACGTAATAAAATGACGGGTTCGACACCTTCAGCTTCTAGCTGACGCAGGATTCGTTGTGCTCGATTTCCTTTCCCTGCCAATAGGGCATCACTCCAATGGAATGGAGTGAAGTGGTTGTGTCGACTCAGCGATTCTTCTAAGCGTACTAACGTGAGTTTTCCATCTGGGTATTGGAGAGCCAGTTTTTCTAGGCTTTGGGTGAGAGCAAATAGATTACCCTCATGCCATTGCGCCAGCATTTGAATCGCTTCAGGGTCTGGCGTTAAACCGATTTGACGGCAACGCGCTTGGACAAACTGAGGTAACCGACTGACATCTGGCGTTAGGCAACTGACCCAGTGACCCTGATTCGAAAGAGCCTTAAACCACTTAGCGCTTTCTTGAGCTTTGGTGAGCTTAGTGCCCACCAAGATTAACAAGATATCACTGTGGATATGCTCGGAGATTGCGAGTAGCTCTTTCGCTATTGCGGCATTGACGCCTGACTCTGGCAGTTCAAGCTCGATGACCTGACGGCTAGAGAATAGGCTCAGTGCTTGAGTGCAGTCGTAGACTTGATTCCAGTCGAGACTGCTATCAATCGCAAAGCGGTGACGTTCTTCAAAGCCTTGCTGTTTTGCAGCCTTTTGAATCGCTTCTCGGCTCTCTTGCAACAGTAGCGGTTCGTTACCAAAAATTAGGTAAACATTACTCAACTGTTTAATAAGTTGCTCTGATAAGCGGTCAGCAAAAATACGCATCAAATAAACCTATTACTCAGCCGAATCGCTAAGTGTTGGTTGTTCTTCTGAAGCTGGTACGATCTCAACATTCTTGATGTTGTATTGCTTTTCGAGTTCTTTCACTTGAACGTGCTCTAGTGCATCTAGGTCCATGCTATCAGCTGCAATGTTCGCTTTTAGTCGAGCCATCTGACGAAGGATTTGGCTTGTTGCCAACTTACGCATCTCATCTTCGATCATGTCTCGTTCAACCGACTTCGCAAGTGCAGTTAGCGGGTTATCTAGGTAACTACGGGTTACGCTGGTTGAGAACGTCTTTGAGCCTAGATCCGGGACAGTTACGCGGTATGAAGCGCGGAATGTCAGTTCTTTCTCTGCTGCACGAGTGTTTTGGTATAGAGACAGAGTTCGCTCACCTACGCTCTCACTAATAATATGCAGGTTAGGTGTATTCTCAGCCGGTGGCACAATTTCTACATCATTCATACGCAGTTGACCTTTCATCATACGTGTAAACGTACTGTATTGGTCGTAACTGGTTACGGAGATCTTGTTGAGTTCTTCTGGTACGGAGTAATCACCACGTAGGTGGAAACCACACGCACTTAATAGGCTGACGGTTAAAACAACAACAGTAACTTTCAATGAAGATAGTGAAATCAGGCGCATTATTTGATGGCTCTCATGAAGGTAGAATACTTATTTAAAGGCTTTAGTTCATTTGAGTGGTTAGGCTCAAGTCTAAAGCGCTTAAATAAGTAGACAGGGCAATTAGCTACCCTGTCTACAGACTGCTTTTGATGAATTAAGTTCGTTAATTCTTTAGCAATTGCATTGTGCTAACGAAATTAGTTAGCAACGATGTTTAGAAGCTTACCTGGTACGAAGATAACTTTACGGATAGTTAAGCCATCTAGGAACTTCTTAGCGTTCTCATCGTTTAGACCAAGCTCACGAACTTGCTCTTCTGTTGCATCAGCAGCAACGGTTAGTTTCGCACGTAGCTTACCGTTGATCATAACAACGATAGTTTTCTCGTCTTCAACTAGCGCTTTCTCATCGAAAGTTGGCCATGTTGCTGAGTCTACGTTTGATTCACCAAGTGCAATCCACATTTCGTAAGAGATGTGTGGAGTCATTGGGTAAAGCATGCGTACTACCGCTTTTAGCGCTTCGTCAAGGATTGCACGGTCTTGTGCAGATTCTTGAGGTGCTTTCGCCAGCTTGTTCATCAGTTCCATGATTGCAGCGATTGCCGTGTTGAACGTTTGGCGACGGCCAATATCGTCCGTTACTTTCGCGATAGTTTTATGGATATCACGACGAAGTGCTTTTTGGTCGCCAGATAGCGCAGAAGCATCAACAGATTCAGCAGCACCCTTAGAAGAGTGAGCGTGAACCAATTTCCAAACACGTTTAAGGAAGCGGTTAGCCCCTTCAACGCCAGACTCTTGCCACTCAAGCGTCATGTCTGCAGGTGATGCAAACATCATGAATAGACGTACTGTATCAGCGCCGTACTTGTCTACCATCTCTTGTGGGTCGATACCGTTGTTCTTAGACTTAGACATTTTGATCATGCCTGAGTGTTCAACTTCACGACCTTGATCGTCGACTGCTTTTTCGATGCGACCTTTACCGTCACGTTCAACCGTTACGTCAGTCGGTGCAATCCACTCTTTGGTGCCTTTTTCGTTTTCGTGATAGAACGCGTCAGCCAGAACCATGCCTTGACATAGAAGTTGCTTGAACGGTTCATCAGATGTCACGTAACCAGCATCACGTAGAAGCTTGTGGAAGAAACGAGAGTAAAGCAGGTGCATACAAGCATGCTCGATACCACCAACGTATTGGTCAACCGGTAGCCAGTAGTTTGCTTTTTCTGGATCTAGAATGTCGTCAGCTTGTGGTGAACAGTAACGTGCGTAGTACCATGAAGATTCCATGAAAGTATCAAACGTATCAGTTTCACGCAGCGCAGGTTCGCCGTTGAATGTTGTTTCAGCCCAAGACTTGTCAGCCTTGATTGGGCTCGTTACGCCATCCATTACTACATCTTCAGGAAGAATGACTGGCAGTTGGTCTGCTGGTACTGGGTGAACTTCACCGTCTTCAGTGGTTACCATTGGGATTGGAGCGCCCCAGTAACGTTGACGAGATACACCCCAGTCACGTAGACGGAAGTTTACTGTCTTCTTACCTTTGCCTTCAGCTTCAAGCTTCGCAGCAATTGCATCGAATGCTTCTTGGAACGCAAGACCATCGAATTCACCAGAATCAAACAGTACACCTTTTTCAGTGTAAGCCGCTTCAGACACGTCTAGTTCAGAACCATCTTCAGGTTTGATTACTGGGATGATATCGATGCCGTACTTAGTTGCGAACTCGTAGTCACGTTGATCGTGAGCAGGAACCGCCATTACCGCACCTGTGCCGTAATCCATAAGTACGAAGTTTGCTACGTATACAGGAACAACACGACCGTTAAGAGGGTGGATAGCCGTTAGGCCAGTATCCATACCTTTCTTTTCCATCGTTGCGAGTTCAGCTTCAGCAACTTTAGTGTTACGACACTCTTCAACGAATGCAGCAAGCTCTGGGTTGTTCTTCGATGCTTTCTCTGCAAGAGGGTGACCTGCAGCGATACCAACGTAAGAAACACCCATTAGTGTATCTGGACGTGTTGTGTACACTTCTAATGGTGCTTCTTCGCCGTTAACAGCGAAAGATAGCTCAACACCTTCAGAGCGGCCGATCCAGTTGCGCTGCATGGTCTTAACCATTTCAGGCCAACCTTCAAGGTTGTCTAGATCGTCTAGTAGCTCTTGAGCGTACTCAGTGATTTTAATAAACCACTGTGGAATTTTCTTTTGCTCTACTGGAGTGTCACAACGCCAGCAGCAACCATCTTCTACTTGCTCGTTTGCCAGTACCGTTTGGTCGTTTGGACACCAGTTCACAGAAGACGTCTTCTTGTACACTAGGCCTTTTTCGTAAAGCTTAGTGAAGAACTCTTGCTCCCAACGGTAGTACTCAGGTGTACACGTTGCGAATTCACGGTTCCAGTCGTAACCAAAGCCTAAAAGCTTCAGCTGGTTTTTCATGTACTCAATGTTTTCGTAAGTCCAAGGTGCAGGCGCTGTGTTGTTTTTAACCGCTGCGTTTTCTGCTGGTAGGCCGAATGCATCCCAACCAATTGGCTGCATTACGTTTTTACCTTGTAGGCGTTGGAAACGAGATACCACATCACCGATGGTGTAGTTACGCACGTGACCCATGTGCAGTCGGCCACTTGGGTAAGGGAACATAGAAAGACAGTAGAATTTTTCTTTGTTTGGGTCTTCACTTACAACGAAAGTCTCGCTGTTATCCCAGTGTTGTTGAACCTTTTGTTCAATCTCTTGCGGGTTATATTGTTCTTGCATCGATGGTATCCGGTTATCTTGGAATTTGTGAGTTCGGTTAGAACAGAATCTTACAGATCGTCATAGAATACCTAAAGGAGCCTAGTACAACAATAGTTATACCCTTCATACTTGCAGTTGCTGCCTAGTAGATGGCGTAATTTTCACTGAATTTCGCTGGGCAACTATACTTAAGAGTATGAATTGCATTTGTTTGTGAGCGGGAGTGCATTGCGACACATCCGTTTGCACGCGTAAAAGTTGGTTATCTTAAGGAGGTTGTTATGCCGAAGAAAAAAGCGCTCTATGAAGAAGTCGTCGAAGAGGTGATTGAAACGCTGAAGCATAGCCCTGAAGAGCTCAACAACAAAATCGAAACGTCGGGCAAGTTTGCGAAAGCAGCTAATGATATGACTAAAGATGAGCTTTCATTGATCTCTGCCTACGTGAAGTCGGACTTAAAAGAGTTTTCCGAAAGCTATGAAGAGAGTAAAAGCGGTCCATTCTATTTGATGATTGCGGACTCTATTTGGCAAGGGCTGTTGGATATTACTGATCGTACTAAGGTGGAATGGGTTGAACTGTTCCAAGACTTAGAACACCAAGGCTTGTATCAAGCGGGTGAAGTCATTGGCTTGGGAACCTTAGTATGTGACGAGTGTGGTCACCAAACCGAATATAACCACCCAACCAATATCATTCCCTGCATTAAATGTGGTTCTAAAGGGTTTAGTCGTAAAGCCCTTAAACCGTAAGCTTCTGAACCATAGCGTATCAACGCAAAACCACAGCAATGAAAAAGGGTTGACCCGATCAGTCAACCCTCAAATCACTTTTCGTCGAATCTAGCTTTTTGGCTTTCTAATTACCCAACCAATCACCAAGCTGAGCATCGCCCAGATATACAGTGGCCAAGTACCTACTGTGTGATAAGGCGTTTGACCATCCGTTGAAATGAGTTCAGCTTTTAACACTGCCGTTTCAAACTGAGGCACTTGCTTGATTATATTGCCTTTGTAATCAGTAACTGCCGTCACACCGTTGTTGGTCGAGCGAATAACCGGCTTACCAAGCTCCAGAGCACGCATCTGTGCAATTTCCATATGTTGCAGAGGGCCAATCGAACGACCAAACCACGCATCGTTAGAGAGCGTTAAAATAAAGTCAGTCTCGTCGGTTACGTTCTGTCTAACTTGATCATTAAAGATGATCTCATAACACAGTGCCGGCGCTAAGTGACGACCATTTGCCACTATGTTTGGTTGAACAAAGTCGCCACGGCTAAATGATGACATTGGCAAGTTAAAGAAAGGTGCTAATGGACGCAAGATATCTTCAAACGGCACAAACTCACCAAATGGTAACAGGTGGTGTTTATGGTAGCGTTCGTCTGGATCGTAGCTGTACTCACCGTATGGATTCACACCGAGAGAAAGAACACTGTTGTAGTATTTCTTATCTTCAGACTGATTCAGCACACCGGTAATGATCGAACTGTTGTTCATCTTCGCTGCGCTATCCAAGTTACGTAGGAAAGATGGGATCTCAACTTCGAATGCTGGAATAGCCGCTTCAGGCCAGATGATGATATCCGCTCCCCAGTTTTCTCTGCTTAGGTCGGTGTACTTCATCATGGTTGGCCAGCGATGACTCGGTAGCCATTTACTGTCTTGATCGACGTTGCCTTGTATCAAGACGACTGACGTGGTTTTTTCAGGGTTCGGCGTGACCCAGTCGATGTTGCGAATACCAAAGCCTGCACTAAATACGACGGCGGGAATGAGAGCGATGCTCCAAGCCCGGTTAACAATCGCATAAGTGAATGCAGAGGCTGAAACAATGATCGCTAAAGTTACTAGCTCTACGCCGCCAATCGGTGCAAATGAACCCAATGGCGAATCGATTTGGCTGTAGCCTAACCAAAGCCAAGGGAAGCCCGTCATTACCCAGCCACGCAGCCAATCACAGACTAGCCAGAATGCAGGAGCTGCAAGGAAAAAGCGGCTTAGGTTATTGGCAGGGAAGAATTTATTCAAACCCCAGGTAAATAGCCCTGAATAAACGGCTAGGTAGCCAACAAGCAATGCCATCAAAAATAGGTTGGCTGCCAGTGGCATGCCGCCAAAACCATCAATGCTGACGTATACCCAGCTGATACCTGTGGTGAATTGACCTAAACCCCATGCGTAGCCAATCCAAAGCGCACTTTTAGGAGAGCGGTTGTGGATCAGTAACAGCAACAAAGCTGGGCTGAGAATAGCAAGAGGCCATATAGAGTATGGAGCGAATGAAAGGGTGGTTATAGCGCCAACAAAAACGGCCGCAAGCGGCCGTAATAGGCGATGAATAAAGGTATTAGTCATCTAATTTCTGTCATCTCTTTAGAGAGAAGTTGTTATTCTTCGATAGTCGGAAGAGGCTGTTCGTCAGGAATGGTTACCTGTAGCTGAATCACACGACGGTTATCTGCTGATGTTATTTTGAAATGGTAGTTTTCGATTTCTACAATTTCGCCACGAACCGGCAGGTGGCCGAGTGCTGTCATAACCATGCCGCCTACCGTATCCACTTCGTCGTCACTAAAGGCAGTGTTAAACGTATCGTTGAACTCTTCAATAGTGGTTAAAGCTTTTACAGAGAAGGTATGCTTACTCAGCTTACGAATATCTAGCTCTTCTTCATCGTCGAACTCGTCTTCAATTTCACCAACGATTTCTTCGAGGATATCTTCAATGGTTACCAGGCCAGAAACTCCACCAAACTCATCGACAACGATAGACATGTGGTAACGCTCTTCTTGGAACTCCTTAAGCAGGCGATCAACTCGCTTACTTTCAGGAACAACCACGACAGGGCGAATCACTTGTTCGATATCAAATGGAGCACTTTCTGAACCCAAATACTTAAGTAGGTCCTTCGCTAATAGAATGCCTTCAACATGGTCTTTATCTTCACTGATCACTGGGTAGCGAGAGTGTTGAGCATCAGTAATGAGCGCAATCAATGTATCTAGATCATCTGTGCGTTCAACTGTAACCATTTGAGAGCGAGGCAGCATGATATCGCGTACTCGCATCTCTGAAATTTCCATAACACCCTCGAGCATGTCGCGTGTGTCGTGGTCAATTAGGTCATTAATTTCTGAGTCGCGGATTACATCTACGAGCTCTTGGCGATCTTTTACTTCACCTTGAAATAGTTGGCCTAGGCGTTCAAAGAAGGACTTTCTACTCGGACCTTCAGATTTTTTACTTCCCTCAGAAGTGGGGGGGTTACCTTCGTTCATGATTTCTCAAAAAATAACGCTATCAGAAGTGTGATAGCACACGTTACAACTCAGATTCCTGTGAAAATCACAGGTTCGATGAGTTATTGTTTCTCTGCAACCTACTTTACTAGAATCAATTTACTTTTCTAGAATGTAAGGGTCTTCAAACCCCATAGATTGCATGATTTCTGTCTCGAGTGACTCCATCTCTTCAGCTTCATCATCTTCGATATGATCATAACCTAGCAGATGCAGACTGCCATGTACAACCATATGAGCCCAGTGTGCTAGCAGAGGCTTACTTTGCTCTTCTGCTTCTTTTTCGACAACTTGGCGGCAGATAATGAGGTCGCCCAGTAGATCTAACTCGATCCCTGGAGGAGCCTCGAATGGAAAAGACAACACGTTAGTTGGCTTATCTTTGCCACGATATTCATGATTGAGCTGGTGGCTTTCTTGTGTATCAACGATACGAACCGTCAACTCAGCGTTCTCTTGAAACTGAGGAATTGTCTTGTCCAACCAAAGCTGAATATCTTGCTCAGTTGGAAGACCTTGCTCATTTTCGACCGCTAATTGCAGGTCTAGTTCAATAGACATCTATTTATCACCTTGTTCTGCAATTACAGAGCTATTTTGTGTTGCTAATTGTGTCGTAACTACCTGCTGAGCCTCAAGAAGTTTGGCTTCACGCTCTTCACGTTTACGCTTTTCAAACTCTTTGCGCTCTTTCTGGTCTTTTGCTTCCCACTTCTCGTATGCGTTGACGATACGAGCAACTACAGGGTGACGAACGACGTCTTCAGACATGAAGAAGTTAAAGCTAATGTCGTCGACTTCATTGAGCACTTCAGTCGCATGGCGTAAGCCTGATTTTGCACCACGAGGTAAATCGATTTGCGTAATATCACCTGTGATCACAGCGCGTGAGTTAAAACCGATACGGGTTAAGAACATCTTCATCTGTTCTACCGTGGTGTTTTGGCTCTCATCAAGAATGATAAACGCATCATTCAATGTACGACCACGCATGTAAGCCAGTGGCGCAACTTCAATTACGTTACGTTCAATCAGCTTCTCAACTCGCTCAAAGCCAAGCATCTCAAACAGCGCATCGTAAAGTGGACGTAAATATGGGTCTACTTTTTGGCTTAAATCACCCGGTAGGAAACCAAGCTTCTCACCGGCTTCAACAGCAGGACGAGTCAGTAGGATTCGGCGAACCTCTTGGCGTTCAAGTGCATCAACTGCTGCAGCAACGGCTAAGTAGGTTTTACCTGTACCTGCTGGCCCAATACCAAAGGTGATGTCATGAGTCACCATGTTCATTAGGTACTGTGCTTGGTTTGGCGTTCGAGGTTTGATGACGCCTTTTTTAGTCTTAATGGTCACTTCTTTGCCGTAGTCAATTTCAGACTCGACGTGTTGCTCCAAAATGCCTGACTCGGTGATCGCCAGATGTATTTGCTCTGGTTCGATATCGATTATGTTGCCTTTAACTGGAGCCGTTTCAACATAGAGGTGTTTGATGATGTCTAAAGCTGCGGCTGTAGTGTGAGGCTTACCGACAATGGTGAAAAAGTTGCTACGGTAATTAATCTCAACGCCCAGACGACGCTCAAGATGCTTGATGTTGTCGTCAAATGGTCCGCATAAACTTGCCAAGCGCTTGTTGTCTGCTGGTTCTAGATTTATCTCTAAGGTAACGATTTTATTGCTCAAATTAGCCTCTCATTTTGTGCCACTCACTCTTAAATAAAACAAAGAGCAAAAAGCCCGATTTAGACCGGGCTTCTGATGGTGATATCCCTATTTCTAAGATGGTCACTTAGTTAGGTAATTTCAAGCTTTGTGTTTGCGCTTTGTGTTCAAACAGTTGTATTGCCTATGGCGTAAATGTCGCTACACCTAGCTCGTCTTCACGTTTTGTTTTTTCCATCATTTCTGCTGGAGTCATAACAACGCGTAGACCCATGTCTTTTTCTGTGCGAACTAGCTCACCACGTAGTGAGTTGGTGTAAACCTCAGTGATCTTCACATCTACGAATTGACCGATTAGGTCTGCAGAACCTTCGAAGTTCACAACACGGCTGTTTTCTGTACGGCCGCGAAGTTCCATTAGGTTCTTTCTTGATGGGCCTTCAACAAGGATACGTTGCTCTGTGCCTAACATTAGACGAGAGAAACGCATAGCTTGTGTGTTTACCGTTTGCTGCAGTTCGTACAGACGATCTTTCTTCTCTTGTGCTGGTACATCACATGGGTAATCTGCCGCTGGCGTACCTGGACGTGGAGAGAAAACAAAGCTGAAGCTCATATCGAAATCAACGTCTTTAATTAGCTTCATTGTATCTTGGAAGTCTTGCTTAGACTCACCAGGGAAACCAACAATAAAGTCAGAGCTGATTTGAATGTCAGGGCGAGCTTTACGCAGTTTACGGATAATAGATTTGTACTCGATAGCCGTATGTGGGCGCTTCATCATCGTAAGAATACGGTCACTACCACTTTGTACTGGTAGGTGAAGGAAGCTCACTAGCTCTGGTGTGTCTTTGTAAACTTCAATGATGTCGTCACCAAACTCAAGCGGGTGGCTTGTTGTGAAACGAATACGGTCGATACCGTCGATAGAAGCAACAAGACGAAGCAGTTCTGCGAATGAACAGATATCGCCTTCGTGTGTTGGACCGCGGTATGCGTTTACGTTTTGACCTAGCAGGTTAACTTCACGTACGCCTTGCTCTGCAAGTTGAGCAACTTCGAAAAGTACATCATCCATTGGACGGCTAACTTCTTCGCCACGTGTGTATGGTACAACGCAGTAAGTACAGTATTTAGAACAACCTTCCATGATAGAAACGAACGCCGTCGCGCCTTCAGCTTTTGGCTCTGGCAGGTTATCGAACTTTTCGATCTCTGGGAAAGAGATATCCATTACTGGCTTTTCGTTAGACAGTGATGATTTAATCATCTCTGGCAAACGGTGTAATGTTTGTGGGCCAAAGATAACGTCTACGTAAGGTGCACGTTGACGAATGTGATCACCTTCTTGAGTCGCTACACAGCCACCCACACCGATCACCACACCTTCTTTTTTATCTTTAAGCGTTTTCCAACGACCAAGCTGGTGGAATACTTTTTCTTGCGCTTTTTCGCGGATAGAACAAGTATTCAATAGTAGTACGTCTGCTTCCTCAGGTACTTCAGTTAGCTCATAGCCATTTGCAGCGTTAAGCAGGTCGGCCATTTTTGATGAATCATATTCATTCATCTGACAGCCCCAAGTTTTAATTAGCAGTTTCTTACTCATTATATGTTCGCTCGATCGTTAGTTTAATTTAAGGGAGCAAATCGCCCATTATTCATCCGCTAGCCCCGTTTGTCATAATTCGGTATTCAATTTTATGACAGGCTCTAGCGGCAAGCGGCGTATTGTACTGGTTTCAAAACCGACTGACTAGTAGTCTGAACAAATCTCTTATGTAGTGGTTTTTATTATCGTTAACGCCATATGCCATATGCCATAAGGGATAACCCTTTTTTCGAATAAGGTTTTTGGTTACAAGTTAGTTATGAAAAAGTACAATCAAAAACAGTCAAAGAATCAAACTGATAAGTACGAAATATGAACAGTTACGATATTGTAGTAGTCGGTGGCGGCATGGTTGGCGCAGCAACAGCAATCGGTTTTGCAAAGCAAGGTCTGAGTGTTGCGGTGATCGAAGGTTTTGCCCCACAAGCTTTTGATGAATCGCAAGCGATGGACATTCGTGTGTCAGCGATTTCTCAAGCATCGGTCGATTTGCTTGAAGATCTTGGTGCATGGCAAAGTATTGCAGCAATGCGAGTGTGTTCTTATAAACGTTTAGAGACGTGGGAGCACCCAGAGTGTCGTACTCGATTTGATGCTGCCTCACTAGACCTTCCTCGTTTGGGCTATATCGTTGAGAACAGACTCATTCAATTAGGTTTATGGTCTCAATTTGATGCCTACGACAATCTCGAACTGTTATGCCCAGAAAAGCTCGATGTGATTGAGTTTGGTGAAATCAATATCGTAAAGCTTCAATCAGGGGCTGAGTTGTCTGCGAAGTGGGTGGTTGGTGCTGATGGTGCGAATTCAGCCGTTCGCCAACAAGCTGGAATTGGCATCACGGCTTGGGATTATCGACAACACTGTATGCTTATCAATGTAGAAACAGAACAACCTCAGCAAGATATTACTTGGCAGCAATTTCTACCAAGTGGCCCTCGTTCATTTTTGCCTTTGTGTTCTCTAACCTCTGACGGTCAAGAAGTCGGGCTGGGCTCGTTAGTTTGGTATGATTCTCCACTGCGTATTAAGCAACTGTCAGCAATGGCCCCTGAAAAACTACGTAACGAAGTACTTACTCACTTTCCTAAAGAGTTAGGTGATATCAAAGTCTTGAATTCGGGTTCTTTTCCTCTGACACGACGTCATGCTCAATCATACTCGAAGAATAACTGTATTTTGGTCGGAGACTCTGCGCATACCATCAACCCTTTGGCTGGGCAGGGTGTTAACTTAGGCTTCAAAGATGTATCAGTACTGCTGGATGTCACCAAAGAAAAGGGTGAATTGAACCAGTCTGTAGCAAGACGCTATGAAGTGATAAGAAGAGGCGACAATCTAATGATGCAAAGTGGCATGGATTTCTTCTACAAGACATTCAGCAACGACATTGGCCCACTGAAATTTGTACGTAATGCTGCTCTAAAACTAGCTGAAAATTCAGGCCCGATTAAAGCTCAAGTATTGAAATACGCTTTGGGTCTCTAATTGAGCGTTTAAGACTGCTTATGAAAAGAAGGAGAGCGAATGCTCTCCTTTTTTGTATCAGATGACTACTATCGCTGTTGCGTCACACAAACCGGTGCATCGATCTCTAAAGAGTACCCTGTATAAACCAAAGACCCATCTTCATTATCTCGCTTGAATGAGGTGATGTTGTTGGAGTGCTGGTTGGCGGCGATAAGCCATTTCCCATCGTTCGTTATATGGAAGTCTCTTGGGAATTTGCCTTCAGTGTCGTAGCTATCAATGAAAGTCAGCCTTTGAGTCTCAGAGTCGATTTTGAAGCTACTGATTCTTGATTGGTGTCGACATGACACATAAAGGAATTGCTCATCAGGCGATAGCTTAATCGCAGCTGCGGCTTCTCCCTTCGCCATATTAGGCAATGCATTAATCTCTTCCACTACATTCCAAATGCCTAAAACCTTTTTCAAAGTCAGCAACGTTTCAGAGAGTTCACAGACCACATAGGCTCTGTCTTCAGCTTTGTTAAAGATTAAATGGCGAGGTCCATTGCCGGCGGGCACCTTAATAGACTGCATTGGCTCATCAAGGAACTCTTCTTGCTCTTCATCAAAGCAATAGAAGTTGATGCGATCGGTGCCGAGATCGACAGTCACAAACTGTGGTGAGTTTTGTAAGAACAGGCATTGATGGGCGTGTGGGCTAGTTTGTCTCTCTTTGTTTGGCCCGGAACCAACCATCTGGATTGTTTTGAGTCGTTTATCGATGCTGCCGTTGATACTTAAGCTAAAAATATCGAATGTGCCTGATGAGTATTGCGACGTGATAGCAAACTTATTGTGTGGATCTATCGCGACGTGACAAGGGTGATCTCCCGAGATGAGGCTTGTATTGTGTGTTAGCTGTGAATCAACATTAGGTATATGAATGAGCTGGGGCTGTTTTTGCTGGTCCACTTCCGATGCAGTATAGATCCCAGTCTTTGTTACAGTAATAAAAGAGGGGTTAGTACATTTGATGATCAGCTCTAGAGGTAATAGTTTTCCTGTTTCTAGATCTAACTGAGTTTGATAAACACCTCGGCTTTTACTTGGTGTATCTGTGTAGCAACCGATCGTTAAGGGGAGGGGTTTCATAGGCTAGTCATACTCAATTAGAAAATGGAGCTGACATTGTCTTATAAAATCGTATTAAAAGTGAGGTTATAGAAGAGAATACTTGGTGACTTGGCTAGCAGATTTGCATATTCCAGATAAAACAAAACCCAGCTAAAAAGCTGGGTTCTATTTAATGATGGTGCGGTCGGAGAGACTTGAACTCTCACACCTCTCGGCGCCAGAACCTAAATCTGGTGCGTCTACCAATTCCGCCACGACCGCAGCAAATCTTTATAGTCATATCGAATATTGGTGCTTCAATAAGACGTTGTATAAGTGGTGGCTACTGCGGGATTTGAACCTGCGACCCCATCATTATGAGTGATGTGCTCTAACCAACTGAGCTAAGTAGCCATAATAAATCTAATAGATTCACTATTTGTTCTCTAATGAAAGAGAAATAATGGTGCGGTCGGAGAGACTTGAACTCTCACACCTCTCGGCGCCAGAACCTAAATCTGGTGCGTCTACCAATTCCGCCACGACCGCAGCAAAGCTTTTACTCTAGCGAAGAGTATAGTTAAGAAGACTTATGGTTTGTCTAAGTAACGTTGTAATGGCTGGGCTACCTGGATTC
>NZ_JBFRST010000045.1:0-41395 GCF_041473705.1 Vibrio sp. 10N.222.55.B11
CCCATGCTGGGCGTACACAATAATTTAAGCAGATTCGTAATGCTTGGCATTTTCGGTTTGGATCAACTCTAGTGTTTACGGCACAATGCTTTAGGTAAGGTGGTGGCGTTGCTCACTACTTAATTTGGCGTCAGGTGCTCGAAGGAAAAGGTAAGTATGGAAATTGCTTTTCAGCAGATAAACATTGATGATTTCGAATTGTGCGTTGCTGCGAGAAAAGATGCATACTTTTGTAGTTTTGGGCATTACGACGGTTTCGAAGACTTCATCAGTGGTTATCGTGAACGAGTATTAGACCGGTTAGCAACATCAGGATGGTTCTATATCCATATATTTGTGGATGGTCAGTTTGCAGGGCAGTTAGAGTTTCGTAGCTTTTCACCCGAGCCGGAGACTGGCTATGTACATCTCATTTACTTAAAGCCTAATTTTCGTGGTTCAGGACTCGCTGCAAAATTGCAGGATTATATTGTAAGCACTTTGAGTAAAACGGGTTGTTCGCGTGCTGTACTTTCAGTAAGCCGAACTAACCATCGAGCTCTCACATTCTATAAGCGCCATGGTTGGGAGTTTGTGCGCAAGAATCCCAAACACGATGAAACAGACTTTTACCAGCTTTTGCTACGCACCTAACAAACAATTTAATCAGTTATATGCTCGGAGCAAAATATGAAAAAACTATCAATCATCACGCTGGGCGTATCAAATATCGAGTCCTCAGCAAAGTTTTATGAAGCGGTGCTTGGGTTAGAGCGTACAGATTATAAATCTGATGAAATTGTATTCATGAATGTTGATGGTCCGGAGTTAGCTTTATTTTCTAAACCCGAATTAGCTAAAGATGTTGGTGTTGAACCAGATGGTTCAGGTTTTGCCGGTATTACACTGGCTAGAAATGTCGACTCTTCTCGTGAAGTGCTTAGTCTTCTGAACAAGGCAGATGCAAATGGTGGGAAAATCGTAAAGCAAGGGCAGCCTGTGTTTTGGGGTGGTTTTTCAGGTTACTTCTCTGATCCTGATGGGTACTTGTGGGAGATAGCTGTAGGTTCAGAGCTCTATAAAGCAGAAATGGAGCAACGCACATAACAATAGACTATGGTTTCAAGATACTTTTTCATACCTGATCTTGATGCAACTAAGTCATTTAATGTGATTACCGAGGGAGGTTGACGGTCTAAATACCGAAGGATTCTGTCGTTGCTTTATTCATAGTAGTCCACTATTGCAGATTAGTTTCTATTCGATAATTGATTCCTCGGCACGTGCCTCCCGTAACTCTCTTGTATTCAGCTTTTCTTCAAGCCAGATGTTCCTTACTGTTGAGTGACTAATCGAGATGTTAAAACGCTTTCTCATCTCACCACTTATCCTAATAGAGGTTAGGTGAGGCGATTTGAGTGTTAATGAGATGACGATATTTCGAGTCTTTTCATCGATGCGATTATTGTTGTGTGATTGACCATACAGACGTTTCAAAGCAAGTGGGCCATGGGCTTCAAGTAATTGACGGTTGTTGTGAATGCTTTTGACAGAACAACCGCTTTGTCGAGCCGCTTCTCTAACATTCCCTAACTCATTGGCAAGCTCTATAGCCTCGATCTTTTTCTGAACCTCTTCTCCGTATTCTTTCCTAGAGCTAGGCTCAGTAAGCTCTTTAATCGATAACTCTCGGTCGGCAAAATAAGCCGTAAAACCACCATCAAGTTGCTTACGTAGTTCGACTTGTTGACTCACGATAGAGTGCCGTAATGGGGAGGTAATTTGATACATTGCGTTGGCGTAGCTGAAGGTATGATCTCGACGGATTTTTCGATATTCTTTTTGAATACATATCGCGTCAATGTTGAGGTACTTCGGAACGGGTGTATGCTCAGAGCGCATTAATTTGGCGTTGACTGTGAGGGTCGTTGCCCAATACTCAGGGATGAAGGTATTTTGTAGGTAGTTATTTGCACTGATCATATCAGTAACCCCAGCCAGCCTTAACTCAGGGACTAGACGATCTTGGAACGTATCAAAAGCACGTTCGATGCGACCCTTGCCTTGAGGCGAATTGGCAAAAATAATTTCTATACCCAGCTCTTCACAGGCTCGTTGCATCTGGGAGAAGTGGCAACGTTTTGGTCCACCGAAGATGCCCGCTCTATCGACATAAAGAGTCTTAAAAAGCCCTTTTTTCTTGATATAAGTTTTCATTACTTTGAGGCACCCTTCGGTGGTTTCTGAAGGAAAAAACTCCGCATGAACCTCACTGGTTGCATCATCAATCATGGCGATAAGACAGGATTTTTATCACCGAACCAAAGGTGCGGACTGCCGTCCATTTGCAGCATTAAGCCTTCGGCTTCCATACGCTCACGTCGTCTTCTTACCTTAGAACGTCGATGTTTGGCTCGTTTTACATGATGGATTTCATGTGCCCAGGTACGAAGCGTCTCCCGTTTTACTTTGATGCCTTCAAATACCTCTAACATATCGGCGAGATGAAGCATGTTAAAGTCGTAATACTTGGCCTTTATAAGAGCTTGAACTTGTTGCTTTAAGGTAATGGGGATTTTATTAGCGGGTGCCCTTCCTGTGTTGCCATGAACCACAAATCGGATACCATCAGAGCGATATCGCCTGAGATAACGTTCAATGGTTCTGCGAGACTTATTGAGGAGCTTAGAGGCATTAGTAATTGAGATTTTACCGAGAGCAACTTTTGCGATGATATCCACGGTAAGCTGAGATTGAGTATTCATAACGATCATCCTATACACCCCTGACTAATTCGTAGCACTAGTCAAAGGATTACGTAAAAATAGAGACCGTCAATTTCCCTCGGTAATTAAGCGAATGACAAAGTCGCTTGGTAGTTACGATACGACAGAATCGCTTGGTGATCACAGCAACTAAGTCATTTAAGCTAACAAGGTTTTGCCCCAAAATCACTTAGATTAAAGACTCTACACTATTAAGAGGGCGTGCGTTTACCCTACTAAAACTTATTCGATTGAGCTGATAACTCATCATTCCGTTACTAGGTGACATCTTGTACGCTAACTCCCCTTTATGTGGCATAAGGTATTGATTGTCAGTTGAGTTAATATGAAAATGAATGCCTCACCTAAGGATGAAAGACAACAATTTGTTGTCTAATAAGCGTTAGGGCTCTAGGAGAATACGGTGTTAAACAAAGATATCGCTAAATTTTCATACAAGTGCATGTCCGATTCTAAATGGAGAAAACTGTTCGGGGTTGTTAATGACTCAAGTTTGAAAATCGTACAATGTACGTGGAAACTTGTGGGTGAACAGCAATGCCGAAATGGCTTCGTTCCCGATTTAGAACAACTTGGTGACAATTATGTAGGCGACTGCGGCGCTTTGAATGGTCCTTTTGAATTCAGGCGTATTGAATGGCTTTTATTGCCTCATCGAGTTGAGTTTAAGCCATATAAAAATGCACCAACGCAATACAAAACGCAGGATTTAACGCCAATATTAGAGCATTTAAATATGCTCGGGAGTTTCGAAGTAGAGATGGACAAGGTAGGGTTGAGAATATATGGCTACAAGCCCTAACAAATAAGGATTAAGCGTTGCGTAGCCAACGTTAAATCCCAAGAGTTGAACAAGCCCGAGCCTCTATATAAGTAAATTGTGCGTCCTGCACGTCATTTTTACTATTTGCCATACCTGCACTTATTGATGATTTGCTAATTTAGAAAAAGTACTAGCACGTTTCTGTCCAAAAATGAGTTTCAGAAGCATCGTTTAATCAAGCCAGGTGAGTGCCTTATCAAACCCCTCTGGCGTTATATTGATGTACCAATCTAGCTCCACTTTTTTGCGCATGACCAGTCCACACTCTTCAAGAGCTTTACATGAAACTCGGAAGTTGTTCGGGTGAATATCTCTCCCAAGCACTTGATTGACGGCCAGGTTGATGACGGTTGACTTACCTTATTTTACTCCTTTGATGAACGCCTTGGCCAAACATCTTAAGACCTCTTTCTGAACTTGGCTCATTATTGCTTTTTTCATTCTCTCTGCCTCTTAATCATTGCAACAATAATTAAATTAAAATTCTGAAAATTTATTTATTTTATCAAGGGTAGGTTCGTGCTGGCTGCTATATGCTTGCATGTAGAGTCAGTATGAAGCCGACAGAACGAAGCAACGTCAGTCAGCTCTTTACTCATTTAAAGAACAGCTTTATTCGCGATTCTAAAGAGAGATATTTTTTCCTAAAACCTTATAGACCGTAGTCCTACTGCACTCTAACTCTTTACTGATCGCATGCTTGTTCATTCCTCGGTCTGCAAGCTCTTGAGTACGCGTATGAAGCGTCTTATTAGGAAATCGGCCAAGATGCCGTCCTTCAGAGGGATTTAGAAGAAGAGAGTGAGTGATTTTTGCGATCTCGTAGCTATTAGAGAAAGGAAGTGTGCAAAAACCACTCAAAAGTTGGCTATAACATATTGTGCATTAAACACAAAAACGACTCCTTATTGAGAGCCGTTTTTATTGGGATTCTACTTTTACTATTTGGTGTTCTTTATATTTTTCTCATTAACAATTAAGCTTGTGTTTTAAATGGGATAATTGGTGTTTCTATTTCCATGCTTTCAGCTTCCCAAGTATCTAATTTAGCTTGCATCATAATCCAAATGCCAACGCCAGTTCCGGTCGTTTCTGCTAGGCGTCTAGCCATTGCATGTGAGCATTTGGCTTTACCGTTAACAAATTCACTTAGTGCTTTTCTTGTTACACCTAAGTTCACTGCTGCTTCGGTAATTGATATTCCTCTTTCATCCAAAATAGTGTGTTTAAAAAACTTACCTGGATGTGATGGTTTTCTCGTCATTCTCATTTCTACTCTCCTAAAGCCTACCTTGTATGTAACGAGATAGACTAAGGTCACATATATCGTGACCCGTAACCTAATCTTTTATTAGGCAGCTATCGGGCTTTTATTTTTTTCCCGTGATAATCGATATAATCAAGAAATTCAGCGCCTTCATCTTGTATTTGAAAAGTTATTCGCCAATTTCCATTAACTTTTATACTGTAAACCCCTTTACCAGAACCTTTCTTTTCAGAAAATTTATCTCTATAAATTGCTTTCAGATCTTTAGGGTGGTGTGAAGCATCGACAGCATCCAGTATAAACGCAATGCTATCGATGTGATTTGGGTTTAAGCCACTTTCGTTTCCGTCATAGTAAAATTGCTTAAGCCCTTTATGCGAAAAATTTTTGATAGCCAAAATGAGATCCTCCATAGGCAGTTGTTAAATATTTTCATTAAGCTAATGATATCCATTTGATATTCCTTTTTAATTTTTTTTGTTATCAAAGAACTCGTACCTAGCTATTGAATATATTTTGCCTACGCAGTTCACATAGAGGTCGGTATTTGCAACCTTTACAATGTAACCCGTAACGTAACAGGTGTCAATCATTTATCTTTACACCTTCTAGAACTTTATAAACAGTAGTTCGACTGCATTCTAACTTTTTACTGATCGCATGTTTATTCATACCTTGCTCTGTAAGGTCTTGAATGCGTTGATGAAGACTCTTATCAGGAAATCGCCCGAGGTGCCTACCTTCAGAGCGTGCACGCTCCCTTCCCTCATTACAGCGCTGTAAGATTCGTTTTCTTTCCATTTCAGCAAACGCCGATATGGTCGTGTAAATAACTCGACCTACATCGCTATTGATATCTAAATCCCCCAAGTCATGAAACACCAAACCCGCTTTCTTTTGCGCTAGTTGATCGGCAATTTGCAAAGCATCGATGGTATTTCGAGCAATGCGGTCGACTTTGGTAACATGAATAACATCTCCCTCCCTTGCAAAATCCAGCAACAGGTTAAGCTGTTCTCTATCAGAGGATTTACCGCTCGCTTGCTCTTGGTAAATTTTTTCACAACCAAGACGTTTAAGTTGTTCAAGTTGAACATCGGTATCCGCCCCACGAACCCACGGGGCGACTTGTCAGTGTTTGAAGTTCCAAGGTAGGAGTGCGTCGATATCAGGCTCTGCTTTCGCCAACTCTTTCATGCACTTGACTAGGTAGTCGTAGAGAATAAGGCCGTTGGCTTTCGCGGTCTCGATGATGCTGTAAAGCATCGCGCTCGCATCAGCACCGTTTGGTGTGTTAGAGAATAGCCAGTTCTTCCTGCCAATAACCAGCGGTTTAATTGCGCGTTCAGCGCGATTATTATCGATAGATAAGTGGCCATCGTCGATATAACGAGTGAGCTTTGACCACTGCCCGAGCGTGTATTTTATCGCTTTGCCCAGTGGGCTAGAGCCTATCACCTTCTGGGTTGTCATCCATTGGTAAAGCTCATCCAGTATCGGCTTGGCAAGTGCTTGACGCTCTGCTTTTCGCTCTTCGGCAGGCGCACCTTTTAAGCGCGATTCTATCCCGTAGAGTTTTTGGATTTTAGCCAGCGCTTTATCGGCCTTGCCCGACTTACCTTTCCCTTGAAGCTTCTTCGCGTCCATGAACTTGCGACGAGCATGCGCTAAGCACCCCACATTGGTGACTTGATGAAGTCCATCATAAGCAGCGTAGCCATCGGTTTGTAGATAACCATTGTAGTCACCTAAAAAGGCAATAGGGCACGCCCTCGCGCGACTGTTTTGATAGTCGTACAAGGCGATATTTTTCACATTAGGCAGTGCGGCTTCGGGCGAGTCAGCGCCCGAGCAGTAGAGCCACATATAACACTTCTTCTCTTCCTTGAGCACATTGAGCGGCGTTTCATCCGCCTGAACCACCACTTGCTGAACTAGGTACTTCTTCAAGGCTGCATACAGCGGGGCGAACTTCTCGCTGACTTGGATAACCCACCTTGCCATGGTGGTGCGTGATAACTCGATACCCGACTGGGTAAACAGCGATTCTTGGCGATAAAGTGGCATCGCATACTGGTATTTGCCAAGAATGATGTTGGCCAGCAAGCTTTCTGTGGCGAAGCTTTTAGGGATGAGACTCTGAGGGGATGGCTTCTGAACGATATGGCTGCTGTCGCCTGTTTTCTCGCACTGGCGGCAAGCGTACTTAGGGCGAACATATTCCAACACCTTGAGTACCGCAGGCGTGAACTCTAGCTTCTCGCTGCGGTCTTCACCGATTTTATGCAGGCCATGATTACAACAAGAACACTGCTTTTCATGGTCGTCTAAATCGAGTTCGATAACCTCACGAGGTAAGGTCTTAGGCAGAGGTTTACGTTTACCACGCTTTTTCGTTGTGATCGTAGTTGTCACCTCAACTTCTTCTTCCTTAACGGCTTCACATTCCGCTTCGTTGAAGAGGTCACCTTGTGATTCATCGTAAGGCTTTAACGCCTCCGAGCGTTTAGCGAACTGGCGGTCGAAGGCGAGTTTGAGTTGTTCAAGCAGCGATTGGCGCTCTTGTTGCCATTGCGATTCCTTCTGCTCTTGCGAGAGCATCAGGGCTTTCACCATCGCTTGTAGCTCGGCAATATCTTGGCTTTCTGGGTTGATATTTGGCGTCTTTTTCATGGCATTGATTATACTAAAATCGTGCCGTTAACGCTTGGTATATAAGGCTTTATTCTCGATTAGCTCATTGTAAAATCGTTTATTTTTACGGGTTCATGGCCGATAATTGTGAAGCCAGAAAGCAGTCTATCAAGCTCAAATTGAGTGAGGGTAAACACCTGATTTTTCTCTTTTGAAGGCCACTTATACTTGGCTTTTTCAAGGCGTTTATACCAGAGGGCGAAGCCTGTTTTATCCCAGTACAGTACCTTAATCTTATCGCGCTGTTTATTGGTAAACAGGAACAGCGCACCGCTGCCAAGAGGTAAGTCCGTATCATTTTCGATAATCGCTGCAAGACCGTTGATGGACTTTCTAAAATCGACGCTTTCACGATAAAGGTAAATGTCTGGAGCGCTGAGCATACCTTTCATGACAACGCTCCAATGAGTTCAGCAAGATAGGTCGCTGGCGTACCTTGAGGAATGCTCAGCTCCACATCATTGATGAGAAGTGTCATGTTAGCCGTAGCTATCTGGGCCTGATACTTGGTTGTCTTTTCGACGATTTCGGCTTTAACAAATCCGACAGATTCCGATTGGTTTACTGTTTGGAGTTGACGCCGCTTGGCGAAGAACGTGGATAAACTCAGTCCATGCTCTTCGCAAAAAGCGCGTTGGGTAACACTGCTGCTCTCATATTGTTCAAACAGTGATTGCCATTCTAGGTTGGTGCGTCGTTTTGCCATTTCAACTCTCCTTTGGGTTGGAGAGTTGATCTTATTCTTCGCGCTGAAAGATTAGAATGCGGGGTTTATGGCGCGTTTACGAACATCGAGCGTTTGGTCTTGGGTGCTAACACGAGCATAACCAATTTTCATGGAATGAACCTTAAAGTGAACTTAAAGATATTGATACACAAGTGTACATGTTCACTTTAAATTATAAAGATTAACTGAACAGTTATTAAATGATTGTGAGCAATGTCCATAAAGTTACTAGCCCAGCGATGAACAATGGCTAAAAGCAGCCAACGAAAAGCTCTACAACGCTCTGACATGCGGTAGTTGCAGCTCTTGCTTAGTTAAGACTTACTGAAATTGCTTCATCAAACGTTGTAATGCTTTTATTCGATCAACCAATACGCCCGTGCGTTCGATTGATGTTTGAGAGGTCGCTGAAGTTTCGTTTGCTAGTGCTTTGATGTTTGAAACGTTACGATTTACTTCCTGAGTTACTATCGCTTGTTGGTCAACCGCTGTGGCGATTTGCATGCTACTGTCTGAAACCATGTTTAGCTTATCAGAAATAGCTTGTAAGACATTACCACTCTCATTTGCTTGCTCTTTGCATCGAACTGACAACTCACCACCTTTCTCCATTGAATTAACGGCACGGTTTGCTGTTTGCTGAAGCTGTGCAATCATAGAGTGAATTTCATTCGCAGACTCGCCTGTTTTCGAAGCTAGGTTCCGTACCTCATCGGCAACAACTGCGAAACCACGACCAGCTTCACCAGCACGGGCTGCCTCAATTGCAGCATTTAGAGCAAGAAGATTGGTTTGCTCTGAAATAGTTGTAATTAGCTTAAGAATCGTTTCAATTTGTTGGCTGTCTTGTGCAAGTTGGGTGATGATAGAACGAGTCTGTGCCAGTTCATGGGTTAATGAGTTGATCTCATTAATTGTGCTCTTAATACTTCGAAGTCCTTCTTTTGATTCATTATCTGCTTCCTCAGCTAGTTTGGAGGCATTGCCCGCTGATTTGGCCACATCATCAATCGAATGGCTAAGTTCTTCAATAGCAGTAGCTACTTGTTCAGTTTCATGGCATTGGCGGTCGAGGCTTTGTCCTACGGATTGAATGGTGCCGAGCTCGTCTTCAGCAGAAAGTAAGATATCACCTGAAGTTTCTGTTGCTCTGGCACAGACCGCGCGAAGTTCAGCACTTTTCATCATTAGTGCTAATTCAAGGCGCGAGTAATCATCAAAGTGATCTGCGTATAGCATTTCCATCAGGGGGTTGTCATAGATCGACTTTGCCAACTCTTTAGCGATGTTGAAGCGGTGTCTCTGTATAAACACCAGTGACATTAAAATCGTACTGATAAGCGCTATCGATAAGGCAGGAATGGTCGGTTGTATCGTCGCTGATGCTATAGAAATAAGAGCGAGAATGGTACTAAAGGCAGCTGCAATATTGTGAAACGCGACTCTTGGCTTAACTTTATAAGCGCCAGTATTTATTTTTTGATAGAGCTTGGTTGCTCGATCGGTCTGCGCTTCGGTAGGCTTAGTTCGAACAGATTGATACTCAATTGTAGAGCCATCTACACCTTTGATAGGGGTGACGAAAGCAGATACCCAATAGTGCTTTTCTCCCTTACATTGATTTTTTACTAGTCCCATCCAGCTTTTGCCAGATTGAAGATAGTCCCACATCTGTCTAAATGCCGCTTTTGGCATATCTTTGTGGCGTACCAAATTGTGAGGGTTGGCAATCAGTTCTTCTTCACCATATCCAGCTATATCGCAAAACTCCTGGTTAGCATAAGTTATGTAGCTTTTAGGATCGGTGGTTGATATTAAATTTGCTGATTCTGGATAGTCATTGTTGAGCTGTTTGTCGTTCACTATTAACGGGTCTCTCTATTTCTTATATCTAGAACATCTGCGTCATCGAAATATATGTCTTTACCATTCGATGCTTGCTACATTCATAACTTATAAGCATTTATGCTACGCTATACATAAGTGTTTGAAATATGATGTAGATCAAATAGTAGACTTATTTATAAAAAGCTTAATGAATCACCTCAAAACTGTCGGCAAGCGGACAGATGGTAGCGACTAAAAGATAGTCGTACCGAGCACTAAGGAAGTTTGGCAAAGAGAGAATAAACTAAGAACAAAATCTGAAATTGAAGCATGGATTAGATTCCTCATTCTCGCGAAGGGAAAGCCTCCGAAGCTACTAGATTCAATGAAATAGTATTTACTCTAGCTTGCTTTGTGGCATTTTCGAGCTAGAAAATGCCATGTGTTAAAATTCAGATTGTGACGTTTTTGGATATTTCTGTGTCAGTGATTTTGCTAAATTAGCAACTCATGAATAACTACAGGTATGGAAAGTCATTGACTTGGTGCCCAGCGTGAATAGACCAGTTCAAGGCGCAATGCCCCTCTTTACTTAATAAAGTGGCTTCGGGCTTGTTCAACACTAGGGATTTAGGGTTGGCTGCGCAACACTTTAATCCTTATTTGTTAGCGGTTTTGTCGCAAATCTAGTTAGAGGCGTGACAGACCAGCTCTACAGATACAATTATATTACGAGTGCGTAGAATCTCTCAAAGGCCATCTGACCTTCAACATCTATCTGCTCTTGTTTATACATCGTCCACACTTCTCGTCCATGCAAACTTGCCAAGGCTCCTTCCATTGACTTCCAACCTAGTGCTTGACGTGTTTTCTGCTTCACCCATACGCCACGAGTCAGACACCGGCTTCTTTCTACGCCTCCCTCTATGCTCCAATACTGGTGTAAATTTGATAACCCAACGATTAATAGTAGCGTGATCCACAACGACTCCGCGCTCTAATTGTATCTCTTCAATTTCACGATAACTGAGTTTATAGGCGAGATAATAACGTACGGTTTCGAGAATAACTTCAGAGGGAAAGTGGCAGCCTTTAAACATTAAGAATCAGTATCATGAATAGAAATTAAGCAAATCTTAACTTAAAGGCTCAAAGTTTGCGACAGAACCGAGATTTGATATAACGTCTAAGCGTGTGTGAAGCCAAAGTCTAATTGGCAACCACACGCCTTAGCGTATTTCATTAATGTTTTAATAGTGGGGTTTCCTGTTCCCTTTTCGAGCCTAGAAACATTAGATTCTTTAGTACCCATGCGCTCTGCTACTTCTTGCTGGGTTAGCCCCGAAGACTCACGCATAGAAAGGAGAGTATTGATAAACTTAAACTCTGGCTCAAGCGCGTCATACTCTGCTTTCACTTTGGGGTTCGATAACGCTTTTTTCTTTAGAGATTGTAAGCTACTCATTTTTTAACCTCTTTCATTCTTACTTTGGCTAAAGTTATGTCTTTCTTAGGTGTTTTCTGGCTCTTTTTAACAAAAGCATGAAGCACGTTGATATTTTTACCTTCTAAATAACAGAACAGGCCACGACCAATACAATACCCTCTTGAGCTTTCACTCGAATCTCAAACAGTCCATCACCCATTGATTTTGTGTGGGGTTCTCCAAGGTTTGCCCCATGTCCCTCCATAAGTTCAAGCAGCTTTAACATTCTTGCTTGCACCTTAGGCGGCCTATCTAAAATAGCTTCTTCGACACCATCATAAAGTTGAAGGTTCCAACTCATCGTTGTGTACCTACGTTTATTATTATAGTTAGGTGAGCTTATCATATATGATAAGCTCACCTATATCAAAAAGCCACATCAGCAATGGCTAATATACATACTGTATTCGTCTCTATCAGCCTCAATGTAGTTTCGAGAGACTTGTTACCTAACATGAAATGAGAACCTCAAACAAACGCTATCGAAAAGGACTCACGATAGAGCAACACATTGAACGACTAACCCAATTCAAATTCCTATCTAAACGCGGGGTCAAAATCATGCTTTCAGGGTATCCGGCCGAATTATACGACTCGCTATTAACGGACTGGCGGACGTATGAGTTTAACGTGATGACACGGGGTGGTGTGAGACGAGAAAAATTGTGGATGAATTACGAAGCCGATAGTTTGCACTGGTCAGCTTATGCAGGGGTTAACTTTACCGACCGACTACGCATTAAACGAAAAGCCCAACGATGGGCTAAAAACTACCAAGCGTTAGAGCCAAAAGAAAGACTAGCAGTGTTGGCCGCTATGATGGAAGTAGAATAGACAGATTTAACTGTGTTGGCCACAGTGCAAAAGTTAGGAAAAAACGCTCCTTTCACTTAAGAGCAGGTAAATGACACACTCTTTGAATGACTCACTTTAGTTTCTCTCAAGATATTCAACCAACTTGACGTACTCTTCTATGGTGAATGGTTCTGACGAATTTAAAACGGTTCGCCTAATGAGCTCCTTGGTCATGTTAAGAGAGCAATTGAGATATTGTTGGGTGACAAAGATCAGTTTCGAAAAAGACGGATTATTGATCACCAACGAATTTTCCCTCTCTACAATCGCTTTGCTGCAATCTTATAAACTTGATTACGCTCACGCTTACCAACTGCCACTACAGAAACAATCACTTCTTGATCTCTCACCTGATAAACAAGTCGATATCCCGCACTTCTCAGTTTTATCTTGTAACAGTCTTGCATGCTGCTTAACTTTGCCGATGACACATATGGATTTTCTAGACGTTCAATCAGCTTCTTTTTAAACTGAGATCTAATGGTGCTATCCAACTTGTACCACTCTTTCTCAGCCTCAACCTTGAAAACTAACTTATAAGTCATCGATGCTGATCTCTATTTCTTCTGAATGTTCACGCTCTTTAACTATCTGAGTAAGCTCAATATCTTCCAGTTTATCCATGAGCATTTCATAAGCATCAGCAGGAACGCAGTAAAATGCAGGTTGATTGCGATTCAATACTGCAACGGGAAACCCATCGGCTTGTTCAATGACTGCCATAGGGTTTTTTTTCAGCTCGCTAATACTAGTTGAGTTGTCAGCGAGAATGGGACGAACAGTTATCATAACTTAATCCTTAATGACCATTTAACAATACCAACAATAAGTCTTTAAGGTTATAAAGTCAAAAAAGACCTGTTAACAGGTCTCAAAAACACACTCGTTATTGTCGATGAGTATAGGCAGGGCATGTGTGCAAATTCCTATTTACACGAAGATACACACACGCTAACGGTGGAAAGCGTAGAAATCAATGTTCTAGATACTGGTGCTACTAGGTTTGGGGGAAAACGGATAAAGCACAAGATCTTGAAAAACACGGTCAGTATGTGCTGGCGACAAGTTATCGTAGCCAAGAAATATCTGTCTATTTTTATGAACTTCGACCATACAATAAGCTTGTCGCTAACAATCTCAAGTATTGATATTAACCCACGACCCGTTAACTTTTTTGGCAACAAGAATGCCCGCTACATCAAATACCTGAATAAGAATTGATTCATTATTTTGAGCGGCATTAGACGCCGACGTTTTTACACCTTTCATTCCTTTCATATAGCCACTGTACTCGTTGAGTATAACATCACCAATAGAAAGCTTAACGTTATAAAAAGCCATATCTACATCTCCTTACGGGACGAATTGAGGTGTAAATCCCTTCTCGATTGCAGAAGCCGCTCATATTTAGCACTCAATGTTCCCCTGTTCATTCCCAAGAACCTTGCGGCTTTGGTTATATTTCCTCTCGTATGTATAACCGTCTCGTCAATAAGAAGCTCCTCAACGACTTTCATCACGTAGCTTAAGTCATGTGTAGCCATTGTAGAGCCTACCTCTACTAACTGAGCTTGGATTAACTCTCTAATTTTTGGTTGATCTATCAAGTGACTATTCCTTCCTATGCAGCAACAAATGAATCACTTCATGCTCATCAACAAAATCGACTTCGACGCGATAAGTGCCTTTGCTTTGTACTGAATCAATCAAAGCTTTTAATCGGTGAGTTTTCACGGTCATTGCCAGTGGTTTGATTTGAATATTTTCAGCATCAAATCCTTTTTCGATTTCTTCCTGCGTCATATATAGGGTATCCACTTCCATTGCTTCATTCGTGTTTTCTAGCATAGAGGGAAATTGGTGTTGTTCAAAAATATCGGTCAGCATGATGTAAAGCTCATCAGCCTGCGAAAAACGGGCTTGATAGCTCAAATTAACGTCATTCATCTCCCACAACCTTTGTTCAAGGTTGCCGCCGGCATGTCGACCAATACTCAGCATCGTTTTAATTTCTTTTCTACAGTTCGCAAATTGGGTCTGTTTAACTTTAGGTTTGATGAACTTCACCAAATATTCATTTCTTTTTTTTACTGTCCAGTACCCACCATCGTTTTTAATCGAACAATACAAAGCAAGAAGCGCGTTGGTCACGAGTTCATTGAAGGCTTGGAAATATTTCAGCTTACGACTCATATTTATACTTAGAGGTTGAGAATAGAGTAATGTTATCAGAAACCTGTTAGCCCTTACAGAATCTGGCTAGAGAGCAAACTATGGCCTGACTGCTGAAATGGTGAATGGTTCTGACAAATTTAAAACGGTTCGCTTAATGAGATCATTGGTGATGTTAAGAGAGCAATTGAGATATTGTTGGGTGACAAAGATCAGTTTCGAAAAAAACGGATTATTGTTCACTAATGGCTTTCTCCCTTTCACTCGAACTTCAGAACGCTCGACCACGTGATCACCCTCTCCGTCCTCGGTACACACCCATTCATTTATATTCAAGTTCAAATCCAATAAGATAGATTTGTGCTGGTTGCTATATGCTTGCATGTAGAGACAGTGCAAAGCCGACAAGCAATCGCGCGTCAGTTTTTACATTCAACGGCAAATTCAAAGTTTAAACGCATAGGTCCAATTAAGCTCCATTATTTTTTCCAGTCACGCCATAAACTTAATGTTTAACTGACTATAACTGTCTGATTAATTGTTTAACTATTTTCATCTAATCATTCCTTGGTTTCCCTATCGAGAGCACCAAAAAGATTTCAGCTTACTTGATATTACTCTCGTCATGAGAGCGTCTAGCTCGCTAGCAAGATCTCGGAAATAAGCCGCCCATAATTTAGTCTGCTTTTTAGACAACTTCACCTCAGCAAGTAACTCATCAATTGAAAACTTTCGCTCTGGGATATCAGGAGAAAGATAAAGAGTCAGCTTTCCCACCTTAGTCATTTCTAGATGGGGAGCCAATTGTAGTGGTCTAATGATCCCGGACACCAAATTAGGTGGTAAAGTCTCCACCATAAAAGAAGACTCCATTTTTATTCTTGATTTTTTAATGCTAACAAAAGATCCCGCATCAGGATCAATTTTTAAATAAAGTCTGATAGCGGTCAGCTAGATTGAAATCAAAAAGCTCTAGTTTTGAGACTTAGAGGGCGAAATCGAGTCGAAATGAAAACGCATCACAAGTGTTTAACATTTAGCAGAAAACTGTAATTAACTTTCAGAAGGGAAATCTAGAGTATGGAAAGAGAAGAGGCTGACTTTCGAGCGGTTGTAGCTAGAGTCGTCCCCTACCGCGCAAAAGCCAGCCTAATTTTGTCAATTTAACATATGCTCGATAATACAATCCAAGAAAGAAGCACCGTACGGTGACTAATTTAGGTTCTGTCGCAAACTTTGAGGATTTAAGTTAAGGTTTGCTTGATTTCTACTCATGAAACTGATTCTTAATGTGTAAGGCTGTCACTTTCCTTCTGAAGTTGTTCTTGAAACCGTACGTTATTATCTCGCCTATAAACTCAGTTATCGTGAAATTGAAGAGATACAGCTTGAGCGTAGAGTTGTTGTAGATCACGCCACTATCGATCCGTCGATAAATTTGGAAACGTGATCGATTACTACCTTAGCCCGAACCGTGGTGAGGCAGCTGCCAAAGCCTTTCTGAATAAGGCCATTGCACAAAATGGTTTACCAAGCAGGTTACAGCCAAGCAATAAACTTGCGCGGGACAAGAGTGAAGAACTTGGCCCCCCTAGTGGCTGCCATACATCCTCAAACAAACAGTCCATTTCCTGGTGTCGTGGGAGAAGCGAACGGCCATGTCATTGATTTTCTACTCTGCGATCGCCATGATGAGAAAGCGGCTCGCGCCTTCTTTACCAAGGCAATCGGCTATAATGGTTTATCGGAAAAAGTGGTTATCGATAAGAGTGGTACCAACGCGTTAGCGCTGCATAACATCAATGTTCAACCCTGGCTGACGGAGAAGAGACTCAACTTGATTGAAGTATTTCAAGTTAAATATCTGAACAATATAGTTGAGCAAAGTCACCGGAAAGTGAAAGGTAAAATACATCAGTGTTTAGGGGGGAATTTGTATGAGAGAGCCAGTTCCACCCTGGCAGGCGTGGAACTGTGGTCGATAATTAAAAACGGACAGCTCGATAATCCTGAAGGCTTATCTGCTTGGGAGCAATTTTACGCACTAGCAGCCTAATTACATCTAAAAACCAGTACACTTATACTTCATCATAATTTTGCGATACAACCCCACATTATACGGCTTTGGCTCTAGAGCTGGTTTTGTTCATTTTACTTTAAATGACTAAAGCGTTGCTCCAAATTGTTCTAACAACTCACGTTGTGCATCGGTTAGATTTTTGGGTATTTCAACTTGAACCTCCACCAATAGATCGCCCGCTTCACCTTTACGACTTGTCACGCCTTTCCCCGTCATCTTGAATTTACGCCCTGTTTGAGTACCCGCTGGAATTTTGAGTTTAAAGCGACTGTCTAACACATTCACCGTAACTTCCCCCCCTAAAGCCGCAGTAACCATATCAACTTTGGTGTGACAAATAATGTCATTACCATCGCGGTCTAGAAACCCATGTGGTCTGGTTTCAATAATGAATAATAAATCCCCCGAAGGACCACCATTAACGCCTAAACCACCTTTACCGGAGTAACGTATCTTTTCACCATCTTTAATACCCGAAGGGATCTTAACTTTGATTTTTTTCTGTTTACCATTGATTAGCAATTCGACCGTTTTTTCAGCCCCTTGAACCACATCAATAAAGTCTACAGTAAGCGTATATTGGTGATCTTGACCTTTTTGTCCGCGTGGGCGCCCGTGTCCACCACGAGTTTGTGAGAAGAGATCCTCAAACCCTCCACCAAAGCCGCCGCCACGTTGGCGGAAGGCATCACTAAAGAAGTCTTCGAACCCACTGTGACCACCAAAACCACGATTCTCAGATTCAGTATGACAAAATTGGTCATACTGAATGCGCTTTTCTTTGTCTGTTAAAATTTCATAAGCATCTTTTACTTCTTTGAAATTCGCTTCTGCTGTCGCATCTCCGGGATTTTTATCGGGGTGATACTTCACCGCCAACTTCTTGTAGGCTTTTTTAATCTCTTTCTCCGAGGCTCCCTTAGATACACCTAGCACGCTGTAATAATCTCGTTTTGACATGCTAAAAACTCACTCAATTTCTCATTCAAACAAAAAAGGGCGTATGAGTGACCTCTTACGCCCTGAATACCAATAAGTTCACGTCTCCATGATACATAACTCAACGTTTAACAGCTCGAAAGCAATTATCCGTCAGTGGCGTTACTTCATTTCTTCAAACTCAGCATCAACAACATCGTCGTCCTGCTTAGGTTGTTCATCAGCTTGCTGTGCTTGTGCTTTCTGTTGAGTAATTTCCATTAGCTTTTGAGCTGCTTGCATAAGTTCTTGAACTTTAGCGTCGATCACTTCTTTTTCGTCACCAGACTTAGCTAATTCTAGAGCTTCGATAACCGCTTCGATTTTAACTTTCTCGTCTGCAGGTAGAGCTTCACCCGCTTCTTCTACTTGCTTCTTAGTACCGTGAATCATTTGGTCAGCTTGGTTACGTGCAATGACTAGCTCTTCGAACTTCTTGTCCGTTTCTTTGTTAGCTTCTGCCTCTTGTACCATTGCTTCGATCTCTTCCTCAGACAAACCACCTGATGCTTGTATCGTGATCTTTTGCTCTTTACCTGTTGCTTTATCTTTAGCAGATACGTTCAGGATCCCATCCGCGTCTAGGTCGAATGTTACTTCGATTTGTGGCATGCCACGTGGAGCTGGTTGGATACCTTCTAGGTTGAACTGACCAAGAGACTTGTTGTAAGTCGCTTGCTTTCGTTCACCTTGAAGAACGTGGATAGTTACTGCGCTTTGGTTGTCTTCAGCTGTAGAGAACACTTGCACCGCTTTAGTCGGGATAGTTGTGTTTTTCTCGATAAGCTTAGCCATTACCCCGCCCATCGTTTCGATACCGAAAGAGAGAGGAGTAACGTCAAGTAGTAAAACATCTTTAACGTCACCAGCTAGCACTGCACCTTGAACAGCAGCACCCATTGCAACAGCTTCGTCAGGGTTCACATCTTTACGTGGCTCTTTACCGAAGAATTCAGTTACTTTAGCTTGAACCATAGGCATACGAGTTTGACCACCCACTAAGATAACGTCAGTGATTTCGCCTACAGATAGGGCAGCATCTGCAAGAGCTACTTTTAGTGGCTCAAGAGAACGTTGAACTAGGTCTTCAACTAGAGACTCAAGCTTCGCTCGAGTCACTTTGATGTTCATGTGCTTAGGGCCATTCGCATCAGCCGTAACGTAAGGTAGGTTTACGTCAGTTTGAGTAGTAGAAGAAAGCTCGATTTTCGCTTTTTCTGCTGCTTCTTTAACACGCTGCATTGCTAGTGGATCAGTTTTAAGGTCGATACCTTGCTCTTTTTTGAACTCATCTACTAGGTAGTTAATCATGCGGTTATCGAAATCTTCACCACCAAGGTGAGTATCACCGTTAGTTGAAAGAACTTCGAAAGTTTTCTCACCTTCTACTTCATCAATTTCGATGATAGAGATATCGAATGTACCACCACCAAGGTCGTATACAGCGATAGTGCGATCACCACCTTGCTTGTCTAGACCGTAAGCTAGAGCAGCAGCAGTTGGTTCGTTGATGATCCGTTTAACATCTAGGCCTGCGATACGACCAGCATCTTTCGTTGCTTGACGCTGAGCATCGTTGAAGTAAGCAGGAACAGTAACAACTGCGCCAGTTACTTCTTCGCCTAGGAAGTCTTCAGCTGTTTTCTTCATTTTCTTAAGAACTTCAGCAGATACTTGAGGAGCAGCCATTTTTTGGCCTTGCGCTTCAACCCAGGCATCACCGTTGTCAGCCTTAACAATGTTGAAAGGCATGATTTCGATATCGCGTTGAACTTCTTCATCTTCAAAACGACGACCGATTAGACGCTTGATAGCGAATAGGGTGTTTTGAGGGTTAGTAACCGCTTGACGCTTCGCAGGTTGACCAACTAGCGTCTCACCTTCAGTGTATGCGATTACCGAGGCTGTTGTGCGTTCGCCTTCTGTATTTTCTAGTACGCGAGGTTTGTCGCCGTCAAGTACGGCAACACATGAATTTGTTGTCCCTAAGTCAATACCGATAATTTTACTCATAATAAGACCTCTCTTATTAAAATTATTTTTTCTAATGCAAAATATGTAATTCTATTCTTCTATATGAGTACAAGCGTTTAAGTCTTGCACTCTAGTGGTGATAAACAGCAATATTTTTAGACAAGGTTAGTAAAATCGAATACTAAAATCACCTTATCCGATCCTGTTTCCCCAGTCATTATTTGTGGATTGAGATCTGACGGGGTTGCATTGCTTCTGGGACTTCACGGACGAGGTCTACGTGCAGCAAACCATTCCCATACTCGCTGCTTTAACGGTTACGTAGTCAGCCATCTGGAATTTACGTTCAAAGTTACGCTCTGCGATCCCTTGATAAAGGTAATTAGGTTTAGTTTCTACAGGCTGAACTTCACCGGAAACGATTAACATATTTTCGTTCTGGGTAAGAGTTAGTGCATCTTCAGAAAAACCAGCTACAGCCATCGTAATACGATAGTTGTTTTCGTCTTTCTGCTCGATGTTGTATGGAGGGTAGCCATTACAAGATGGCTTATTCGTGCTACTCTCCGCTAGGTTAAATAGACGTTCAAAACCAATGGCATGACGGTATAGCGGAGAAAAATCTACATTACGCATAATACTATCCTCATAAATAAGCAATAGTTCTTAGTGTTTAGTACACCAAGACCGGAGACAGACTCTATTGCACCACGTAGGCGCCGTAAGACATATGTTCCAGGTGTTAACAGGTTTAAGGAACTCGCTAATGTCGCATACTACAACGTCAACGTTCCTTGATTACAATTGCCCTAGCTTCCCTAAGAAGGCGAAGTGGGCAACTTAAGAACTTCATCTGTCAGTTCGTTTTTTTAAAATATTATCCCAAGAGAAACCTGTCAATACTAACATTAGGTTTTTTTGGTCGTTTATAAATTGTTAATTTAGCAAAAGCGCTAGCTCGATTCTGTCAGATTCGATCTAACAGGTTCTTCGCTGGCTCATTCCTACACACAACCCAAATCGCGGGCCTGGATCTGTCAGCATATAATGTATTTTAATGTGACACCCTAAGCGCCAAAACGCACATCAAAACAAAACCCTGAGCACTTAAACGTCCCCTCCCCCTTTGTCACAAATCGCAATGCTGGAAATACTGACCCGTAGTTGGTGTACAGAATGATGTGATCCGCTCGCTCGTGAAGAAACCATTCACCAAAGCCAGCGCCATTTAATTCGATGAAAAAGTCACGGATTTCATGGAAAGCAAAACGACGCGACCCCAATAGCGGAAACTGCTGCTTGATAGCTTCAACGAACCCTTGGTCTTTTAACGCTGCGATATCAGCCTGCTGCTCGGGCGATTGACGACGACTGAACATTTTCAAACGCTGGATTTTGGAAACCCAATCAGACTTTTTTTTCGCCTCATCACGACACTTTTTGACTTGAGAGCGCAACTTCAATACCGCCAAAGGACTAGAGATATCATTTTTTGGTGAGCTTTCGTGCCCCAGCGGCGAAACGCTGGTCGATGAATTTGAATTAGAGAGAGTTGGGATTGAGTTTTGTTGCGCCATGAGAATTTCCTTTCTGTTTGAGTATCACTTTTCGGAGCCGCTTGGCTGTCCGCTCTCTCAACATCGTTCTGCTTTGCAAGGGCGCACAGCGGCAAAGCCTCCCTTGAAAAACAGGTTGTGGGGAGAGACGGTTAACAGCCTGCGAACCCAAAAATGAAGCGAGTGAAAGAAATCGGCGCATAAGAAAACAAGCCCTTATTCGAACTTATTCAAAGACAGAGAGATCAACGAGGAGAGAGGACGAGGTGCCTCGAACGAAGAGAGAAGTGCCTTGGGTGATTGTTCTCAGGAACGTAGAAGCTCATCGAGCAGGCTCGATAAAGCAACTCAAGTTGTCGACAGAGGAGCAAAACGAAGGAATAAACCGAGCGGAGCGAGAACGTCCCAGTGAAGAAGCATCAACAACAGAACCACTCTATTAGAGATAAAACGAAGCACACGTGATAAAAATCAAGTGATAACGACCAGAAAATGAACCATGACCTATGTCCTTATACAATTCATCTCACCTTTCTCTTTGAGAAAGCGTTCATACCTCCTTTTTACTGTGCCACGATCGAGTCCCAATACCTTTGCAGCATAAGTATAGTTTCCTAGGGAATGAATCATGCATTCATCCAACAGCCCCCCTCCACCGCTTTCATCACCACACTCATATCAGGATCGCTATTAGAACTGACATAAACCAACAATCGAGCAGCAAGACATTTCCGAACTTTCAACAGATCGACTAGCATTTGCTTTTCAGTCCTATGCAGTAGCAGATGAATAACTTCCTGATCATCAATATGACCCACTTCCACTCGATAGGTTCCTGTACCTTGGACTTTATCAATCAACGTATTTAATCGATGAGTTTTAACCTTCTTAGAAAAAGGTTTCATTTTCTAACACTGAGGCAAAACACTGCTGTTCAAAGAGAGCGGTCAACATGATGTAGAGCTCATCCTAATCAGTGAATTTGGCTTGATAATTGAGGTTAATTTCGTTCATTTGCCATAAATTTTCCTCTAGGTGGCCCTTGGCATTCCTGCCTATACTCAGCATGGTCTTCAGCTCTTTCTTACATTTAGAATATTGAGGCTGTTTTATCTTTGGCTTGATGAACTCTACCAAAAACTCATTTCTTTTTTTTGTAGGCCAATAGGCTTGGCTTTGGTCAAATGAATAATAACGAGAGGGGAGGCGTTTGAAATCGTTTGGTCTATTGCTTGATAGTACTTTAAGTTAAGGCTCATGAATGGTCGCTAACTCTTATAATCCGGTGGAAGAACGTCCGAAAAGCCTGAGCTCAAGGTAGTCAAGGTGATACAACCGCGCCTCAGCCCAAACATAATTAACAATTAAGGCGTGACTTGAACACGCTAAGAATAACAAGGTTAATCTCGTTATTTAAGTTTATTCAGTACGTTGAAGAATTCTTTGAATTCAACCGTAAATAGAGCACCGACTATTACTGGTAGACCGCTATTAAAAGCGGACCTGCTTAAATTTCCCAACGCCGATAGCAGATCGCTCTTTTAAAATCACGTCTAGTGCTCTCTCAAATACGTACTTATTGCCCTTAATTAAGTCTCGTGCACCACCACTGTTAAACCAGATGAAAGAATAATATTCAGAGTAATTTGATAAGGTTGTTTTGAAAACAACCCCCATTGTCCCCGTTTAGACACCCATCAAACTTAAACCTTTATTAATTAAAAATATTCTTTAAAGGTTTAATTTGTATCTTTAGTGCTTTATATTGGTTACATGAAATTAAGGCATTAAGGGCACCCAATGACCACCATCATCGATTCATTAGAACTTGTTTGTGAACGTATGCAGCAAGAGCAGTCAGATCTGAAAGCCGTTATCAAAGAGCGTATGCAGATCAAAGTAACTGATACAGAAATTGAGGGGAGTGTCGATAGGCTTATCTATAATCACTCATTGAAGAAGAAAGAGCTTCAAGAGCTGTTTGGCTTATCTCGTGTGACCTTCAATTCTAGAATAGATGAAGCAACCGAGCAGGGCGTCGTTGGCGCTCCTATTATCCAAGGACGCACTCACCTGTATAATCGCTTCGACGTCGCCAATATGATGGAGTTCATGAACTTTCCTAAGTACAACCAGCGCTTTGAACCGACAACCGTTGTAGTGGAAAACCATAAAGGGGGCACTGGCAAATCCACCACGACAGTAACCCTAGCGACCACTGCTGCGCTTGATCTTAATCTTAATGCACGCTGCCTAGTGATAGATTTAGATCCCCAAGGCTCAACAGGCCAAAACCTGATTCATCAAGCCGACGATGAATCAGTCTACATGACAGCTGTTGATATCGCGCTAGCAGGCCAAGAGCCCGAAGGTGATTTTTCTCAATACCTTAATGACTACCGTTATGACGAGTTAGTTAAAGCGATTCCGTTTAAGACTCACCTCCCTAACTTAGATGTGATTCCTGCCTTCCCATCAGACGAACGCTTTGTCGATTCTTACTGGGGGCAAGATGAAATAGGTCAACGGAATTTGCTGAGTGTGTTGCGTGAAAAAATCTTACCCATACTTAAAGAAGAGTACGACCTAATCTTCATCGATACGCCCCCACAGAACTCTCCAATTCTCTGGGCAGTGAATGAGGCGGCTGATGCGGTCTTGATTCCAGTCACCCCACGAGAGTTTGATTTTGCCTCAACGAGTAACTACATGGCCACTATGCCAGGTACATTTAGAGCATTACCATCACAAGGAAAAAATTTAAAGTGGGCTAAATTGCTTCCAGTGAACTTCGATGAGAAGAGCGCTCATGAAGTTAAAGTGTTTGATAAATTGCTGCGGGCGGCGCAAGGGCATTTGTTATCAACAGCGATCCGTCACTCTGAAGCGTTTGTCGCGGCTGCGGAAAGCAACCGTACAGTACTGGATATTCGAAAATCAGAGCAGATTTGTAGTGGTAAGCAATTTGATTTAGCTATGACATCGGTGAATGCCGTGTACCACCAATTCATCACTGAAATTAAGCAGCTAGCAACAAAAGGGCTATAACATGTTACGACCTCAAGACAAGCGAACCGGCTTTAACCAAGGCAATCAATTAGGAAAACGAGTTAAAGCCGAACCCCCTAAAAAAACATTCACGTTTGCTAGCGGTAAAACAGCCACTGCAGAAAGAGTGGTGGTTAAATCAGATGAACTTGAAGTTAAAACTGCAATTCACCCTTTAAATCCACGTCGCCAAGATTCGCTCACGCTTGATGCTGTGCGTGATATATTACCAAGCGTTCAGGAAGAGGGCGTACATACTGAAGGCGTCGCGACCAAAGACGGGCGGGGCACTTACCAGTTACTTGATAGCTCACGTCGCCGTTTCACTTGCATCCATGCTAAAAAAGATTTACCTCTATGGGTTATTGAAGGGGAGATCGACCAAGCTGATTTGATCGCTTTTATTCAAACTACTCAATCTGTAAAGCGCTTGTCTTACCGAGAATTGGGAGCTGATTACAAAAGCGTGATGCAAGCACAAGGCTTTACGAAGCTCGATGAACTAGCTGACTATCTGAATATTGGACGTGAAACTTGCCGGAAGCGCTTTGCTGCAGCATCAGTTGATCAGCGTTTGATTGAGGTCTTTCCTGATTGCGAAGGGATCCCAAATAGTTACTACGCTAAGCTGGCTAAAGTGGAAAAGCAGTTAGATAAAGAAGGTACTACAGCGGCACATTTCATCAGTTCACTTAAGGTGGATGTAGATAATTTAGTCTCTGTAGAAGATAAACAAAAGCAAGTTCTTGCTCAGATGGAGTCGAAGCTTTTAAAGGGTAAAGATAAAATAAGCTGGAAGACTAAACCATTAGCGCTGTTCGATGACAAGAACAAGTATGCAAAGGTATCTCACAGCAGTGATAAGCGGGGGCTTAAGATTGAATTGAGTAGATTGCCCGTTGAGGTGTATGACGATATCATACGGTTTGTTTCTGAAAAAGTGCAAGATAAGTAAATAACAACCCCGCCAATGAGCGGGGTTTTTAATGGGGACAATGGGGGTTGTTTTGCCCTATGAACAACAAACCACCTCATTATTTAGCAATTTCGCCGTAAATCCTCGCCCGATGAGGGCGGGGATATAAGGCGTAAGACGCGATAGCGTCTTAATCTGGGGTCGATTGACTTTCCACATAAGCTTTTAACGTTTCAATAGTCGCACCGCCAGCAGTGCAAGCAAAGTATGAGCGAGACCATAGGGCAGAGCTTTTACTTTGCCTCGTAAGGTGCGTGTTTTGTAGTCGTAGCATACGGGATGAAACAGCTTTTAAGTTGTTAACCATTACACTGATTGAAAGTTTTGGAGGGTATGAGATCAGTAAATGAACGTGATCCTGTTCACCATCCATTTCTATCAATTCACACTCAAGTTTTACACACGCTGACTCAAAGGCTTCTCTTAACTGTTCGATCATAACTCCAGTAAACAACTTGCGTCTGTACTTCGTTGTAAATACTAGATGAACGACCAACTTGCTCACGCTGTGCCTTTTTCTGAGGTAATCTTGAAGTAACTCTTTGTTGTGCACACTCACTTTACAATCTCCACATAAGACAATAATATAAAGTAATTATACATGTGAGCACTGAAATATTAAGAGCAACAAAAATACGCATTTACCCAACGCAAGAACAAGCTGAGTTTTTAATCGCTCAGTTTGGTGCCGTACGTTTTGCGTATAACAAAGCTCTGCATTTAAAATCGCACATGTACCGCAAGCATGGCGTCACACTGAATCCCAAAAAGGATATAAAACCACTGCTTGCCGTTGCCAAGAAATCCCGTAAATACCACTGGTTGAAGCAATATGATTCAATCGCCTTACAGCAATCGGTGATCAATCTTCATCAAGCCTTCGATAACTTCTTTAATCCGAAGTTGAAAGCCAAGTATCCACAATTCAAACGTAGACATGGCAAACAGTCGAGCTATCACTGTGTCGGTGTAAAGGTGCTTGATGGGGCAATTAAGCTTCCAAAAATTAAGCCTATAGAGGCGAATGTTCACCGTGAGATTACAGGTGTGGTCAAAAGCATCACTGTAAGCCTGAGCAAGACAGGTAAGTTCTACGCATCAATCCTTGCGGATGATGGAGTGGAAGCCTCAAAACCACTCCACACGGTAAGAACAGTGACAGGTGTCGGTCTGGGCTTGTCTCATTTTGCGATTGAGTCAAACGGCAGAAAGACAGCCAACCCAAGATTTGTAAAACGCGCTGAGAAGAATCTCAGACGTAAGCAGCGTCAGCTATCCAGAAAAGCAAAAGGCAGTGCTAATCGTGCAAAAGCTCGAATACTTGTTGCTAAATGCCATGAAAAGGTAGCGAATGCTCGCGCTGATTTTCAACACAAACTCTCTCGAGCTCTCGTTGACGAAAACCAAGCGGTGATAGTTGAGACATTGAAATCAGCAAATATGATGAAAAACCGCAAACTAGCAAAACACATTGCTGATGCCTCATGGCATAGCTTTGTTGCGAAACTGGAATACAAACTGAAAGAGCAAGGTAAGCACCTAGTAAAGCTCGACCAGTGGTACGCCAGTTCTAAGACATGCCACTGTTGCGATCATAAAATGGAAGAAATGTCTTTATCAGTTCGCAAATGGGATTGTCCGTCTTGCGGTACAACGGATATTGATCGCGACTTAAATGCCGCCCTTAATATTCGTGATAAAGGCATTCTAGAATTAAAGGCGGCTGGACGGTCGTTTCTGCTTATGGAGGCTGCGTAAGTCTCGATACTATCGAGCAACGGCTAACGAAATAAGAAGCATCGCCTGATAAGGCGGTGAGTAGTCACATGTCATAACAAAGTTGATGAATATAAAACTTGAGATCAGTATCACTGAAGGTAACAAATTTTTAGTGTTAACTGCAAAACACTAAAAATCTGTTACCTGAAAATCATAATTCCATTAACTCTAACCTGTGATAGAAAATAGAATCAAACTGCATATCTGCAGGCATTACGATAATACCCATCCTAACACTTTCAATGGCGAGTTTATGGTGTTTACTTAACTCACCATTGACAGGGTATGAAAGTACAATATTAAAGGCTTCTTTTGCGAGTTTTAACATCGGGTTATCAGGTGCTAGCTCTTCAGCTAACTTTGCTCTTTCCAATGCCTCACCTTTATTGTCACTTTTTTGCTTCCATTGGAAAAGGAACTCAAGCGCAACAATACTCTTTCCTCGATAACGAGCTTTATAACCATACGATCCAGACTCTTCATCAACCAAAAAGCTTAGCTCTTTTCTCACTTCTTCGTTAGAAGCAAGCTCTTCGATTGGCTTACGAATACATCGTTCCATGAAGACCTTGTTGTTGGTATAACTGGATTTGGTTAACTTCCCTTGCTCATCTAAGAGACCGAATAAACCATGTAATTGCGCTATCGATTGCTCATGCAACTTCATTCCAGGCTTTTTAAAGCGAGATAGAATAGTGTAAAGGCGCTTAGAATGTTCTGACTTCAAACTACGAAAAGATAAATGGTTAATTTGAGCGTGGCCAGCTGACTGAGCAAGATAAGCATCCATTAATTCAGCGTTAGGCACCATAATTAGCGCCCCTTTTTTATACGCAACTCGACTAAAAAGAGGCATAAAATCAAATTCTTGATCAGCATCGTTCATTAAGCCTACTTTGCGCGATGAGAGCCTTTTAGCCATAGGCTTTAATGTTGGATAAAGCTGCTTTGCTGAAAGACCAAACCACTCCTTTAACACTTCAGATTGAAACGTATATTCAGGTGCGTATACGTGTCGACCTTCCTGATACGCAACCCAATGGTCTTCGTGTAGTCGAGAGAGGAAGAGTGCAAATGTATCATGCTCTCTCGCCGTCAGTCCTAGCTGGCTAAAAACTAAAGCATGGCTTTTCTTAAAAAAGTCATTAGGCAATTCACGGTAGTCTTCAGTTGTGATCAACTGTCGATGGTCAGTCATAGTAATTAGTTTCAGGTAACAGATTATTAGTGTAGTACAAGGATAAGACTAAATTTCAGTAACCTCAAGAACGTAATTCACAATTTTAGACTAAATTCCTGTAACCTTAATAGAAATACTAAAATGAAACACTCAATATCAAGACTTATGGGATAAAGTCTGTTTGGACACTAAAAAAATGTAACCTTCACACTAAAATTTAGATCAATAACACTAATTTCTTGTTACCCCCAGACTAATTAAAAGATCAACAAGACTAACTACAAGATCAATCACACTAATAATATGTTGCCAAAACCTCAATATCATTATGATTTTAAAGTGTTTTTTAGCAATTATAGATCTTATATAAATTATAGATCATATAGAGGTTATATACTGTTATAGAGATTGTGGATAATGTGGATAAACTCAATTTATTAAATAAAAAAACTACTTATCCACATAGAATAAAGAATATTAGAAAAACTAGCTTAACGTTCATCGATCAATGTTTTTCTACTACGGACTTCCAATTTCCGTAAGTATTGGTGCCATAGAGAGTAACGAATGCATAAACCTGACGGGCAACGCTTTGGCGTTGCTTTGTCGGATTTGTGTATGGACAACTATTCGCTCGTTCCTCACGAAAGTTGTCCATACACAAATCTAGGTTTAGAAACCTTCAATATATGATCTGAGGGAGGAATCGCTATGTCAGTTTCTGGAAATTCGCTCGCTAATGCGTCATAGACGTCATCGGTATCGTATATTTTATCTGCTGAAATATGGCCAACTTCCACATCAACTTGCCCACACAATTCTTCGACAACCTGAAAATGGTTCTATCGCAAACTTTGAAGCTTTAGGTTAGGATTTGTTCAATTTCCACTCAACACTCTGAATCGTCATGTTTAAAGGCTGCCACTTTCCCTCTGAAGTCATTCTCGAAACCGTACACTATCTCTATCTGGCAGGGTAGTTGTCACTGTTAGAATTTAACCAGTTTGGGCGATAAATAGTAATTGTGTCTCGTATCTCAGTAGAAAGAAAAGAAGCTATTACCTCCATATTCGATGTCAGTTAAAGAAGTGTCAGAAGACGAAGGAATTAGCACTGCGCCCCTGTATCATTGGCGCCAGCAACTCAGACATTCAGGAGCCGCCGTCCCAAATACCAACACTTCATCAGAGCAGTGGTCTGCTCAAACTAAACTTGCCATTATCGCTAAAACCAACTCAATGATAGAAAGTGAACTCAACCAATATGATCGTGAAAAAGGTCTTTTTCCAGAACAAATCCAAAGCTGGCGCCGCGAATGTATGCAAGGGTTTAAGTCGAGTAAAGAGCGGGAAGCTGAAGCAAAGAAGCAGGCTAAAGCTGACAAACTTGAAATCAAAGAGTTGAAGAAAGATTTACGACTCAAAGAAAAAGCACTCGCTGAAACGGCCGCCCTCTTGGTACTAAGAAAAAAGCTGAGAGCCTTTTACGGGGAAGAGCCAGAGGACGACTAACCTCAACCGATGAAAGGCAGACCATAGTGACGATTATCCTTGAAGCGAAGCAATGCGGATGCCGTTTAGAGCCAGCTTGCCATGAAGTTCAAATTGACTTGAGAACGTATCGTCGCTGGTATCAGTAAGGTGAAGTCCAAGCTGACAAAAGACCATATGCATCAGACCAGAGCCTGCTAACAAGCTGTCGCAGGAAGAGCGTGAGGTGTGTAACCGCTCTGAGTTCGCAAGCTTGCTTCCAACTCAAATCGTCCTGACACTGCTTGAGAGAGGTGAGTATATCGCCTCTGAGTCGATCTACTATTGAGTGCTGAGTACGCAGGGGCAACTTCACAAACGAGGTCGTCAGCGGAGCAGACAGAAGCAAACGAAGCCAACCAGTTACACAGCGACGGACTCGAACCAATTTTATGCATTGGATATCAATCACTTACCTTCAAGGGTTCGAGGCCAACACTATTACCTGTATGTCATTGAGGATATCTACAGTCGAAAAATTGTTGGTTATGAAGTGTATGAGCATGAATGCGGTGAGCTGGCGTCACAACTTCTGCAACGAACGTTGATGCGAGAGCAATGCTTCAATCAAGCACTGGTTCTTCACTCAGATAATGGTGCACCGATGAAGTCGCTGACGTTTAAAGCAAAAATGGAAGAGTTAGGTATTACCTCATCGTATAGCCGGCCAAGAGTCAGTGATGATAACCCGTATGTCGAGTCATTGTTCCGTACAGGAAAGTACATGCCAAGCTGGCCAGCAAAGGGCTTTGAAACAATCGATAGTAGTCGAAGTTGGGTTGAAGCCTTCGTACGCTGGTACAACACCGAGCATAAGCAGAGTAAGCTAAATTACGTCACGTCACGCCTTCAGAGCGTCACAATGGAAAAGATAAAGATATCTTGAAGCGTCGTGTAGAGGTATTGCTAGCAGCAAAACAGCGAAAGCTTGAGCGGTGGTCTGGTGATATCAGGAACTGTGCGCCTGTTGGTGACATTCACCTAAATCCAGAAAGAGAAGCTGCTTAATAAGCAAGAAAATGATGACAACTACCTTGAAAAACACCGGAATCCCAAGGCTATAATTTTGTAGATTATCAATATGGAATTTCGTTTACACCCGATTTCAGATAATAAGTGCGACAATCCCCTTTAAATTGAAGATTAGACAAAATTCAATCCTAGAAACTCACTCTAACTTTTACCAATCAATCAAGCTCATCTAAGCGGATAGAGCCCTTTCCTTATGTTTGGTGTTGTACTACAACTAGTGGATATACATTTATATTAATTAGGTTCTAGTTTGTTCGTCCTTTTACTGGTTTCGTAAGAATTCGTGTCGTCAATCGTTGATTTGGAGTATGTATGACTGGGAAGCCTCGGGCCATAAAGCTATCTTTAAGTATATTAATATTGTCACTCAGTGCAACAATAGCGTGTTGGTCTATGGCACGAAATTATGTTGAACGCAATGCTGAAAGCCGTTTTACTAATTATACCCAAGACGTTAAAGCGTTGATTCAAAATCGCATGTTGAATTATCAACAGGCCCTCTCAGGGGGCGTTGCTCTATTTGCTGCTTCTGAACAGGTCAATCGTGAGGAGTGGGCGAATTATATCGATAAGTTAAATCTTGGCTTGCATTATCCTGGTATACAGGGGATTGGTGTTTCAATTCCTATTTCGGCGCGAGATAAAGAGGCGCATGTGCAGCAAGTTCGGGCGGAAGGTTTTCCTCAGTATGAGATTAAACCTAAGGGGGCGCGAGATGAATACACGGCCATTATCTATTTGGAGCCTTTTGATGCTCGCAACCGGCAGGCATTTGGCTTTGACATGTATTCTGAAGCCGTTCGGCGTCAGGCTATGTCTACGGCAAGAGATACAGGAAGAGCTGCTTTATCCGGTAGGGTTGAGTTAGTTCAGGAGATTACTGAGGATAAACAAGCTGGTTTTTTGCTTTATTTACCTATCTACAAAACGCTTTATTCCCCTGATACAGTTGAAGAGCGAAGGGAGGCCTTTGTTGGTTATGTTTACAGCCCATTCCGCGCAAGAGATCTCATGCAAGGTATCCTTCAATCTAACGTCTCAACGGTAAGCTTTCGGTTATATGATGGCGCAGAAGACACCCCTAATAGTTTGCTGTATGACGGGAATAGCGCCTTAAGTATTGTGGACGAGCAATTCATATCGACATTTCGACGCTCGGAGGTGATTAATGTTGCAGGTCGAGATTGGACGATCATCTATACTTCTACCCCCGTGTTTGAAGCCGGTCTCGATTTTTCGCTGCCTCGTATTGTTGCTGGAACTGGGGGGCTCTTAAGTATTCTGTTTTTTTTCCTTTTTCGGATGTTGATTGTTTCACATCAAACAACTGAAAAGCTGCATCATGAGGCCTCGGCGAGGAGAGAAGCCGAAGGATCCCTTAAGAGCCTAAACCAGGAGTTAGAAAATCGTGTTAATGAACGCACTCAAGAACTAAAGCGACAAGAAGAGCTCAATCGAATGCTTTTAGAGAGTTTGAGTGAAGGGGTGGTGGCTTGTGGCGCGGACGGAAATTTAACTTTATTTAACCGTACAGCAAGAGAGTGGCATGGATCTGACCCATTACAGATTCCCCCCGAACTCTGGAGTAATTATTACAATTTATATGAAGGTGACGGGCGAACACCGATGGCGAAAGAAAACATACCGTTGCTTAGAGCATTTAATGGTGAGCATATTCAAAATGATCTACTTTGCATAATCGCTAATGGTCAAAGTCCCCGCTTCGTCTTGGCCAGTGGAGCTCCGATTTGTGATCTCGATGGTAAGCGCCTAGGTGCTGTGGTTGCTATGCACGACGTAACTGAAAATAGGCGTCATGAACGTCGTTTCATTGATATTTTTGAGTTTGCACCTGATGCCATACTGATAATAGAGAGGGGGGGTTGTATTACTCAGGCCAACAGCCATTCTGAGGTTGTTTTTAATTGGGGGAAAGATGTACTTAAAGGCCAATTAATAGATCGATTTTTACCTGGTATTTATTCAAATATCAATAGCTCTTTCTTCGAGAATGAAGAATTGGGTGAAGGAGCTCGTGTTGAGCAACTCTCTACCATGGCTAGACGTAAAGGGGGGATTGATTTTCCGGTTGACATTAGTTTAAGCCCTGTTGAGTCGGAAAAGGGCTTGCAGGTGGCCGTCGCTATTCGGGATATTACCCAGCGTGTTCAGTCAGAGAGGAAAAATAAAGAAGCGATGGCTATGCTGAATGCCATTGAAGATGGGGCATTTATCTTTGATCCAGAAACGCTTCGCCACAGCTATGTTAATGAAGGTGCCGTTTGTCAACTTGGTTATTCCAGAGAAGAGTTGTTGGATCTTACTGCCGTTGATTTCAAAGTTGAGTTCGATGAAAACCGTTACCGGAAGTTGCTTGAACCCTTGTTAAATGGCGAACAGCAGGTTGTCCATATTTCTACTGTTCATAAACATAAAGATGGTCATCTCATTCCAGTCGAAGTCAATCTTCAGTACATTTTTCTACCTGGAGGGAAAAGGCGTTGTATTTCAATGGTTAGGGACGTAACCGAACGTCATCAGGCTTTACGACAACTTGAGGAGGCAACCAAGCAGCAAAAAGCGGCCAATTTTGTCATAGAGCAGGAGCGTAAAAAACTTGCCCAACGGGTGTCTGAACGCACAGCGTCATTACGGTCAACAAATGAAAAGCTAGAGCAAGCTCGAATTGAGGCGGAACAAGCAAGCCATGCTAAATCGGCTTTCTTGGCGGCAATGAGCCACGAAATACGGACGCCAATGAACGGGGTTATTGGTATGTTAGAGGTTTTGTCACACAGTCAGCTGGAGTGCCATCAAGTTGATGAAGTTAAAACTATTCATGACTCTGCGTTTGCCCTTCTGAGGCTCATCGATGATATTTTAGATTTCTCAAAAATTGAAGCTGGTAAGCTAGATCTTGAAAAATTTCCGGTATCTGTCGAAGAACTTATAGAAGGGGTATGCTCCTCGCTTGTCTCCGTTTCTGAGAAGCAAGAGGTTGACTTGCAATTATTTATTGCCCCGATTTTTCCAAGTTATATTTTGTCTGATCCAATCCGGTTGCGGCAAATTTTCTATAATTTAATTGGTAATGCAATTAAGTTTAGTGGTGGTCGTAAGGAAAAACGAGGAGACGTCTCAGTCCGCGTGAACATTGTTGATAATAAAATGGTTGTCAATATCGAGGATAACGGCATTGGAATATCGTCGGATGCCTTAGCTATGTTATTTACTTCTTTCTCTCAAGCGGAGTCATCCACAACGCGTCGTTTTGGGGGGTCTGGGTTAGGATTGGCGATCTCGAAGCGCTTAGTGGACTTAATGGGCGGAGATATTAAAGTAAACAGTCAGTTAGGAGAAGGCTCTACGTTCACAGTTAGCTTACCTTTGGCAATTTATCAGAAAGAGATCATACCACCTTTATCGTTACTCTCAGAGACAAAGTGTATCCTAGTTGAGAACTCAGTATTTGATACTGACGCTCTACGAGTTTACCTCGAGCATTCGGGTGCTAATGTTCAAGTTGTTAGCACCCATTCCGAAGCGTTACGTATTGCTGAGTTGCTTGAAGAGGTTGTCGTTATAATTATTGGTCCGCAAAAACATGTCCCGGAACTTACCATCGCTTTTCTGAAAACATTGAAAAGTTCACGAATTGAAAGTGGGTATATTAGGCACTTGTTGATGACTCGAGATCAGCCTCGGCCCCTGAAATTTGAATCCCCTGAATTTGTTGCTCTAAATTGTAACCTATTGCGGCGAAAAGAGTTTTTACAGTCTGTTTCAGTGGCTGCCGGAATTGTTTCGCCTGAAATAATACTTGATCAAGTGGGGGAAGAGTCTCTGCCGTTAACTGCGGCACCGAGTGTGGCACAAGCCCGTGCAGAAGGACGGTTAATCTTGGTTGCAGAGGATGATAGCATCAACCGAAAAGTCATCCTTAAACAGTTGAGTCTACTAGGTTATGCGGCAGAGGTTGCTGAGAACGGATTGGTGGCTTATCAACTTTGGCAAGAGGGAAGTTATGCGTTGCTATTAACGGATTTACATATGCCGGAAATGGATGGTTATGCATTAACGGAAGCGATACGACAGGATAACTTGGAGAGGGCACAAAAACCTATCCTAGCTTTGACAGCCAACGCTTTGAGAGGTGAAAAGAGTCGAGCCAAGGCGGTAGGAATGAATGATTACCTTACAAAACCTGTCCAGCTTCATTTACTTAAAGAGGCTCTTGAAACATGGTTGCCCAACCAGAATGGAGTGCCTGAACTTGGATTACTTGAAGAGGAACAGCCTAGGGACTCTGAAATATTGACTGTCAGTAAGCTCGCTGAGCTTGTCGGAAATGAGCCAGCTGTTATGTGTGATTTTTTGACTGATTTTTTGAGTTTAATGACAAGACAGCAGGAACAGTTAAGAGCCGCTTCTTCCGCTAAGGATATTAGAGAAGTGAGCAGTATCGCTCATAAGCTCAAATCTTCATCTCGTTCAGTGGGCGCGATGAGATTAGGTGACTTGTGTGCCGAGCTTGAAAATGCTTGTACTATAGGTGATGTCGCAGTGGTGGAGTTGACCATGACTCTGTTAGATAAGTGTTTTGCAGAGACGGAAGAGGAAGTGATCTGCTACCTTGATAAAAAAATTATATAGGAGAAGTGTATGGCGATAATGTTGATTGACGATGAGCCGTTTTTAATGAAGTTGCTTGCTCATCAATTAAAGGATTTTGTGAATGAAAAGGTTGTTGTTCATCAATATGAACATGCTGTTGATGCTCTTCAAAAATTAGAAATGCATCCTGAAGAGGTAGAACTAATTTTTTGTGATCTGCAGATGCCAAAGATGGACGGAGTAGAGTTTGTCCGTCACTTGGGGCGTATAGGCTACCAGGGAGGTGTTATTTTGATGAGTGGTGAAGAACAAGCCATTCTAGACAGTGCTAAAAAGCTGGCAACCACTTATCAACTTAATATTTTTGGTTGTCTCCATAAGCCTTTTAGTCCCACTCAGTTAAAAGAAATTATTGAGCATCAGGCCGCTCATCTAGAGACGGAATGTTTTGATGACCTGAAAGAGTATTCTGAAGCTGATCTGCGTCGAGCTATTCAACAAGGTGAGCTAATCAATTACTACCAACCACAGGTCAGGCTTCGAGATGGTGAAATTGTCGGTGTAGAAGCTTTGGTACGTTGGCAACACCCTAAAGATGGCCTAGTGTTACCTGATAAATTTATCCCACTTGTTGAAGAGTATGGACTGATAGATGACTTGACGATGGTTGTCTTAGCTAATGCTCTGGAACAGAGCAAACGTTGGCAATCTGTGGGCGCAAAGCTTTGTATGTCAATCAATATTTCAATGGAAAGTCTGACGTCCTTGGAGTTTCCAGATAAGATTCAAAACATTGCACATGAGGCTAGAGTCCCATTGTCAAACTTAGTCTTGGAAGTAACGGAAAGCCGGCTGATGAATGATCGGCAGTTAGCGTTGGACATCCTGACACGACTGCGACTTAAAGGTGTTGCTTTATCTATTGATGACTTTGGGACGGGGTATTCCTCGTTGGCCCAGTTACGAGATATTCCATTCAGTGAGCTTAAGATCGACCGAAGTTTTGTGCATGGGGCCCATAAAAATAAGTCTTTACGCGTGATTTTTGAAGCCAGTTTCAAGATGGCCCAGCAATTAGGAATGCAGACCGTGGCTGAGGGAGTGGAAGATCTTGAGGATTGGGTGTATTTACGTAAGATAGGGTGTGATGTCGCACAGGGTTACTTTATTGCCAAGCCAATGTCTGAAAATCATTTATCTCGATGGTTAGATGAATGGGAAGGCGTCGAGAGCTAACCCTCAATTCAAGAGTAAATGGTGTCAATATTGAATCACTTATGCACCTCTGCCGTACTTTTCCTCCTAAATCATTTGCAAGTCTAAATATCTAGTCTAGAATTCAAATCATAAATAAAACAATAACTTATATTAAGGGGGCTACGGAATGAAAAAATGGCTTAAATCTACAGTCATCGGCTTATTTGTGGTTGGCTCTACGCCAGCTATAACAGCCCCTTCTGTTCTCAAAGTATATCTAGACTCGGATCGAACCGTGCATCTAGCCTCAGCGGAGGCAATAGAAATGGGTGTAAAAACGGCTTTTTCTCAGCATGGTAATCAACTTTTTGGCATTCCAGTAGAGTTCGAAGTACTTGACCATCGTGGGAATACGGCGCGAAGCAAGCTCAATATGCAGCGCTACCAGAAAGACCCTAATGGAATTGTTTTCTTCGCCGGGTTGCATTCTTCCCCCCTGATAAAATATCGCGATTATATCAATGAAAGTGAACTGTTGATTTTGGTGCCATGGGCTGCAGGCGGTCCTATAACTCGCTACCCGTCTGAGAAGAATTTCGTATTTCGCCTCTCTGTTGACGACACAAAAGTTGGGGGGAAACTGGTCTCAACAGCAATCAATAATGGTTGCCAATCTGTTGACTTATTATTAGAAAAAACGCCTTGGGGTAAGTCTAATTACAAAACGATTTTCCAATCAGTAGCCGACCACAGCACACACTTAAAAGCTCGGGTTACTTGGTTTAATTGGGGAATTGACGAGGCTCTGGCTCGTGTGATAGCCGCCGAGCTTAATCGAACCGGCGTTGAATGTGTCCTGTTTGTAGGGAATTCACGAGAAGGCCCCTTATTAGTCAAAGCTCTCTCTGATCTTGAACAACCACCAAAAATTTTCAGTCATTGGGGGATCACCGGAGGTGGTTTCTCTCAGCGAGTTTCATTTGATGCTCGCCAGAGAACTGCCTTAAGCTTTGTTCAATCTTGTTTTAATTTTTATAGCTCTCCGGAGAACGATCTATCGAAGGAGGTATACCGCCAAGCTACGGCGCTATTCCCTGATAAGTTTACAAATGATTTTATTGACGCCCCAGCTGGCTTTGTGCATGGCTATGATCTGGCTAAAGTATTTATTCAAGCCGCACAAAGTATCACCCTCACCGATGATATGGTGAATAATCGACAGCTACTTAAGCTGGCGTTGGAGCAGATGGACACACCGGTTCAAGGTTTGCTAAAGACGTATGAACAACCATTTAGCGTTTATGACGTGGCACATCCTGATGCTCATGAGGCGCTAGGAGCCGATGATTTGTGCATGGCGAGGTACACTCAAGTGGGAGCCATCAAGCTGTTAGATTCAGCTAAGATTAATAAGGCAGATTAATGATCTATAAAACTCGACCAAAACTCAGTGGTATTCAGCTTTACGGTGTATTTTTGTTTATCTCGATGGTTGTGTTCGCTCTTATCACTTATGGACTTTTAGAGCAGCAAGCTCAGCAATCAATAAGAAACCTGGAGAAAATCAATACCTCAATTAAACTAAGTACGGCAGAGAGTTATATTAGCCAATCCCTGAATAATACCGAAAATTTAGCGATGAAAATTGCCTCACATCAAGTGGTGATTTCTACCGCTTTAGGGGGGGGGGCTACACCACAAGAGATTAGTGATAGACTAGCAATCGTGAAACCAGTGACGGGTAAGCACTATATTGTGATCTTGGATATTCTTGGTGACCCAATTTATCAAGAGTTAACCTTACCGGATGAACTGTTCGCTCAACTGCACACTAAGATTGAACAAGGAGATCTATCGAGTGTGTTTAGGGTATTTACCTTTCAAGATGATAGTAATAACTTAATGGTTGCTCTTCCAATACTGTACAACGGTTTTCTAGAAGGTTTACTTGTGTATGTGAAGCCATTTGATATTGACGCCTTTTTATCACCGTTGAGGTTCTCCGAACAATATCAAGTAAGTTTAATTCAAAGCGATAATAGTTGGGGTATGCCTCCCCCAATTGATTGGACGCAACATACAACATACCTCCCTAGATACGACTTGGATTTAGTTTACAGTATTAACCCTGCTATCTATCAAAACAATCGTAACCAATTTATCCGTTCACTCATCGTTGCGTTATCGATAGCTGGTGCGTTGACATATATATTGGTCTATTTTACAGGTAAAAAGCTCCTCATATCTCCTTATCAGTCACTAGAAAAGTCTGAGCGCCGATTAAAAAAAGTAGCCATTGAAGCCCAAACCGCAAGTGTCGCTAAATCACAATTTATAGCCTCTATTAGTCATGAGTTGAGAACCCCTATGAACGGGGTTTTGGGGGCAGCTCAACTGCTGACACAGTGTAAAAATAAAGATGAGCGTCATGAGCTTGAACAAACCTTGCTCTCTTCCGGGCACCATATGATCTCAATTCTCAACGATATACTAGATTTTTCTAAAATTGAGGTTGGTAAGCTGACGCTTAATCTTTCTGAATTTAAACTGGCTGACCTACACAATAAAATTGAAAATAGTTATCGACCCTTATGCTTAGATAAAGGTATAACGTTTGAAGGAACGGCCTATTCTGAAACATCAATACACCTAGTTGCCGATGAGACCCGGTTAGCACAGATAGCTCTTAATCTTCTCAATAATGCGTGGAAGTTTACTCAAAAAGGGGAGATCCATTTTTCTACCCGGCTCACGCAAATGAATAACAACGATTATCTAGAAATTAAGGTGTCTGATACGGGAATTGGTATCCCCGCAGAGAAACAAGCAACGATATTTGACCCATTCACTCAGGGCGATGGGAAAACTACGCGTAAATTTGGCGGGACTGGACTTGGCTTAACTATTATTTCCAAGCTCGTAGATACTATGCATGGCACGCTTAACTTGGAAAGTAAAGTAGGTGTAGGGACACGCTTTATCATTTGCGTGCCTGTCAAAGTTGTATCACAGCCTAGAGAGCAAATAAATGAACCAATGAAGTTATTTAATGGCGAAGGGCTGAAAGCTTTGATTGTTGAAGACAATCGTGTAAATAGCATCATCCTATCTAAATTCCTAAAGAAAAGAGGTTTTAAGTGTGATATTGCCCTTGACGGACAAAAAGGTTTTGAGCAAGCGAGCAGAACCTTTTATGACGTAATCATGATGGATAACCATATGCCTATTATGGATGGTACTGAGGCTACGAAACGTATTAAGGCTTTATCTTCACCCTATAGTGATAGCATCGTCATCGCTTGTACCGCTGATGCCTTCGAGGAAAACCTAACTAAAATGCGTGAGGTTGGCTGCGCAGAAATCATCACAAAACCAGTCAATGAGGGGGTGTTAGATTCGGTCTTTAATCAATATCTGTCAAACCAAGCTGTAGAAAAGGCCAACAGTCCATAAATTAATCTGCATGACTAGCTTTGGGCACAGAGAGAAATGTTAGGTATAAAAAGCATAGTTTTCATATTCAGTTTGGTTGTGTAACAGTAATCTTATGCTCCGGGCGTTTTTGCGGGGAGGTCACTATTGCCCAGCTCTTTCTAAAATTCCTCGACACCATTATCTCAGTTTTTTCCCAAAAAGATTGACAATCGCTGTTCTAACGCCATGAGCTTATAGTGTACATACTTGTCGCCGAGTTTGGTTATCCGGTTTAACTTAGGCTTTTACTCGTGAAACATTATTTCGGAACCAAGCAAATAAACCGCAGTTTTTATTAAATAGAGAACCTTTTGCTTTTGGAAGCGAGTGTCATTGTAGCGGTTTGGCAGCTAATTCCTTAATTCTTCATGACTCGTTGAATATTGGCAGCGCTAAACACATACGCTTGAGCGGGTAGCTTGCTATGAGTAAGTATATAACCAATGTGGTTCAATGGAACTAAATCAAGAACCTACGATCTGGTCAGCTACATCCACTCTCTCTCGCAGCCCTATTCCTAAACCTCTTTACAAAACAACCAACTGGAAGCAATACAACCAATCACTCATTAACCGTGGTTCTCTGACCTTTTGGTTTGATGAAGAGGCGATAAGCGGTTGGGCGCAAAGCAAACAGAATAAGCGCGGGAGACCACGTCGGTTCAGTGATTTGGCTATCACGACAGCACTCATGGTGAAACGCGTGTTTTCTATGCCACTGAGAGCGCTTGCATATTTCGGAGCATTCCGATCAGTCATTTCGGGATTATCCGATCACCCATTTCGGTTTAAACCGATCACTGATTCCGCGATTATCCGATCACTTTTAGCCTAACTCCGAAATCGGTGATCGGAATAGCGAAAACCGCGATCGGAATGCCCGAAATCCTTCCTTTTTCTCTTTTAAATCAATAGCTCGCTATTCTTTACTTCTTAAACAAGAACGTAAGGAAGCGACAATGGCCAAAAAGAGAACTCCAATGAACAAAATCAAAGAGGTATTACGCCTTAAGTACGACTGCGGTCTCTCCAATCGTGGTATCGCTTCTTGCCTGAAACTCGGCCCGTCCACCATATCGGAACTCCTTACTCGCTTTAAACAAAGCCAACTTGGCTGGCCTCTACCCGAAAGTTGCAGCGATGCTGATCTCACGCAAGCGCTGTATCACGGCAAGAAAGCCAGTCGCGATAAAGTCATGCCAGACTTCACTCAATACGCAGTCGAACTCAGACGTAAAGGCATGACAAAGATGTTGTTGTGGCAGGAATACCATGAGCAATATCAAGAACAAGCTTACGCTTACACTCAGTTCTGCGAGCACTTCACTCGTTGGTTCAAAACTCAAAAGCGCAGCATGCGCCA
>NZ_JBFRST010000046.1:0-57293 GCF_041473705.1 Vibrio sp. 10N.222.55.B11
TCCAATTAGGAAACAAAGCCGTAGCGAGTTCAGCCCTATGCTCCATAAGAGCCTGAGATTTATCCGCTGTAAAAATCGTATGGGTTTGGGTCAGTTCCTTTAACTGTGGCTGATATACATCGTCTATCTTGTCTTTTTTAACCTTACACTCTTTCTCGGCATCAAGTTTTTGCTCTGTTAGGTCAGACTTTTCTTTATTGAACTTACTAACAAGGTTTTGTTTGTCTTTCTCATACTTTGCTTTCGCATCATTTACCTTAGTTTCAAGATCGGCGTAACTTTGTCTTTGTTGTGCCACCCTGTCTTCCATTTCTGGCAATTGCTTTAGCTTAACGGACAGTTCTGGATAACCACTATTTTCGTATGTTATAAGCTTGCTGTGATGTACTTCGATCTCAGAGTTAATACTTGTGATAGAGCGTTGAAGAGCGCTCTTTTGAACCTCTTTATCAAGCTTATCTTGATTAATTTCGCCAATCTGCTTGTCACTGTTTTCAAGAAAATCTGAGCGCTCGATTTCGGTTTTCTTAAGAGATTCATCAAGGCTTTCAGAGGCTTCACGAATGATTGTTAAGGCATTGGCGAGCTGAGTGGTTAGATAGGCAATCTGCTTATTGTTCGCAATAGCTTCAATGAACGCTTCTTTTTTGGCTAGGAACGCTGTTAGGCCGTTGTAGTCATCACACCATTGTTCAATTCTGTTTGCATCCACACCAAACTCTAATGTGCTATTTCCTTGCTCGAGGATATCCAGGAAAAGCGCCTTTGTGTCGGCCATATTGAATTCACCTTGAATCAACGCCGCTGTGATTTTTTCAATGTGACGGACATCATGACGACCAGAGCACAAAGAGTAGCTCAGGAACTGATTGCTCAAATTCCCTGCATTAATATTTTGGATAATTTCGCGGTACTCTTTGACGCTAGTAATACGCGACTCGTATTCTAAGCCGTTAGCGTTCAGCTCCGCGGCCAGCTTTGTACAGCCGATAGCGTAAGGCTTATCTTCGCTGTCTTGTTTAATGATCACTGACTGCTCAAACTGACCTTTGACGAAAAGGTAAACAATGCCACCTTTAGTACTAAGGTTTCGATAACAAATGACATGAGCAACTTGACCACGAGCAGTAATGTACTCGAAAACAATATAACTGTTGTTGTGTGGTAAATACCATTCGGCAAAGGGCTTATTGACATTCGATTTCCTGACGATCTGCGTGCCAGTCGCCCCATAAAAAAACGGAATGAGCCTTAAAAGTGATGTTTTGCCTTCTCCGTTACCGCCAGTGATCTGAGTGGGAGCGTCAAAAGAATACTCAGAAAACATCTTGTTTTTCTGATAAGAATTTATTGCGATAACTTTGGTCAATCCGGCATACATCATCGTATCTATCTCGAGTTATGTTGTTTTTCTTGACTGAAAATCAACCAGTTTGAATTTGTGGCCACTAAATCAGGTTACAGCTTTCAATACCATCGACTCTCTCACAGTAAAGATTCCTGACTTTTCCTGCCCTTGTCAATATCCACAATAAATATATGTACTTTTTTGCTACATGTATATACTGTATACATCAACATGTGACATTTATGAGCACGAACATGAATCAAGCAGATATCAAATGGGACCAACAAGTACGATTTCGACTAATTGAGATAATTGCTCTTTGGGAGGGTCGACTGACGACAAATCACCTATGTGATGCTTTTCACATAGGGAGACAACAAGCTTCCAGGGATATCAACAAGTACATTAGCTTAACTGACCAAGGTCAATTGATACTGGATAGAACAATTAAAGGCTATAGGCCAGCAGACAACTTTAAGCCTTTATTTACTCAAGGCACTGCTCATGAGTATCTACTTATGCTTCATCAGCAATATAACCAAGAAGAGACCTTCGAGTTCTTTAATTGGGGGGAAGCTCAATCGACCGTATTGAACGTTCCTGAAAGGGCTATATCACCAAGCATTGTTCGAGGATTAATTGCGGCAGCAAGGGCTAACCTTCGAGTCGATATTGACTATGTATCGCTCTCTACACCTGAGGTTCGAGGTCGAATTATTGCGCCTCACAGCTTAGTCTATGATGGGATCAGGTGGCATGTAAGAGCATATTGTGAAGAGAAAAATGAATTTCGAGATTTCGTGTTAAGTCGCTTTAGGAACGAACCTGACTTAATGGATAAGTCACCAAAAATGCGAGAACATGATGACAACTGGAACCATCAAGTTAAGTTAACGATTACACCTAATCCTTACTTGTCTGAGCAACAACAAGTTGTTGTTGCTGACGACTACGCTATGAAAAACAAGAAGATGGAAATAGTAACTCGTGGAGCTTTAGTCAATTATTACTTGCGACGTATGAGCGTCATACAAGACCAAAAGCTGCTAAAAGAACAACCAGAAGCCTACCAATTGACAGCTTACTTTGACGTAAGTCTACCTAGATAAATCAAGGTTCGTTCGAGACAGCCCGATAAGATTGGTGATGTTCTAGATGGAACATTACCTGTCTACTCGAAACTAGGGCTGACTGTATTTATGGTGTAAAGATCCATGAATATACGCTCCTTGCTGAATGCTTTAAAACAGCAGCCTACATCTATTGTAAAGTGACGACTAAAAACACCCTACATTTCACTCGATAAGTTTTTAGCTAATATTCCTTTTCTGATACCAAATAACCTCTGACACATCACAATCAAAGTACTGACACAAGGCATCAAGAGTTTTTGTGGTTGTAGTGTACCCTTCATCTCGGATCATTTTCGCCATGGCCGAACGCTGAATACCTATTTCGGCAGCAATTTGAGCTCCAGAGATCTTCCGTCCCTCTTCCGCTGATTTTTTATCTATAAGTTCCTTTAAGTTATATCTAATCACACATCAATTCCTAAAAGATATAATAATGTGTCTTGATAAAACACAAACAATGGAGGTCAAATGGACCAATTATTACTTACAGCAAAAGAGCTTGCAGGTCGTATCAAATTTAGCGCCAACTATATCAATTCGACTCTGCGAGATTCAATTTTCATCGAAGGTAAACACTACATTCGACCATTCAATGGTAGAAAAATTCTCTACATTTGGGAAGAGGTAGAGGCAGAATTATACCAATCTGCATCACGTAACCTTCAGTATATTCCAATGGCTGGCGGGAGGGTGTGTCATGGGTAGTATCAATTCACGTAGCGGTAAGCTCTATCTCGACTTCCGATATGAAGGTATGCGTTGCCGTGAGCAAACTGCACTGCCTGCAACTCAAGTAAACCAACGCAAGCTACAGAAACTGCTAAATCAAATTGAAGCGGACATTCGCCTGAGTTGTTTTGTATATAGTGAGTACTTCCCTGAGTCTAAGAAAGCTCAAACATTTTTGAAACAAGACATCCAAGCTCAAAAACGCAAACAGGAATTACTTGGTAATTACAAAACGGCAGTACAAGGGCTACAAGGAATTGAAACTGTCTTGTTCGAAAGCTTCGCACAGGAGTGGTACGACGAAAACGAAGTGCGTTGGAAAGAAAGCTATAAGGACAGTATGAAGATCTACTTATGGTCGTACCTTGTACCTCACTTCGGGCATTTAGACGTCGCGAAGATCTCTCGACCTGACATCTTAAAGTACCGTGCTTCTTTAGTGAAACCGCGTAACAACGGCAAAAAATTATCTGCCGAGTTCATTAATCATGTCATGACACCACTGCGCATGATTTTGAGCGAAGCCGGAGATCGCTATGATTTTCGTTCGACGTTTGAAAACATCAAACCACTACGTGTTGAACGCACTAATGTAAACCCGTTTGATTTTAATGAAGTGAACTTGTTTTTATCATCGGTACGTTCCAATTTTAAAGATTACTTCACCGTTCGTTTCTTCACCGGAATGCGCACCTCAGAGATCGATGGTCTGAAATGGAAGTACGTAGATTTTGAGCGTGGTTTAATTTCAGTTCGAGAAACGTTTGTACACGGCCGTTCAGACACAACGAAAACGGTGGGTTCAACAAGAGACATTCAAATGTCATCTGTTGTACTTAAAGCTATAAAATCCCAATACAAAGTGACTGGTACTAAGGAGTATGTGTTCTGCAATGCAGTTGGAAACCCTTTAGATAAAGGTAACGTCAGAGACCGAATCTGGAAGCCGACACTTAAAAACTTGGGAATGGAATATCGCCGCCCTTATGAGACTCGACATACGACTGCAACATTATGGTTAGCAGCCGGAGAAGCACCTGAGTGGATAGCTCGCCAAATGGGCCATACCACTACAAAAATGCTGTTCACAGTTTACAGCCGATATATACCAAACCTAACCAGGCAAGACGGCAGTGCTTTTGAAAAGTTATTAGATGCTAATTTAAATGGAGGAAAGTAAATGGCTTATTCACCTCTAGCTATTCACTGCACCAGTTTGTGCTGTGACATTCTTCAGGCTCAGCGTTTTCAGAAAATCTCTCATCAAGATATTGATTGGCTATACGATGAAATTTACGAACTTATCAAGCAACGTACTGAACTGTGGCCAGATAAATTCCATCATGAACATGTCTTTATTGATTCAGTCACGCGCGGTGTACTAAAAGCACTACATCTATGTAAAGACAAGCCAAATAATCGAGATGCCAGTTGGCTGTTGATTGCAATGCAATCACGGATCAGTTTTTCTTTGAAGCAATTGCATTAATGAGAGCTACTCAAAAAAGAGCCAAATGAACCCATGTTTATTTGGCTCTTTTCTATTTCCCATTTTTGAACATTTCCATACTCTTCTTGAATCTACCCTCACCTACAACTGGCGCCTAGTTCACCTTGAAATAACTCATCAGCCATCACCCGTTAACAAGAACACTATAATTTATTGCACACCCACTTCACTGGCCGCACAAAGTTAGCGTTGATAACTTGAACCTAAGTTCTATAGTAGTTTTGCATTAACCGTAGTGCTGGACCCTTCAAACCGCACCAGACTCAGATTAACGAGAGCACTCTTTTTAAAAATGTGCTGATGACTATTTCTTAAATGTTCTGTTACTCCCAACTGTAGATGCTTAGAAGGTTGTCACAGCATGGTCACCACGCGGTCACAAATCGAGTTTGAGAGATATGAGTCACTTAGCCCATCCAATAATTATTCAACGGGGAGGCAGACAAGAATGATGCTATTTAAGGTACTTTCCAGAAACGCAGACACAAAAAAGCCCACGCTAGGTGGGCTTTTTGCTTGTTCAGAAAGAACGAATTTGGTGCCGCTACTGGACTCGAACCAGTGACACCTTGCATGTCATGCAAGTACTCTAACCAACTGAGCTAAGCGGGCGATGTTCTAATTTCTTATTACTACCATTGTGACAAACTCAATAGTTATGCAATAAAAACAAATAAGGAATGGTGCGTCCGAGTGAACTCGAATCACCGACCCCCGCCATGTCAAGGCGGTACTCTAACCAACTGAGCTACGGACGCATTCCCTTAGAACGCCAACGATGATATCCATGATAAACAGATGGTGCAAGTATTAACTGGCATCTTGCGATTCGTTTGCTCACTTTGCAATCAAAGACATAACAACATGTCGATTTTACACCCAGATTATCGTCAAACCGCTGAAAAACAAAGTTTAGTTAGAAAAAATTCTAATCCTTGATGACAACCAATTAACTAACCTAATGTGTTCAATTTGGGATTTTTGTTGTCTATACCGTTTTTCTTGGCCTTTACAGTAACCATACAGGTATAGATCAATGCCTATATTTAGTGTCAAAAATTTTGCTTGCCCATTGGGTTACCGTAGTATTTTGATCATTATAAGTGAAAGGCACACAGAGGCTTTGTAACTCACTGAAATACATCATTCATAAAAATCACCACGATTTTGTAATCGTCGTCATCGAATTACTAGGCCGCAATGACTAAATTCGGATTTTTCATATAAAGTGGCCGGGTTATTACCAACATACATAAATACGATAGCACTCTATAGTCGAAAAACATCAGCTACAATTAATCTCCCTCAAGAGCAACAATCTATAAGCAATTCAAAACCCAACCCCACACATCATAGCTATTTTGAATACATACAGCACAGTAATACATAATGAAATTTGCATAATGGTAAAGCGCGCCTATATTCATAACCTGTAGGAATCAATGATCTAAATTCAATGCTATACGTGAATTTATGGTTTGCGATAAATACAAGTGTGAAAAATAGGGAATAAATTATGAAAAAATCACATATCGCCATTGCAGTGGTGAGCATACTATCGACATCTGCCGTATCGGCGGCGACCATTTATGAGACAGATGAAACAGTATTCAATATCGGCGGCCGCGCAGAAGTTCGAGGGAATTTCTCTGATGCGAATAAAAGTGCTGGTAATAGTAGCACCTATAGTGATAGATCACGTGTCCGCTTAAGTGTCGATGGCACACAAAAAGCGTCGGACGATGTTTCCTTTTTTGGGAAATATGAATTCGAACTAACAGAGTCTGAAGATGGCGCATCAGATGATATCGGCATTAACACTCGATTCTTATATACGGGTGTTCAAACCAATCACGGTAACGTCTATTATGGCCACCAAAATAATGCCGTTACCTACTTAACCGATTGGACGGATATGGCTGAAACCTTCAGCGGCTATATCAATGAATACACGGTGTCGACTGCTGATCGAGCAAAAAATGTTTTACGTTATGAACTGACAAGCGACAACATCACCTTTCAAATTGATGGCAATTTCAATTCAGATAGTGAATCAGCACAAAGTGACGGCTTCGGTGCAGTTGTCGCCGGCAGCACTTCGATTGGGTTAGATATTGGCGTCGGTTATGCGTCAAGTGATGAAACCTATGGCGTTGGGACAGATACAGAAACTTCTGATGCCTATATTGGTGCGGTTAAGTACACCAACGATCAGGGGGTTTGGTTCGCCGCACTCTATCAATTTGGTAGTATTTCAGGTCTAGGCGTAAAAGATTCAGACTACGATTCTGCCGATGCTTACTTGGGATACTCGTTTGGTGTCAACACCGTCAACCTGACCTACAGCTACTTTGAAGCTGACGATATTGCAGATTACGACATTAACTTTATCGGTCTAGAATACGCACGTTATATTGGCGATGTGGCCTTCTTTGGTAGTTATAAGTTTAACATGTTAGACGAGGGCGAAGGTGGGCAAGGCGATAACGACGAAGATGAGCTACAGCTCGGTATGCGTTACGCGTTTTAGTCTAAACCAATCCACTTAATATTAGTAAAGCCGAGCATAATCAATGCTCGGCTTTTTAGTTTGTATAACTTATTCGTATCTAAGCGATTGAATCGAGTCCAACCGGATGCATTACTATCGATACCAACTATTCTTCAACATCGAATACAACGTTGTAGTTTTCGGTATAGGTGCAGTTTGGCTGGCGGCTACAAGTGAAAAAGCGTCGGCCTTTGTAATCGCCTTGGCTGGCCAGTTTGATGATCATCGGGCTGCCACACTTCTTACAGAATCGAACTTCTTTTGATGGCTCGATTAAATCGATGTGTGCTGCCAGTAACCTCTTCAAACGGCTCACTTGGTAGCTGTGTTTAATAGATGCACCAATCAGTGGCAAGCCTGCCGATTTACACACGTGGATCAGTAGCTTTTCTCGATCGGCCTTTCCCTTGTTGAGCTCTTTGCCGTTATCAAGTTCTATGATCACGCGGGGCTCTAACGTTCGCGGGTCGCACACAACAAAATCAAAATAGCTACGTGAGATTTTATTGTTGGCGATAAACCAATTCTTCTTGTTGTTCGCCTTAGCAGGAACAAGAACGTTCGACATGCTGACCTTAGCAAACACTTCGCCATGGTTGCCCACCGCGGATTTAAGTGCGTTATAAAATGTCGCCTGTTGCGCCGACATCAACGACCCTTTTTTCTGGTAAGCATGATCTTTGGTGTCGTCATGCTTCACTAGATAATTTTGGATAAAGTAAAAGAACATAACCAGAACAATTACAACGATAAAGATATTAGTCATTTTCCAACACAATCACGTCTGTATAGGGATTAAGAGAGTGGCTAGCGTATGTAGAAAAGCCTCACGTGGCAAGCAAAAGAGCGAGAGTTGCCAACCAGAATCACGACCTTTGAATGCTGTAATCAACAAGAGGTCGCTCATACGCTAGACACACCTCTCCTATTTGATAATCAAATCATCAATTACACTCTAAATTGACTTAGATCAATTTACCTAAATTTGTGATCAACTAGTCTGAAAAACGTTAGGCAAATGTTAATAAGGAAATTGATATGGAACTCAAACAAGACCCAAGATGTTATACGGACGTATGTGTAGACGGTAAATGATTCCACTATGACCACTGCGGAACCCAAGCCTACATGTTAAAGGGAGGAGCTTCGGCTGTGATTGAACTCGCTAGCGAACCAGCGACAGAAGGCGAATTGGTTGAAATGCTTCAAGGTGTCGCTAAGTAACTCATTTAGAAAATGTTGATATAGATAAACTCGACATATCGCTAAGTAAACCCCACTTCTCACTCAAATTTTGATATTAGCGATCTCAGAGTGTTCCAGAAGCCATTCTTATCTCACGAAGATCAGAATGGCTTTTTGTTTCCAGATTAGCGATTAACTTTCAGCAATGATGACTTGATTCCTACCCGACTCTTTCGCTTGATATAGTGCATCATCCGCGGCTTTGAGGTACTTCTTGTAAGTATCTTGATTGAGTTGCTCATGAACAATACCAATCGACGCTCCTATCGATGTGGTGAGGTCTAAAGAGCCGGAGTGCGTATCAATGGGTGTTTCAGAAATAGCTAAACGGATAACGTTCAACTGTTGCTCAGGATCAATGGAACCAGACAGCAACAAAACAAACTCTTCCCCACCCCATCTTGCCACTACATCGTTTGTTGATAAGATTTTCTCTAAACGCTTAGCGACTTCCACCAGCACTTGGTCACCAATATCATGGCCATAAGTGTCATTAACTTGTTTGAAGCGGTCTAAATCTAGAATAGCGAGCGTATACCCAAACGACGACAAATGATGTGGCATCGGCTGAGTTAACCGTTGCTCTAAGTAACGCCTATTGTATAAGCCTGTCAGTTCGCATCTTGTTGATTGCTTAAGTAGTTCTTTGTTGGTCTTCTGGATCGAGCGTAACCTTATCAATAGTAACGTGGCGCTTATCATCACCATGATACCCAAAGCGACGACGATTCGATTCCGTAATTGCTGCTTATCTAATGTCAGCTCACCCAACTCTTTTTCTGCGTTAAGCAGTTCGTTTTCTTGAGCTAATGATGCCGTAGCGAAATCTTGCTCGAGTAAAAAGATATCACTCTGGCGCTTATCAAATAGCAGCGCTTTATTACCCTTGTAATAGAGCTTGAAGTAGCGAAGTGCGTTCTCGCTGTCGCCTCTTGAATCATAGTATTCAGCAAGTGTTCTTAAGCCGAGGACCTTCCAGCTGCGAGTCCGCACAACATCGAACATTGCAGACGATCGCTTTAGATCAGCAAAAACAAAATTATCTCGGTTCAAACCAATGTTCGCTAAGGCTCTATTTAGGTAACACTGCCCCAATTGAAGTGTGTATTTGTCCACGCCTGGGTATCTAAGACACAAGTTTGCGACTTGTCGTGCTGACTCAAAGTTCTTTTCCGCCAACAACACATCACTCTCTGCTTTTAATAGGATGATTTTGTATCGTTCACTCACGTTATCGCCATTTAGCTTAGCCGCACTTTGATATGCTTCTCGGCCTTTGACTAAATCACCACTGCGCAGATAAGCAAAAGACTCATTCACATGCAGCACGCCGATGGTAGACGCTTCGAGTAGTCCACTCTTGTAATAGAGCTTTTTGGCTCTTGTAATCAGCTTGAGCGCTTTAGGCCAGTCTTCCAAATAGATATAAAGCAGTGCCATATTTGACACTAACTTGCTGTTGTAGATGTGATGAGGGTACTTCTTACCAAGGTCTAAACCTTTATGGAAAAAGTATTGAGCTTCAGGAAAGTCATTGCGGATGTTATTGATGACACCAGCCGTGTTATAGGCCTTAATCAACAACTCTTCATAGTGGAGCGATTCTGCGATATCTATCGCAGCTCTGATTTGGATTTCAGATTCCGCTAGCTCACCCGTACTGATGTATTCGATCGCTAATTCAACGAGAGATTGGGCCTTTAACCAACCCATATGTTCGTGTTGTACGAGTGCTTTAATCTGCCTGACGTATTCGGAAACCGCTTTGGTATCCAACTTATGTTGCGCGAGGTTCGACAAAATCATCAATTCGTAAGCACGATAGATGGCTTTATCTTGGTCTGGGAACTTGGCTTGGAGAGCCTCAAGTTGTAGGGAAGCTAAATTAGGGTCACCACGAGATACATCGAGAATATCGATCAACGCAGATCCATATTGAGAGAGTGATAACTCTTTCTCTGGACTATAAACACTCGGGTTTTCAGGGCGAATATGCTTTAAACCGTCGTCATAAGTTGGATAGAGCAAATACAGCCCCAGCACAATACTCATCAGCACCACGAAAAGGAATGAACCTAACACATTGTTTCTATTCATTTATCAGGGCCATTATTGATTGAATTCCAATTTTATTGACGTTTTTTAAGAGCGGTCAAACATTATACCCGACAGATATACAGATTAAAATCCTGCGCACTGGTGGATCTGAATTGGGTTTTTCTCATTAATTAGAATAATCAGGCAACTTTCTTGATTTAACTCAGACAATCATCTACCTCATTGGCGTTATAGTGATTTTCCTGTTCCTACCTCCGCGGCTTCTTTTTGAACAAGCGGAAGCATAATGAGAATTAACAATGACCCAAATTAATGAACAACGTCTTGTAGAACATTTCTGCGATCTAGTGAAAATTGATAGTGAATCTCGTAACGAAAAAGCGATTGCTGAAGCTTTGGCTGAGCAACTCGGTGAACTAGGTTTTGAAGTTCACAAACTGGCGGTTCCTGAAGAAGTGTCTAATGGTTTCAACATCTACGCTCGTCTAGATGGCACTCTTCCAGGTAGCACAGTGTTCAGCTGCCACATGGACACAGTAACGCCAGGCATCGGCATTGAGCCAATCATCGAAGACGGTATCATCCGTTCAAAAGGCAACACAATTCTAGGTGGTGACGACAAGTCTGGTATCGCAGCTATCATGGAAGCGGTTCGTTGCATCAAAGCAGAAGGCCAAGAGCACAAAACTATCGAGATTGCGTTTACTGTATTCGAAGAAGGCGGTCTGTTCGGTTCTTTGAACTTCGACATGTCTTACATTCAATCTGAGCACGCAATCGTACTTGATACAGGCGGCCCAATTGGCACCATCGTAAACGCAGCGCCTGGCCAACAGAAGATTGTAGCTAAAATCAAAGGTCGCCCTGCTCACGCTGGCTTAGCACCAGAAGAAGGCATCAGCGCAATTCAGGTTGCTGCAGACGCAATCACTAAGATGAACCTACTTCGTATCGATGAAGAAACGACAGCAAACGTTGGTATTGTTGAAGGTGGTCAAGCGACTAACATCGTAATGCCAGAGCTTAAAGTCGTGGCTGAAGCACGTTCTCTAAACGGCGAAAAGCTAACGGCTCAAGTTGAACATATGATCTCTACATTCCAAGAAAGTGCTAAGCAGTTCGGCGCTGAAGTAGAAATCGAATCAACTCGTGCTTACGATGCATTCGTTATTGCAGACGATCATCCGCACATTCTTTCTATCAAATCGGCGTTTGAGAAGCTTGGCGTCACAGCGAACACTAAACGCACTGGCGGCGGTAGCGATGCAAACAACTTCAACGCAAAAGGCCTGACAACAGTTAACCTTTCTACTGGTATGGCGAAAGTTCACACCACTGAAGAGTACATTGCAGTGAAAGACATGGTCGCAATCACTGAGTTTGTTGTGGCTTACGTAACGCAATAATCGAATCCATTAGTTAGGTAGTCACTTCTATCTAGCACAATGAAAAAAGCCGAGACATCATCACGATGCTCGGCTTTTTGTTGTTTAGGTGAACATAGAAGGTCGAATCTAAAACCCTCTACGCTTCCAGAATTGGCCTTCGTCTTTTGCTACTAGGTCGAATGTCTTGTCGGCGATGATGTTGCCTTTTAGCTCAACCGTCATGCGCCACTTTCCTAGCTTGTTCGAGACAGGAGCCCAGATAGTGTCACCTAAGTAGAAATCCCAGTCATTGTTACCGACATACTCCTCACCATCAAACGGTTCGAGCACTTCACCTTTGTCTGTGGTGATGTTTGGGTGATAAATGCAGTAACGGATCTTCTCACCTTTGGCTTTTTTGATATTCAGGATATAGCCAAACTCTACGTCGATTTCAGCATCAACGGTGGTGGTGAACTCTTGGATTTTTGGAAGATCTTTAGATTTTGAATCCCATGTGGAATAGATACCATAAGAAGTCATGTCGACCACAACAGAGCGCTTTGCCATTTCAATCGTTACCTTGAAGTTGTTCTATTAATTTAATTCTATTTGCCATTCAGCCACGCAAGCAGAAGAAGAACGAGGCTATTCTTGCCAGTCTTTCGCCATACGCTTAATTACTGAAGGTTCAATGTCGTGAATAGTGCCATATTGCTCTCGGCACACTTCGATAATTAATTCTGCTTTATATTTGAGTGCAAGTTGGCGGTAGGCTTTCATTTCCCAATGCTTAATAAAGGTATTTGAAACAACCACATCAAACCCTTGCTTTAAGCCGTTTTCAGCTGTGTTTTGACACCACTCATGAGCTTGTCGCAGCTGCCTAGGATCAAAATGGTACTCACCTTGCTCATTCACATAATACATATCGGCTTCGACATGCAATGCATCGTAGGTTTTTGCTTTTGTTGATTTGCCAGAACCGGGCAACCCTCGAATGAGTATTAACTTCATCTGTCACTTTACAGGCTAATTCGAAAACATGAGTTTATCGTAAATAGTAAAGAGTTGCTCTGATAACTGCCTCTGCTCAGCATCCGAAAACCAACTACTTAAACACGACTCAGATAATCACTGAATACAATGAGACTCCCCTCGAAGTGCGGGGATTGCTTCTGATAGAAAACACAAATAATTTACATCTAGCCATTTTGCATATCGACAAGCGTACCAAACTACTATAGATTTAGATGTATAGACGTCTACATATCTAGCTTAGGGAGAAAGCTGTGCCTATTCGCATTCCAGACCAATTGCCAGCATCCGATGTTCTTCGTGAAGAAAACATCTTCGTTATGCCGTTATCAAGAGCATCGACACAGGAAATTCGTCCACTTCGAGTCTTGATCCTCAACCTAATGCCGAAGAAGATTGAAACTGAAACTCAATTTTTACGCCTACTATCGAACAGCCCATTGCAAGTTGATGTAGAGCTGCTGCGCATTGATGACCGACCAAGTAAAAACACACCGACTGAACACCTTGATAACTTCTACCGCCAATTTGAAATGGTCAAAGAAAGAAACTTTGATGGATTGATCATCACTGGTGCGCCGCTTGGCTTGGTTCAATTTGAAGATGTGATCTACTGGGATCACCTGAAAACCATCATGGAATGGGCAAACAAGCACGTTACTTCAACGCTATACGTGTGTTGGGCGGCTCAGGCTGGTTTGAAATTACTCTATGATTTGCCAAAACGCACTCGTAAAGAGAAGCTGTCTGGTGTTTATAACCACGAGATACATAACCCATACCACCCTATTTTACGTGGCTTCGACGATACATTCTTAGCTCCGCACTCTCGCTATGCGGACTTCTCTCAAGAGTACTTAGCGGAACATACTGACCTTGATGTTCTTGCAACTTCTGATGTTGCAGGCGTATACCTAGCAGCAACCAAAGATAAGCGAAACGTGTTTGTAACGGGTCACCCTGAGTACGACTCTCACACACTTCACAATGAGTACATTCGAGATTTGGGTGAAGGCATGGAGCCTGTGATACCAATCAACTACTACCCGAATAACAATCCAGACAACAAACCGGTTGCAAGCTGGCGCAGCCACGGACACTTGTTGTTCTCAAACTGGCTAAACTACTGCGTTTACCAACAAACGCCTTACGATCTGGATCATTTCAGCGAAGACAACTTTACCAAAGACGATTAAGTTCTTTCTTCCGATTCACAAACACATAAACCGTGTTCAGTATGTTGTTGATAAAACGACGAATTGGACGCGGTTTTTTTATGGTGTGTGGGTCGCATTCCATGATAGATTTACGACTTCAATGGGTTTGATTTCATATGATGGGTTGGTGTTCATAAGGAGCTTCACATGCCTGCCAAGCCATCATTTTCAAATCCGATTTCGTTGTCCCGCCCTCTTTCGTTATCAAGTGTGGTACTACTTGCCTCGCTTTCCTTGGCCGGTTGTGTCTCTGTCACTGAAGGACCGCCAAAGATTGAAAGTGATCCTATCGCGATGTCTGAATCTCGAATCGAATTAGGTTTGGGCTATATGGGACAAGGCAATATGGTGAGAGCGCGTGAAAACCTTGAGCTCGCGATTAAACACGCACCTAGCTACTACCGTGCTCGGCTTTCAATGGCGCATTACTACGAACAAGTGGGTGAAGTAGATGAAGCGAGAAGCACTTACCGCAAAGCACTCAGTCTTGATTCAAGAAATGGCAATGTATTGAACAACTACGGTACCTTCTTGTGTAAACAGGGCGAATACGAACAAGCCGATAATTACTTCAATCGCGCCATCGACCAACCCTACTACTACTTGGTGTCTGCAAGTTATGAAAACGCCGCGTTTTGCGCATTTAAGGCTGGCAATACCGACCAAGCGAAGTACTACTTCAGCAGAGCGATTGACCACGATCCAAACCGCGTAAAATCGATACTACAGTTATCAAAAATTGAAGTGAGTGACGCCGATTACAATGACGCTCGAATCCGTTTATTCAAATTCCACCAGCGTTATGGCTATGAAATTCCATCGCTTAAAATCTTGGTCGATCTCGAAAACAAAGCAGGTAACAAAGCTCTAGAGCAGAAATATCAGAGTAAGTTAGATGAGTTGCTTTCTGCTTAGGTTATATGCAAAACACAAAAAAAACGGGCTTGTTGCGTTAACAACAAGCCCGTCCGTATTTCAGCTTAATATCTTAACTAAGTGCAGCCGCTATTTTAGCGCGATCCACTCTTGTCTTTGCTCATCGTCCATAAAGGTCCATGCGATAAAGCGACTTACCTTCTGGCCTTGTGACATCTCGACGACTTTCACTTGTTTAGCTCTAAGCTTGCCAAGCTCTGAACGAACCATATCGACGTTATCTTTCTTAGAAATCAATGTCGTAAACCACAAAACTTGAGTAGCAAAAAGTTGACTCTCTCTCGCCATCTTCATAATGAAAGCGGCTTCACCACCTGGGCACCAAAGCTCGGCTTTTTGACCACCAAAGTTTAAGGTTGGTTTATCTTGCTTAGTTGATTTATCTAACTTAACTGGCTTCTTATTCATTTCTGGCTTGAACGACTGACCGGCTTTCTTAGCACGGTTCGCCGCTAGATTATCCAGTTTACGTTGTGACCCCTTTTCAGCCTCTTCAAGAGAGCTGTGGAATGGCGGGTTACAAATAGTGACATCGTAACGTTCATTATCCTTAATCACGCCCTTAAAGATAGATTCAGAGTCAGCTTGTAGGCGAGCGCGGATCTTACCTTTTAGATTAGGGTTGCTTTCCGCTATGAAGTTCGCTGTTTTGATGGAGACTGAATCAACATCTGTCCCTGTACAACGCCACTTATACTCTGTCGCACCAATGATTGGGTAGATACAGTTTGCACCGACACCAATATCTAATGCTTTCACAGACGCGTGGTTATAGGGTTCACCTTGGCCATCGCTATTAAGGATGTCGGCCACTCTGTGAATGTAGTCTGCACGACCAGGAATTGGCGGGCACAAGTAACCAGCAGGAATATCCCAATGTTTAACGCCATAGTGATGCGCCAACAAAGCTTTGTTGAGTAGCTTAACGGCCAATGGATCAGAGAAATTAATGGTGTCTTCGCCAACCGGATTCTTGATCAGATGCTCTTTTAGCTCAGGCAAGGCTGCAACTAGTAACTCGAAGTTATAGCGGCCAGTGTGCTGGTTTCTTGGGTGTAATCCACCTTGAGGTTTTTCAGCCGAGCGTCTTTTCTGAGCTGCGTTCTTGTTAAAAGCCGTTTTATTGAAAGAACCCTTATTCGATGATCCTTTATTTGCACCCTGCTTCCCTTTACTGTCTTTTGCAAAAGGTCGCTTTGCTTTGTTATTGCCCGCGCCTTTAGGTGCGCTATTCTTGCGGCTTTTATCAGATGTGTTGTTTGTAGAAATACGCTTGTCGCTGCTTGGCTTAGCTGTACTTGGCTTAACATCAGCTTGGTTGTCTTTTGTTTTTGCTGATGAAGTGCTGTTTTTCGACAGGCTTAGCGTCGTTCTATTTTGTGATTGGCTCATTGGGCTACTTCTTTAAATCTAAATACATCATGAATAAACGGGCATCCAACTCAAGTTGATGATATTCCGGTTCCATGTGACAGCATAGTTGGTAAAAGGCTTTGTCGTGCTCTTTCTCTTTGATATGCGCCAGTTCGTGTACCACCAGCATTCTTAGCAAAGGTTCTGGTGCATTTTTAAAAACACTGGCGATACGAATTTCATTCTTTGATTTGATCTTTCCACCGTGATTCTTAGCAACATAAGAATGCAGACCTAACGCATTATTGATTAGGTGTATCTTGCCGTCGTAAATCACTTTGCTGATCGGTGGTGTTTTTTTCATGTAGCGATTTTTTATCTCAATCGCATAGTCAAACAGGGCTTTCTCGCTTTTTATTTCATGATTCTTTGGGTAGCGAGCTTCAAACCAAGGCACCAATTTACCCGACTCTACAAGTTGAGTAACAGGATCAAGAATGTGCTTAGGATAGCCTTGAATATAGCGTAAAGAAGGATGCATGCTGAAAGACCGTACAAGTTACACCACGACAATACGTTGTGGTCTTGAAAATTGAGCCGCATAGTGTAACTGATCACACTTTTCTAATCACCTAGGATTCGTTACACTTTAGCGAGATTCACCAAGAGAATGAAAAAATGAAACGTGTTGTATTGTACGTCGCAGACAAATGCCCGCACTGTAAAGATGCCCAAAGGTATTTAGACTCTAAGAAAATTGTTTACCGCCTGACGAATGCAAAGATGCAGCGTGGTCGTAAAGAATTACAAGCGATGGGTGCTCGTTCTATCCCCGTGCTTAAGATCGGCGATCAAGTGATGGTCGGCTGGAATCAGAAGAACTTCGATAAGATGTATAACTCAAAGAACACCTAACGTGCTCTGAGCCAGTCATACTTCTATACAACAAAGCCCGAATATCCAATCTAGGATGTTCGGGCTTTGTTTATTTAAATCTTACTAAATCACACATACCGCTTAACGAAATCAATAAAGGTTCTGTCAGCTTTCGACAAATACCCTTCCTTTCTCCAGGCCAACGATAGATTCAGTTTTACAGGGTCTTTAAATGGCACGCCTATCACGTCTTTCTCATATTCCGTCACTAAGCTCAACAGCGCGGTGATCGCAAACTCTTGTTTAACGATAGAAAGAATCATCGGGAGCAAGTTGGTTTCAAACGCAATGGTCATATCAAGATCGTACTTCTTACAGGTCGCATCAATAAAATCGCGGTGGAAATAGCCCGATTTAAACATGATCAGCTCTTGAGCAAAGAATTCTTCAAAGGTCATCGAAGGCTGTTGTGCTAGCGGATGCTCCTTACCGACAACGGCGACCATCTCAGAACTTAACAGATGATCCGTTTCCAAATCATCTGGAACGTTCTCATGATTAATTACGCCAATATCGAGTTCGCCGTTTAACAGCATTTCACGAATCGATGCGGTGCCAGCATCAATCAAGGTCAACTTTAGGTTTGGGTATTGGCTTTTAAATGCCATCACTACTTGAGGGAAAAAGTAACTGCCCATCATACTTGGAGCGCCTAATCGAACCTCGCCTTTTTCTAGCCCCTTTAGTTCATTCATCGCGAGCTGAGCATCATCAAACTGCTGGGCGATTCGCTTTGCATGCTCAAACAGTACTTTGCCCTCCTCCGTTAAAGTGACGGATTTATCGCCTCGACGGAATAGAATCAACTCAAGCGTCTGTTCTAGTTTTTTAATAGAAATGCTCAATGCGGGCTGCGCGATATGCAGCGCTTTGGCGGCCTGAGTGAAGTTACCAAACTGCGCAACAGCCAGAAAATGTCGAAGAGGTTTTGATTCAAGCATGGCGATATATTTAATATATAGAGGTGATATTTTTAATATATTTCTTTAATCACACTTGTGCTGATAACTTGTTCACAAATAGCTTACTAACTCGTGCAGGCACAACGTAAATGTTTGATAAAGGCAGTCTTCAATACAAACGCATCACCCAATCATTGGCGATTGGCTCGTTTATCATTTTCTGTAACCTTTACCTCTTTCAGCCAATCTTGCCGCACATGGCGGAGCACTTCCAAGTATCTGAAACTCAGATCAACTGGTTGTTTGCTGCTACAACACTCGGCCTTTCGATTAGCTTGGTACCTTGGGCAATTGCCTCTGAAACCTTTGGTCGTAAACCCATTATTCTGTTCAGTCTGTTCGCTATCCCATTAATAGGGTTAAGCATGGTGTTCACGACTACCTTGTTGCAACTCGTTATTGCCCGCGCATTTATGGGCATCGCTGTGGCGGCGTTTGCTGGTGTGGCGGTTGCCTATATGGTTGAGGAGTTAACACCCAAAGCCTTTGCTGTCGCGATTGGAGGTTATATTGCGGCCAACTCATTGGGTGGAATCTTCGGACGTGTATTAGGCGGCTTAATTACAGACTATTTCGATTGGCATGCAACTGTACTGTTTTTCGTTGTCGGTTCATTGCTTGGTGCACTCTTTATTGCCTATCGCCTACCTGACCAACAGAACTTCAAACCTCAAAAAGGGCTGTTCTTTCATCACAACCGCTCCGTTGTAATGCACTTAAGAAACCGTACCTTGTGGCTTGCCATGTTGATTGGTGGTGCTAACTTCGCGCTGTTTGTTAACCTGTACTCTGTAATGGGCTTTAGGCTAGTATCCGAACCTCACTCGGTACCCGTTGGTTTAGCTTCACTGATATTCCTATGTTACTTGGCCGGTACGGTAAGCTCTAAGCTCTCCAACAAATGGACACTTCGCTTTGACCCGTTAAACGGTATATTGATGGGCGTGTGTATTAGCTTAATCGGAATGCTAACTTCTGCCATCGACAAAGTCCCGTTCATGTTAGCAGGCTTGTTATTGATTAGTGGCGGCGCGTTCTTCGCCCATACCCTTGCCTACTCTTGGGTAAGTCAAAAAGCGCCGAGCGCTAAGGCGACAGCAACCGCACTTTACTTAGTACACTATTACATAGGCGGGAGCTTAGGTGGTTTCTTACTCTTATATTGTTGGCAGCTGTTCGGTTGGAATGGCGTGATTGCGGGCGGTTCAATCTTCTATGTCGCGATATTTGCTTGGGTCTACCAGTTGAAACAGCTACAAGTATCGGCGTCTAAACTTGCACAAGCATAAGTACGACTAAGGTTGTAACTCAATTATTGCTTTTGATTGACGTCCGTTCTGATATCCTACGCAAAATTTCATTTCGGAACCTGTTATGTCGAACACTCAAAGCACAGATCTTCAAACAACCCACGACCAAGTAAAACAGTGGTTAGACGATGTCGTTATTGGCCTAAACCTGTGTCCATTCGCAGCCAAGCCACAACGTAATAAACAGATTAAGATCTTTGTGAGTGAAGCGAATACGGAAGAAGCGTTGTTGCAAGACATCATGACGCATTTCGTAGAGTTAGATAACACGCCAGTCGCTGAATTAGAGACGACTTTAGTGGTGGTTCCTAACATGCTGCAAGACTTCTTCGACTACAACATGTTCATTGATTGGGTTGAAGCGTTGATCAAACAGCAAGACTGGGAAGGCGTTTACCAAGTGGCAACGTTCCATCCTGACTATTGCTTTGGTGGTGCGGATCCAGAAGACGATGAAAACCTAACGAATCGCTCTCCATACCCTGTTTACCATTTGATTCGTGAAGCAAGCATGGAAAAGGTACTGAAGCACTACCCTAACCCTGAAGCGATCCCAGACACCAACATCGCAAGAGTTGAGTCTTTAACGCCAGAAGAACGCCGTCAACTGTTCCCTTACTTGTTTAGCTAATAGTTCAGTTAATCGCTAACATGATGGCTCATATTCCTGAGCGCTCTTGATGATATGGACGAGAAATGAACTGATCTCGTCCATTTTGTTTCGCAATGTACAGACACTCATCGGCAACTTTGATGAGCTTATCTAACGCCGACATCCTTTCCCCTTTGGTATCCCCTGTACTCAACTCAAAATGACACGCACCAATTGATATAGTGACAGGCTTTCGATCCAGTGTGATTTTCTTCATCTCTTGCAAAAGAATCATGAACTTATCTTCAACATAATTTGGTGTTTTATTTGGATACCAAAGAATGAACTCTTCACCACCAAAACGCGCCACAAACTCACCCTTTTGAGTGTTATTGTTCAGCACGCTCGCCACTTTCTTTAATACAACATCGCCCATTTGGTGACCGTAAATGTCGTTAACCTGTTTAAAGAAGTCGATGTCGACAACCGCCAAGGTTCCCTTTCCTAAAGAGCCTTTTAACTGCTCGACTTCCGCATTCAACGTTTTAAACAAGCAACGTCTATTTGGCAAGTGTGTCAGAGGATCATACAGAGCTTGATACTCCAATTTCTCATTCAACTCTTTGAGTTTTCGTTCTTGCTGCCTTCTAACCAGCTCCACTTCGATCCATGATGCCATTAGTCTCATCACGTCGACATCGAACTCTTTGAACTCACGATGATAGGGTGCTGGGCTTGAAAAGTTTAAGGTGCCATAAAGCTCATCATTAACGAAAATGGGAACCCCAATATAAGACTCCAAGCCAAAAGACTGGTAAGCAGGATGCTTCGCATACTTATCGTGTTTGCCACAATGCTCAATACAGATAGGACCAATCGATTTACAGGTAATTTCGCAATAGGTTGAACGATAATCAAAAGTGTCACCGCTATTGAGTTCTACCCCTTCAGGCGTAACACAATGTTCAACAACATAAGTATTGCCATCGACTTTCGATAAGATACCAATATCAAGGTTGAAGCGTTCAAGTCCCATAATAAGCAGCTGAGCGATCTGAATATCGAAGCCCTTTCGATAATCATTGGTGATTTGATACAAGCGGCGTATAACAATTTCGCTTTCACTGGCTTGGTTCATAAATGGGATTCCACTACTGCTGACATTAATGGCAACATTAATATTTCGTATATTAAGAAGAGTAAAGTGTAAAAAAACATAATAATCAATTAGTTTGTATGCAAAATACCTCATTGGTCCAATGAATAAAAGTCGCGTTCTTCCACTTTGCGTTAGCACCCCATTCCTACCTTTGTTAAAATGGTCCATTAACGAAACAAAATGGATAGGAATATGAACCTTTCTCAACTAAACCAAGAAATCTACGATCACCTTTACCGCGACATTGAAGAGTTCCGCAGTACTTTTGATCTGCCGGTTGCTGCTCCTGAAACAATGGACGAAAAAGGCGATACGCTACATACCTCTCTAGCGATCGAAGAGCTAACAGAACTTGCAGAAGCTGACTCTAAAATCGAACAAGCGGACGCTATTGTAGACAGCGTTTATGTTTTGATGGGACGTCTGGTTCACCTTGGCCAATCCAAAGTAGAAGACAACCTAGCGATCAGCTACTTAATCGACTTACTGTTGAACGTTGCCAAAAACCGTTCAATTGACTTCTTACCTTGCTGGGACGAAGTACACTCAAGCAACATGAGCAAAGTATGCCGTAATGAAACAGAATACGCAGAAACAGAAGCATTCTATGCTGAGCAGAACATTAAGCTAATGGCGGTTCAAAAAGGTGAATACATCATTGCTAAATGCGCTGAAGATTTTGTATCGGAAGGTAAAACAGTTCGCCAAGGTAAAGTACTAAAATCTGTACACTACCGTCCAGCCAACCTTGAGCCTCTTACAGCTTAAGTAGAGTTAAAACTGAAGCGCTTCAAAGCATCAGTTGACTGAAATAGAAAACGCCACGTTATTGTAACGTGGCGTTTTATTATCTATTGAAGAACTCTAGCTGTTTTAATTGTAGCCTTGGTTAGAAGCCGAGCGCTATACTAGTCGAGCCATATGATAAGCCGCCACATATTCGCCATTTCTGAAAGCGAATCCTGCGGACTCTCCTTCAATCACGAAACCAAACTTCTTATACAGACTGATCACTCTTTCGTTATCGGTATACACCGTTAACTCCATTCGCTTGATGTTAATCCAGTTATCACACAAGTCGATTGCTGTAGCGAGCAGTTGGCTACCGACACCTTTGCCTAACACATCGTCTTTAACACCCATACCAAATGAAGCCACATGTCGTCTTCTTGGGTTCACACACACTTCCATTCCCAAGTTGCCAACAATCTCATCGTCGATCATCGCGACATACGAGTACACGTTGTCAGGTATATTAGAGATTCGTTTTTGCCAGCTTTCCAGAGATGGATTTGGGAGTTGCAGCGTACCGGTATAAGCATTAGTGCATTCGTAAACTTCTTTTATTCCCTTTGCATCTGACGGTTCAGACCGTCTCACTATAATACTCATCGCAACTCCTAATATTTCTTCGTTAAATATGAAACACATCCTCAATGTGCACCTAGACACACTAACAAATAGTAAATATTTAACAATAGGTTAGATGAACTTATCTTATTGGGCTTAGTTGATACTGAGTAAACGCCCTCTCTCAATATCTTGTTCAAGTACCTCTGGCGTTAAATCGCCATGTCCATGGTGGTCATGATTATGGTGATGTTCATGATCGTGTCCGTGGGAATGACCTTTGTGTTCATTTGCTCTTTGAGCTAACTTGTCTGAGTCCAAATAGGTATCAGTCAAATCAGCACAATAATCTTCAGTCCATAAACGTCGAGCCTCATCATCACTCATGATTTGCTCGGCTTTAGGGCCCAACTTATCCATGTAGTACATCCCCAGCTCCTCACCTTCTACATTGGCGTGGTTGATAAGGTTCATAAACGCAGGCTCTTGATTCTCATCTGATAGATGACCATTTTTGTAACACACGGTTAGGCCAATAATGTCGTCGCCAAGTTGCTCTAATTCAGGGTTAAAATGATTGTGACTGTGATTATGTTCGGCAGCGGCGACAAGCATTGGAGTAAGTAAAACACATGCGATAGCCAGTAGCTTAATGGTATTTTTCATAGGATAGACCTTCTGTATTTTCGAATACAAATTTGATTAGTTGGTTGACTTAGCTTCTTGTTATTTGAGCTAAGCTGAGGGGAACTTTAAGAGCATTTCAGCCTGAGTACCCCTCTGTCTCACTACAAATAATCAATATGATTGGATAACGAGGCTCGATATAACGAGCGTTCTGTAGACAAAAATCACTTATCAACTACGATTCTTGCTGGTGCGATGGTGTAAGTCATTGGCTTCACCTCCCATTCACCTTTTGCTTCCAATGCAACCGCTAGTGCTTGCGCCTCTTCACATACCTTCGCTGGTTTCCCATCAGCCCAGTATGATGGACCCGAAGTGTAGCCGCACATCACTGAAAACGTGTGTTGCCCATTCTTTGTGGTGTATTCCGTCATAATGACACCACCTTCTCCATGCGTTATTTTTAGCGAGCCTTCATCGGCAACATGCATTGCATCGGAAGGTGCTCTACCACTTACGTTACTCAACAGCGCAGCGTTTGCGACTTCGACTCAAGTTTACATCGAACAAAACGTTGCCTCTAATGCTGCTGATAACGGTGTCTACACCACAGAAGCTGGCGCATTAATCGATACCTCAGAAAATGGACAAGTCTATATAGGTTTTGATGACCAGGGTTGGTTGGCAGCGGGTTACGGGCACGATTTTCACATCAGCGAATCTTTCACGTTCAACTTATACGGTGAACTTAGTAAATGGGACAACGGTGAAGAGTTATTAATCGAAGGTATTATCGATTATCAAGTGAACGACAACTTCAATGTATTCAGTGGATTGGGATATAACCAGTCAGGGCAAGTACTCGAGAATGTAAGCGACACCACGATCAACACCAATAAGTTCATCGCCGGTGCGGGGTACTCACTCGCAGGCTGGGATTTAGCTTATCAATACACTCACGAAAACAGTGATGGATCCAATGGCGGGTTTACCCACAACGATGACAACGTAATCTTTCATCAAGGCGACTACCGTACCAATGAGCACGAAGTCGTTCTCTCTAAAAGCATCGACGACTGGACACCCTACGTGAAATACACCTACTTCAATACCAACGAAGGTGACCTTTACTTGAACGGCCAATCGATGGGCCCGATCGACAACGACAATATCATTACGCTTGGTTTGTCTTACGACTTCTAAACATCTCAGATTCAATTCTCATAGGCAGATGGATTTGCCCACCTTTCGAGGGCACTACTATGAAAATGACTCCTCAACGCAACAAAGCCATTAATATCGCTGCAGCGATCAGTATCGTTTTGTTTTCTGCGATTCCCACCTACGTAAGTGCTGATCACTTAGACCCCCATTATCTAGAGCCGAGTTATCTAGAAACCAGCTATCTAGACTCCTCCTCCGTCGAATTTATGACACCAGATTTTGATCAGGGGTATCTTAACGATGAGATTAAAGAAAACCTTATTCTGAAATAATTCGTCAACACATTACAAAACGTTATATAGCTCTTGTTTTCTATATAACTCTCATCTTCTTATAGAGCCGTGCTGAGTGATTAAGACTCCGTTCCTGAATCACTTTTTCTAGGCTGATGACATTCAAAACCGCAAATGCAGAGGCTAAAAAAGACACCACACTCGTCAAAAAGTGTGGTGTCTTGGTTATTATTGCAAGGCTAATTAACTAACAATAGTTAAGATTAGTTGGCTGGACGCCAAACGCCCCATTTGTCATTTTCGTAAGTCGCTTTAGGGTTAGTACCACCTTGAACCCACCATTGTGCTTTCCATGACTGGTTCGAGTAAGTCACGACTTCGCCACCAAGGTAAGTCGCTGATGAGTTCCACGTACCTGGATCTGGCGTAGGGTCTGGGTCAGGAGTCGGATCAGGATCCGGCGTTGGATCTGGGTCTGGTGTCACGCCACCGTCATCGGCAATTACTTCAAAAGTGAAGGTTTCAACACTGTCGCTTTCAATCGAGCTAGCCATAAACGATAAAGTTTCGTTTGCAGTGATGCCAGTGGTATCAACTACGATAGAAGCCGTGCCGTTATTTTGGATGCTTACTGAAGAACCTTGAGTTTGAGTCAATGTCGCGGCTTCGCTTGTTGCAATCACAACCTTATCGCCAGCATTGACTACATTGTCACTCTTCACTAGCTCGTAGATGTCACCTTTCAATGGTTCAACACCACCGTCGCCACCATCAATCAACGTTAACTGACCAGAAGCACGGCTATCTTTTGAGTTGAAGAAGTTACGTGAAGGATCGTTTTGGAAGTACATGTAGTGCTGCATTTCAGCATGCCAGTCACCAATGAAGATCGCGCCGTCTTTAAACTCTTCATGCCAGCCGTTAATTTCTGAAGCCAACAAACGAGCCCAATCGTTAACGTTTGAAGCGTCGATGACGATGGTGAAGCTACGCGCTACTTCACCGTACTTGTTGATGATGTCGTATTTAACCGTATCACCAATTTCTGGCGTGCCAAACTGGTCAGAAACAAACAGGTCACCACGCACTAGATCAGGCTCTGGACCCGGCTCTGGTGGAGGGGTTGTGCCACCCGCGATAGTGATGTCTGAACAGTTGTAGAAGCCTTCGCCCGCAGCATCATCACGTTGCCAACGAACGAATAGAATCGCATCGCCAGAACGGTCTGAAGGAATAGTGACATTAATGCGGTACTTACCGCCATTAACCGGAACGTTACCCTCTTCTTGGATAAGATCTAAGTCTCCCCACGCTAGGCCTTTGCTCAGGTCTGCGTTTGGTTTCGTTAGGTAGAATTCCCAGAATGACGGGTTGTGTGGTGCAGTCGCGTTGAATACATATTCAAATGTACCAGTATTTAGCTCGGTACGAGTCCAGCCTGTATGAGGTGCACCCATGCCGCGTTTTTGCGAATCGTTGGCATAACATAACGTGCCGTCAGGAATCGCCGCTTTTACAGCATTGATATTATTGAAATCTTGGACATTTTTCGCGTACTCGTTACGTTGAACAAACGGGTATGAACCCGAAATGTCTTTTGCTTGAGCACACGCAGCATTAGGTGGTGTACCCGACCAAATCCCGCCTTGCTCGTAACACGTGTTCTGACGCGCGCTTGGAAACTCAGACCAACCATGAGCATTTGCCACTGACGGCACACTCGATAGCATAGCCATACCCACTGCTATTTTTAGAATATTATTATTTATTGTTGTCACTTTCCCACTCTCTATTATTTTACCCTAAACACAAAACCAATTGGTTACTAACCAACCAGCACTGTAATTCGAAGGTTTATAGTTTCTGACTTAAAGAACAACGAAAAATATATACGTCAATTTTATCAATAACAGCGGGTTTTATATTGATAGGAATCAGCATCACACAACTCAAACAAATGCGCTGTAGATAGATGATGTTGCTTCGAATTATGACGTTTCAGTATTCTATGTTGATTGAGGGAACATTATTCGGAATGAATAAAAAAGCGGCTTTATGATTAAGCCGCTTTGGGGATATAAAGGCGTTAGGTAGTAAGAAGATATTTAATAACGGCTATGCATGCCCATGCGATGTGACATGTCATCGTCCATACGACCGCCCTTCCAACCGCCGCCACCCAATAGATTAAATACATCTCGCGCTGTGTAGTCTTCTCCGCCAAAGAAGTCATTAGACACATCATTACGCAGCAACTGAATAGTTGGAGCTAATTCAACAGCAAGATCTTGTGGATCCGCAAACAAGGCTAAAGCAATCTGTTGTTGGCGTTTACTCAACTCACGAGAACTTGTTTCAACCTGCCCAATAGAGAAGAAATCACGGCTTCCGTAGCTCTTCACCATCTTTGCAGACAATGACTTAATCACCTTTTTGATTCTTCTTCTTTGGATGTATCTAAACATATTTGCTTCCTTTACTAACTCGCCTTAAACCCAATGAGCAGCTTAACTAATTAGTCTTTTAACCAAACAAAAGATAGGTCTGATTGTCGACTGAGATACTTTTGACTTCGGTGTTGAACACGGACTCTAGCTGCTCAGGGGTAAGCACTTGATCAGCTGAGCCTGATGCTTGAAGTACACCTTTATCGAGCAACAACACTTGGTCTGCGTGTCTTAGTGTTCTGTTCAAATCATGGTTAGCCATGATCACAGCGATGCCCTTCTCTGCCACTCGTTCAATGAGCTTGTACAACAAGGCTTCTTGAGCAATATCCAACGGAGCTGCGGGTTCATCGAGGATCAGCAGCTTCGCGTATGGGTTAAGTGTCGGCCAAATTTGCAGGCACATTCCCGCCAAACGTACGCGTTGCCATTCACCACCAGACAGTGTCTGAATTGAGCGATGAAGTTTGTCTGCAATGTCTAGCATCTGGCTGATTTCTTCCAAAGCTGCGTTGATTTCAGCATCAAGGCCGTGTGAGGAGCTTGGCAGTGACAATGCAAGATATTGGAACACTTCTAAGTTGAAGGCTGGCCTTGCGCTTTGGCACAAGTAAGCACGATGCAATGATAAATCTTGTAAAGACAGCTCCGACAAATCCTGCCCGTCGATCTTGATATCACCTTTGTAACCATCACCAATGCCAGATATCGATTCGAGTAAGGTACTTTTACCGCTGCCATTCGGGCCGATAACGTGAGTCACCTGCCCTTGCTTGAGCTCAAATGATAGTGGTAATAAACGAGCGCCAACGCTCAGGCTCTTAATTTGAATCATGATTTTTAATTAACATCCAAATGAAGATAGGCGCACCGATACTGGTGGTCATGACACCCAAAGGTAGCTCTGCGGAATCTAATAAGGTTCTTGCACAGATATCAGCAAACACCAACAACGCAGCGCCAGCAACGGCAGACAAAGGAAGAAGGTATTTGTTATCAGTACCAATCGCTAAACGCAATAAGTGTGGCACAACCAAGCCAACAAAGCTGATCACGCCACCTAAAGCTACCGCGCAGCCGACTAAAATAGACACGGCGAAAATTAGACGCCAGCGCAATCTCGGTACGTTTACGCCTAACTGTGCGGCATGCGTTTCGCCAATCATTAACTTATCTAGCTTACTACCTTGCAGGCACAGCCAAATAATCACGGGGATCATCACCAACGTGAGCGAGTGTTGATACCAAGTGACGCCACCTAAGCTGCCCATCAGCCAATACATCAATAAGCGTAGACTTAAGTCATCACTAAAATAGAACGCCCATGTCACCATCGCGCCAGAAAGAATGCCTAACGCGACACCCACTAGCAGTAATTTAGCCGTGGTGAGTCGCATCGTTTTTACCATGCTCACCAGTATCACGGTGAAACAGAGCGAGCCTAAAACGGCGGCAATCATGAACAGTTCTGGTGTGGGAGCAAACGGCAAGAAGAACAGCACGATAACCATCGCCAAACTTGCACCACCAGAAATGCCGAGCACACCGGGCTCTGCTAATACGTTACCCAATAAGACTTGTAAACTTGCGCCAGATACGGCTAACCCTGCCCCGATAGCAATAGCCGCCAATAGTCGAGGTAAGCGTAAATCAATCAGTAGTTTTTGTTCTAACGTGGACAATGTGCCCAGAGGGGAAATGAAAAGATCGCCAACCATTAGGTAAATCGCACTCAGCGCGACAAGCAGTGCTGCCATCAGATAAATGGCTCTAGTCCATTTGCGCTGTTTTTGGTGAAGAAGTTGTTGGAAATCCATATCAAGCTACTTTGAAAATGTTCGCGTAACCTTACCTGTATCCCCAAATAAACTCAAGGCTCACACCGTAATGTGAACCTTGATATTTCAACCAGTTGAGCGGTTGTTTTCGTCGTTTAAACCCGAGTCGATATTAATCGTACACAAGCTGACCATGGTCGAATCGCGTTTCAACTTCACACACCATTAAGGCTGCTCGTTGACCGATAGCAACATTACGATTAGGGAACACCACCGCTTCGTTTTCATTCTTAGCCATTAACGGTTTATCACCATCATGACCGAATACTTCACCGTGCTTGAACGCGGTAAAGTTCTCTACAGAATCTGAGAACATGAAATCGAAGTCATCATGTAAACGAACAATGGTTCTGCTCACGCGATAAGTGATGGTTCGCTTAGGTAAATGCTCTGGCTCAACTTCAGCAATCAAGTTACGCATCGCCAAGTCAAAAGCCGTTAGCTTATCAAGTTGGTTCTCACCAATTCTCGCGACCTGCCCTAGTTCCATTGTCAGTGCTTGCGCTTCGAAGTTTTCAGCACTGTACCAACTGAATGTACTGGTTGGCGCATTTGACAACAACACTGCTTCCACGTGCGCACTGTTAATGAAATCAAACAGCTCTTTACTGCGTACTTCGTGGCGAACTTTAGGGCTCACTGCAAACGAGTAATGCTTAGATAAACGGATTGCACAGTGCAAATCTAGATGCCAACGAGTGACAGGTTCCGTTTCTTTGTAAAACTCAGTCACCAAGAACTTCAAGTTCTTCGCGATATCCACTTCTCGATTGCTCTCGTACTGCTTTTCATCAAACAGACGATTCATGTTCACATCAAGAAAACGAGTATGCGCGTTAGTGGCTTCTGGGTGAGCTATGATAAACAAGCATCTCGCGTTTACTACTTGGAAACCTGTTTCAATATCCTCAATGAGCTTATCGATCAGCTCCATTGGTGAAGTTTCGTCGCCATGAACACCGGTTGAAAAAATGATGTTCTTGGTTTCAGAATTAAAATCCGCGGGAATCACTTCCAAGACACCGCGTTGATGAAGCTTAATTTGAACACCGTTACTCAGTACGGTCTGTCCTGCAAACACTTCTTGCTCAAGATCTAGGCTGTCAAAAAGAAATGATTGGCGAAAGAGGGTCTTCGTCATGCGCTACTCCTTAATTGCACGGCCGTATGTTAATAAATTGTACATAGAAATTGTGTTGCTAGGATCGCACTTATCAACAGAAACTCCGTTATCACTCACAAATACTACCCATATATTTTTATATTACCTGCTGACTTTACTAACCGACATCTGTTCCAAATAACTTTCTCTATTTAAAGAGACTTTTGGTTGTTTCGGCTTATCTCAGGTTATGCCAGCAAGATAAGAGCCACGTAAGCTAACACAGCTCTTACCTGCTATGAACAGATTGAGATCAATTAATCTTCCTGATCGAGCAATCTTTCAAATTCATCGATTTGAACTTTGACCATGTCGATGCTTTGTTGCCAAAAATCAGCTTGAGTCAGGTCCATTCCTAAGTGCTTTTGAACGACTTCTTCCGCCATCATGCTGCCCGTATCACGAAGCAACGAAACGTAATCGCCGTAGAATTGCTCACCTTTCGCATCGCGCTGAGCGTAAACACCTTTACTGAACAGGTAACCGAACAAGTATGGGTAGTTGTAGAAGCTTACTTGAGAGATGCTGAAATGCAGTTTGCTCGCCCAGAAGTAAGGGTCAGCTTCTGTCATTGCATCGCCATACCACTCTTTCCAAGTCGTTTCCATCAAGTCACACAGCTGCTGAGCCGTTAGCTCGCCTTTTTCACGCTGCTCGTAGAAGGCTTTTTCAAACTCAAAACGAACGGGAATGTTCACCATTAATGCCAAAGAAGAAGAAAGCTCTTCCCACAGCATTTCAAGTTTCTCATTACGTGTTTGTGCTTGTTTTAACAAATGGTCTCGAACGATATTTTCAGCAAAGATCGAAGCGGTTTCTGCTAGCGTCATTGGGTAGCGTGTTTGACACAACGGCATGTCTTTCATCACCCAGTTGTGGAACGCGTGGCCTAACTCGTGTGCCAATGTCATTAAATCTGAGCGGCTACCGCTCCATGTCATGAACACAAGCGGAGTGCGTGTAGCAGCAAACTTGGTGCAGTAAGCGCCTAAACGTTTGTTGGCTGCTGGTGCGGCATCAATCCAACCATTATCAACCATCAAAGCGACAAAATCAGCCATCTCTGGATTTACTTCAGCGAACGCAGTTTTGATCACGTCGATCGCCTCATCAAATGGGTAAACCTTAGATTCAGCGTCACCCAGCGGCGGCATCGCAGCTAAGTGATTCCAAGGCTTCATTTCATCTAGCCCGTGAACTCTTGCCATTAACAAACCTACTTTCTGACCAACAGCTCGATTAGCTTTCGCTACCGACATCATGGTGTCTAGCGTTTCTGGCACAATGCGGCTGCCGTGTAGGCTTGGATCTAGGAAATGCACATCGCTAATCTTCGAACGCTTTTTGTTTTCAGTCAGTCGCCAACCCGCCAATGCATTTAGAATCGAAGCAAAAGACTCTTGGTGCGTTTTCATCGCACCTTGAACCGTGCGCCATGCTGGTTCTTGTTTGTCGAATTCGCTGCCGTACAACAGGCTCGCGGCTTGTGAAAAGCCTAGGGCTTCCTCTTCACCGTCCAGCTTTAGCGACAGTTTTAAAGATCCGGTTAGGTTATCGTATAAACGACCCCATCCGTCACGACCATCAACCTTCATCGCTGCCAATAACTGCTCTTCAGCAACACTGAGTCGGCTGCTTGATAACTTACGAGAGCTTTCAATCGCAAAGCGCTGCCCTGCTACGTCCGCACTATCATGCTCTAATACTGCATCAATAAATTCTGGTTCTGCGTGAATTAGCGTATCTTCGTAAGGGCTGAACGCTTGAGACATTTCAGAGTTCAGCTTCGCTACACGACCAAGCAATACTTTCGCTTCTGTGTGTGTCGCGTCGACCGATGCGTGGCAATTAGCGAAGGTGTTGATTGTACTCAGTAACGTGCCTGCCGCTTCTGAAGTCTGAATCGCGTTTTGCATCGCTAGAATGATATGACGCTTTTCAACGTGTAGGTTCAACAGCTCAATGCACTGCTGAATGAGTTCAATGTCCTGTTCGATTTTTGCATCATTAAGATCGCTATAAGCAATGCTTAGATCCCAACTTGGTGTTGTCATGACTAAATTCCTTTCACGTAGGTAGTAATACCAATCAGGTATAGCGGCTGTGAACGCCGCTTTATACTTCTATTTATATTTCTGTTTCTATTTACAGATCTAAAAGATTGTTAATTCTTAAACTGTGTTTTTTGAACACTCAGAGAACAGGTATCCCTATCGATTTAACGCTGATAAAGCTCTGCGCAAACTGAGTGATATGAATATGCGTTATCGATGCGTTTTCTATCGATAACTTCGAGTACAAACTCGGGTTTTTCCAATCAATATTAAGGCAGTGCGCTAGCAGTATGCGAATCACACCACCATGAGTAACCAACAATATGTTGTCACTTGAATCATTCAAAAGTTGCGACCAAGCTTGAGTTACTCTGTCGTGGAAGCTCTGTAAACTTTCTGCGCCAGTTAATTGATGATTAGCAGGGTCTTTCCAAAAGGTTTCTAACATTCCCCACTTGTTTTCAAGTTCATCAAATGGGACACCATCTACTTCACCGAAGTTCATTTCCTGAAAACCCGATGCAACTGATAAAGGCACAGACATACGCTCTGCAAACAAGCTCGCGAGATCACCACATCGTCTTAGTGGAGAGCTAACCACGCTATCAAAGGTAATGTCTTGTGTAGTTAGTGCCTCACATATCTGTTCTTGAAGATCAGAGTTGACCAGCACATCAGATAAACCATTGAGCGCAGCTTTTCCTTCGACTTTGCCATGTCTTAACAAATAGATGTTTTTGGTTGTTCCATTGACCATGTGTGCGACCTAGCCTTGAATATCAAGCAAGTGATTAGATGGTTTTAAGTGCAGCGGCAATCCGGCAGCAACCAGCGTGACGCGCTCAACGACGCGAGCTAGCGCTTGGTTCATTCGTCCTGCATTGTCCACAAACAAGCGAGACACTTTACCCAGCGGCACCACACCTAAACCGACTTCGTTAGAGACCATGATAATTTGCGCCGGACTTTGCTCGACGCTTTTGACCAATACTTCAACCACGGCTTCAACCTGTTCATTAGTTGCGTCATCACCCAGTTCAAAGATGATGTTGTTCAACCACAAGGTTAGGCAATCAATCAATACCACATCTTCTTTCTCAAAAGACTGCAGTTTTTCGGCTAATTCGACGGGTACTTCATGCTCAATCCACTGCTCGCCACGACGTTGTTGATGGTGCGCGATTCGCTCGCGCATTTCATCGTCTAGATAAGTGGCGGTCGCTATGTAATGCAAATGCCCATTTGAACATGCTTCAAGTGCACATAATGCTTGTTGTTCTGCAAAACTCGACTTACCTGAGCGCGCGCCACCTAAAACAAGATGGTGATGACTCTGATACGTTTGATTATTGGTTGTCATGTGTTGCCTCTAATCCTGAATGCGTTACATAAAGCCGTTGGAGAAAGCAGCGGCGAACACAACGTAAATCAGTAGTTCCATCAACTGTTGAGCCGCGCCCAAACAGTCACCAGTAAAGCCACCAATTCTTGCAATTAACCACTTTTTGAAGCCCACTCTAAACACGTAAGCAATCACAACTAAAACACACGTACACGCCAATCCAAACCACAAACTTGGTAACAGGCCAACCAACATAAGGAAGACAAGTTCGCCCTTGGTTTGTTTATTGGCTAGAGGCTTACTCTTGCTCGTGTCTAAATCGCTGACGTAAGGCATGTCGTAAATAAGGGATGCAGCAATCGCGCGGCTAAAGGTATAACTGGTCACGATTACCATAAACAGTCCCGTCATGCTTATGAGTTCATTCAACAGCACCCACTTGCCAAACAGAGCCATAATCAGAGCAGACGCACCATAAGTACCGATTCGACTGTCTTTCATGATGGTCAAACGGCGTTCTAGGGTCATGCCGCCACCAATGCCATCGGCCATATCAGTCAAACCATCTTCATGGAATGCGCCAGTGAGCATCAGGCTAAAACTCATCATCAAAAAGATCGCTACTGCACTCGGCAGTACCACATCAAGTAGCAAGAACACACCGCCACACAGAACACCAAGCAACAAACCAACCGTTGAAAAGTAGCGACCAGAACGGTTCATTCGCTCTGTAGAATAGGGCGTGTTTTTCGGCATTGGCAAGCGAGAAAAGAAACCCATCGCCAGCGCAAAAAGCTCCCACTGATAAGTAACTCGATCTTTCAACGATCTTTCTGGTGCATCACTCATTAAACCGTGACTCCAGCACTTTCGAAGCTCGCCATGTTGTTATAGAACTCGGCTGCCGCACGAATGATTGGCATAGCTAGCGCAGCACCTGTGCCCTCGCCTAATCTCAATCCAAGATCGAGCAGTGGCTCAGCGTCGAGCAGCTCTAACAGAATTTTGTGTCCTGACTCTTCAGAGCGATGGGCGAAGATCATATAGTCTCGGCAACTCGGTTCAATTAAAGTCGCGACATACGCCGCAACCGACACGATAAAGCCATCGACTAATACTGGGGTTTTGTTTTGGTAAGCGCCAAGGAAAGCACCGACCATTTGAACGATTTCATAGCCACCGACTTGTGCGAGTACCTCTTTAATATCTTTAACTTCATTCGCATCTAAACCTTTGCAACGCGCGACACCTTGCTCAACCACAGCCACTTTACGTGCAAGCTGTTCATTGTTGATGCCAGTGCCTAGGCCAACACACTCCGCTGCAGCACGATTCGCTAATGCACTTAAGATCGCTGATGCGCTGCTGGTATTTCCGATACCCATTTCACCAAACATGATGATATTGGTGCCATTCGAAATGGTTCTAGAGACAAGCTCAGTGCCCAGTTCAATCCCGCGTTCCACCGTTTCTAAACTCATTGCCGCTTCATTGGCAAAGTTATTGGTTCGCGTACCCAAGCGCTGAGAGATCAACATGTCACTGTCTGATTCAACAGGCAACAATATCCCCGTGTCGACTACCGTGATATCGATATTATTCACCGCACAGAAACAATTGATCGCCGCGCCACCACTTAAGAAGTTCAACACCATCTGTTGTGTGACGGCACTTGGGGCAATACTCACGCCTTCGTCAGCAATGCCATGGTCGCCAGCAAAAATGATGATACTTGGCTTATTCAATTCGATGTGTTCAACCGCCGCTTCTTTGCCTTGGCTCTGAATCAATGCCAGTTGATGTGCGACTTTTTCGAGTAAACCAAGGGCACCGAGTGGCTTGGTTTTTTGGTCAATTCGGTGTTGGATGTACTGCGAGTATTGGGTATCTAACATAGTTTTTAAAAACGCTTATTCTGGGTACGTTGATTTAGGGACTGCTACTTAAGGATTGTTACTTAGGGCGTGCGACAGAAAACACATTGGAAAGCGTCGCGTATTCACCGCCACCAAGGCGAGACAAAGGGTCCAATGCCAACGCATCAATCTTAAGACGTTCACTCTCTTTATCGATCACGTCTTCGGAAATGTACACGGTTTCGACTTGAGCAAAGATGAGGCTTTGTGGCACCTCTCCAACCTCTTTTACTTCGTATAAGGTGCAGCCAAAAGCGACCGCGCACTCTTTCACTCTCGGTAAAGAGAAGCCTTCAAATTCAACCAGCTCAATGTTATTCGCGGTGACTTCCGAATCACCATGTTCAAGGGTAGCTGCTGTCGCCGTCATGGTTTCGGCAGAACTTGAAGAAGCAATGTGAATCACTAGCTTACCCGTTTCTAGGGCATTACGAGTGGTATCTTTGATTTCGCCGGACGGCTTCTTCCCAACCGATAACATCAGTAACGGCGGATTACTAGAAACAGGCGTGAAATAAGAGAAAGGCGCGAGGTTGTACTCTTGGTCAGAAGATTCCGTCAATGCCCACGCAATCGGGCGAGGAACAACGGTTTGTGTCATCAGGTGATAAATCTGAGTGGGAGCAAGAGTATCAAGCTTGAGGTTCATAGCACGTCCTTGGTCTATGTGAATTACGACTCAGTTTACGTGTTAAGCAAGGCTGTATCTATGGCTATGTGGCAGAAACCGCAGAGAGTGTTCTTAATTTAAACAGATCACACTGGTTTTTTCTCAGATTGACAGTCAAATTGACGAACCCTAAAACACAAATAATACTGATAATAGATTTATCAATAACTTACATTTTGGCATCGTTTATGCCTTATCTAAATTACTTATTAATCTCTCCATTGATAAGTACCCATACAGTAATGCCCACAACACTGACGCTACACGAAGAAAGACAATCGATTGAAAGACAAAACAGAACAACGATTTAGGAGGTGTAATGATTCCAAATTCAAGTAAAAGAAAACCAAATAAATCTAGTAAGAAAGCTAGCAAAAAGGTAAGGAAAATCCCACTGTCCTTTACCTAGTAAGAAGCAAGAAAAGTAACAAAGCCCGTCGCCCAGCGGGCTTTGTTATGTTTAACGCCTAACTTAAGTTTCAAACCGCATTTATCTTTCCCACCGCCATTATGTTTCATATCGTACTTATGCTTCAGACCGTACTTATGCGTCGAGCCAAACTAAATCATCTCTTTTTCCATAAACAGGCGACTCCCCACATACTACTGACCACTCGTTTAACAAACTTTTATTCGCTTAAAATTCAAACACTGTTTATATTAAACAAGCACTTGTGGAGTGAAGAAGGGATTAAAATGAGCATTTCTGGAGACAAAACATCGGTTGTGGTGGCTGGTGCAACCGGGTTAATTGGTCATCATGTGATGAAGTTGCTCATCGATGAACCCGCAGTTGCTCATCGATGAACCCGCAGTTGATCATATCTATGCCCTATCTCGCCGAGCATTAGATTCACAGTTTGATTCCAACAAACTACACACTCTTATTCACAGCGACCTACAAGTTACAAGTTGGGATGACACCAATGCGACGCCTAAACTTGGCGTTATCTGCTTAGGTACGACTAAGAAAAAGGCAGGATCAAAAGAAGCACTTCGCAAAGTCGATGTTGAATTGGTTAGCCAGGTTGCACAGTCGATGAAGTTTCTTGGGGTAGAACGCGTTGCCGTCGTTTCGAGCTATGGCGCTTCGCCAGATTCTTATTCACACTACCTTCGTTGCAAAGGGCAAATGGAGCAAAACTTAAAACGTATTGGCTTCAAGCAACTTTTCATCGCACGTCCGGGGCCGCTGGTTGGTGAACGTGATGAACCAAGAGCCGATGAAAAACTCCTGCAAAGCATCTTTCCTTTAGTCTCTCCCTTTATGTTTGGTCAGTTCAAAAACCTACGCCCTATTCAAGCGGAAGACGTCGCGAAGGCAATGTTGTTCCGATTATTCGAAAATAATTTCAAAAATATCGAAATTTACTCGTCAAGTGACATGCTCAATTTATTGGCAAAATATCGCTAAAAAGCTCACCTATTCATCACAATGTTGAATATCCACCCATACCATTGAGTGGATATTACTAATCGTTCTAATAAATTACTTTTCCTTATTTTACGTTTTGTAACAGAACGTTATTTTAGCAGCAGTACTGACACCTATACATCTAGGTGCCTAATTGATTTAGAGTTATTCATAAGGAAAACAAATGTCATTTTCAGCTATCGCTGCCTTAGCGGTATTCACTGGTATCCTCTTTTTTCTCTACGGACAGCAGAAAAAAGAAAACACACTTTCTCGCCTCGTTTTACTCGGTTTAGTTTTTGGTAGTGCATTTGGCCTTGGTCTACAGCTGCTATTTGGTGAAGGCAATCCCATCATCAAAGAGACACTAGACTGGGTAAACATCGTTGGTCGTGGTTACGTTGGATTACTTAAAATGGTAATCATGCCATTAGTCTTGGTTTCAATGATTGCGGCGGTGGTGAAGCTTGAAAAAGGCGGTTCACTGGGCAAGATTTCTGGTATCACTATTTCAGTATTACTCGCAACAACAGCGATCTCTGCAATTGTTGGTATTGCAGTGGCTCAAGCATTCGGTCTTTCGGCTGAAGGCTTAACAGAGGGCGCGCGTGAAACAGCTCGTATCGCAACACTAGAAAGCCGCATGGGAAGCGTGTCTGACCTAACTATTCCACAAATGCTGATTAGCTTCATTCCAACTAACCCGTTTGCTGATCTAACCGGTGCTCGCTCTACGTCTATCATCGCGGTGGTTATCTTCGGTGTGCTTACAGGCATCGCTGCTCGTAAAGTGATGGCAGAGAAAGAAGAACTAGAATCTCCAATCCGTACTTTCGTTGAAGCGTCACAATCTATCGTTATGCGCTTAGTTAAGATGATCATGGCACTAACGCCATACGGCATCGCAGCGTTAATGGCGAAGGTAGTTGCAACATCAAGTGCTTCTGACATCCTCAGCCTACTGGGTTTCATCGTTGCATCTTACGTTGCGATTCTACTGATGTTCGTCGTACACGGTGTGTTGGTTTCTTTTGTTGGTGTAAACCCGAAAGAGTACTTCCAAAAGATCTGGCCTGTACTGACGTTCGCTTTCACGTCTCGTAGTTCTGCAGCAACAATTCCACTGAACGTTGAAGCTCAAATCACTAAGCTAAACGTGCCACCAGCGATTGCTAACCTGTCTGCCTCTTTCGGTGCGACGATTGGTCAAAACGGTTGTGCGGGTATCTACCCTGCAATGCTAGCAGTCATGGTTGCGCCTACAGTTGGCATCGACCCAATGGACATCAACTTCATTCTGTCTCTGATTGCTATTATCACAGTGAGCTCATTCGGTATTGCTGGCGTAGGTGGCGGTGCAACGTTCGCGGCGCTAATCGTACTTCCTGCTATGGGCCTTCCTGTAACGATTGCAGCACTGCTTATCTCTATCGAGCCACTTATCGATATGGCACGTACGGCGCTTAACGTATCTGGTGCTATGACAGCCGGTACGATCACAAGCCGCCTATTAGGCAAGAAAGACAAGCAACAAGATCTGGAACAAGCGAACGCTTAATGGGTTCGATTGATTCAAGCACTTGAGTCTCGTTAAACAAAAAAACCGATGCACATGCATCGGTTTTTTATTATCTGTTACTTCTAACTTCCATTACTTCACGAGCAACAGCTTAGAACACAAGTTGAATGACTTTTTCGGCAAGTGCTTCATCGTCGTCTTCACTTAATCCGCTGACACCAATAGCGCCAATCACCTGCCCATTTAATTCAATGGGAACACCGCCTTTAAAGCCAGTGATCTTTGGGTCAGTCCAGTAACTTAAGTCTTTACCAGTTTCTCTCGCCCAAGCACCTAAGTTACCGCTTGGCTGTCTATCTCTTGCAGATGTATAAGCTTTGTTCTGTGCTAACAATCCGGCTTGAACACTCACATTATCCATGCGAATAAACGCCAGTAACTCACCGTGCATATCACACACGCTCAGCAATGTCTAGAGCGTTAGACACCAGTTGTTGCGCGATCTTTTGATTCAACATATTCATTCCTTATGGCAGTGCTTGACCACGTGAGTACACGTATAGGTTGTACCACTCTTCACGAGACAGGTTTATCTGAGTCGCGACTGCCGAAGCTTTGATTCGCTCTAGATTTGTGGTGCCAATTACAGGTTGGATACGAGCAGGGTGACGAAGCAAAAATGCCAACACAATCGCTTCACTTTCTACGCCATATTGGTTCGCTAACTGAGCCACGTAGTGCGCTGTCTTTTTCACGTTTTCATGTTCTGAATACAAACCTTGCTCAGCAAATCGGCCTTGTGCCAAACAGCCCCAAGCTTGCAGTTGGATGTTATTCAATTGGCAATGTTCAAGAGTGCCTGCGGCGAAGTCTGATTGATGGTGCCCTTGCGAGTTAATCATCACCCCATCATTCAACCAATCCAATTTGGCTAAGCTCAGCTCAACTTGATTCGCGACGATAGGTTGCCCAAGCGCAGATTGCAGGTACTGAATTTGATGGCTGTTCATGTTCGACACACCAAAATAATCGACCTTACCTTGCGCTTTTAAGTTCTCTAACGTTCTTGCTAGCTCATCGAGTTCCATCAAAGGATCAGGGCGGTGCAATAACAGCACATCAAGCTTTTCAGTATTCAATCGATTGAGAATACCGTCTACCGATTGGCCTACCCAATCAGCCGAGAAATCATAACGACCAACATTGCCCTCGCCTTCAAAACGAATCCCACACTTAGATTGAATGAACATCTGTTCACGCAGATCAGGCGCTTGTTGTAATGCTTGACCAAAGGCTTGCTCAGCTTTGCTGAAGGTATAGATATCCGCATGGTCGAATAAGTTAATGCCCGATTCTAGTGCGGTGCCGATTACGCTTCGTGTTTGAGCAACGTCCGCACTCGTCACTGGATTATCATTCCAGCCACCACCTAACCCCATGCAGCCATAGGCAATTTGCCCAACATTCGGTAGATAATTTGATAATGGGATACGTTTTTTGTCATTCGTTTTGTTTGTAGATTCAGTGCTGTTCGTCATATCGATTCTCGCTTAGAAGATTTGCTGACCAGAAATATGCCTCTATCATATTGTTCTTTTTAAAAAACAGAATATGCTAGTTACGAAATGATTGTTTGATATGGCGAACAATAGATTGGTAGGAACGCGCGAATGAACGAACACAAAAGAATAGAACGACTGATCCTGTTTGTAGAACTTGCTCAGCAACTCAACTTTACCAAGGCAGCCGAAAAGCTCGGTATCTCTAAGAGCTACCTTTCTGAACAGATCAAACGTTTAGAGAACGATTTACAGTGCCCGCTTTTGGTCAGAACCACTCGCAGTGTTCGTTTAACCCAAGAAGGCGAACGCGCGTTACAACAAGGCTTAACGATTCGCTCGCAAGTCTTACAGCTTGAACGCAGTGTTTCTGAGCAACACGACATCGTCAAAGGCCTATTACGCCTCACTGCGCCAAAGATGTTTACTGAGGTATATCTATTCGATATCTGCCAACAGTTTAGGCAGCAATACCCTGAGATTCGTTTCGAGATAAACAGTAGCTACACCAACTTTAATCTCAATCAAGATGATATCGATATCGCGTTTCGTGCCACCAATACGCCACCTGACAACATGGTGGCGAAACTCTTGATTAGCTATCAACATGATTTAGTCGCGACTCCCGGTTATCTTAACCAATTTGGTCGCCCTACCAATGTGAGTGACTTAAGTGATCATCAATGCTTAGCAACTCTGCACCAAACCGAGTGGCCTTTAAAATCGGTAAATATTGATGTGTCCGGCTGGCTTTCAAGTAATGACAACCACCTGCTTAAGCAACAAGCTATGGCAGGCAGTGGCATCATCCGTATTGCAAGTTACTACGTTGCGAAAGAGGTCGAACTGGGAGAATTAGAGCGAGTGCTGCCTGATGAATGTCTGCAACAAGGCAACAGTATTTATCTGTTCTATCCGCAAGTTATTTATCCGGCCAAGAAACACCAAGTGTTCGTTAAATTTGTTCAGCATTACTTTGAAAACTTGAGAGCTTGATAGTTTAAGATCTTGAAAACTGGAGAGCTCGATCATTTAAGAGCTTGAAGATTTGGTAGTTTAAGAATATGAAAGCTGAGTTAACGAGTTGAAGAAACGGAAACCGATGAACAGATAAATCAAATAACACGAAATAAGGTTTAAATAACCCTCTTGATTTATATACCTATATTTAAAATGGGATTATCGAACAATAATAAAGCGATTTTTCGAATGCTCTCATCGATGATTGTTCTTGATAGAAAGAAATCGTGCATTTGTTCAATAATACAATGAGTTACCTATAAATGATTAACATAACTGATATATGATGCACCGCTTCAGTATGTCACATCATCTTGGCACCAGTTCGATAACAGGATCCTCATGAGCTTTATTATATTATTACTTCTTCTGCTATTCGTAGGCTTTACACGTTTACTTCAGTGGCGAAAAACCTCTCTGTTTTTATCTCTTGTTCTTATATCGTCATTTGTGCTGATTGGTTCAGGTTTAATTCCTCGTTATTTACTGAACGATCTGCAAGCCGATTACGAAAATAAGCCTGATATCCAATGGTCTGACAATAACGCCATTGTTCTTCTGGGTGCGGGAACGCAGTTAATTAAAAGCACGCAAGAGTTCGAGCCAGCCTTTTTCTCTTTTGGCCGAATCAGTGAAACCGCCAGCCAATATAAAGATTGCGCCAAAACCCAAACCACATGCAAAGTGATCATCAGTGGTGGCGATGCACAAAATAACGGTGTTGCCGAAGCAGAAGTTTATCAGCAACAATTGCTGAGACTTGGCGTTCCGATGGGTGACATCATTCAAGAGCCAAATAGCGTCAACACTTGGAAGAACGCTCAGCTCACTAGTGACCTAATGAAGCATCATAAATTCGAGAACATTGTGTTGGTTTCATCTGGCCTACATATTCGTCGTAGCGAGCTCTACTTCAACCACTTCGGCTTGAATGTTATTCCAGTGAGAGCCGACTATATGGCTGCTCAAATTTCATGGTTGCCATTGTGGTACAACTTTGCGGTCACAGATTTTGCTTTGCATGAACAGATTGGCTTTGCTCGTTACAACATTTACAACTTTATGGGTTGGAACAGCAAACGCGAAAAACCAGGTGATGCTTAATCTCTTCCAATTAAGTTAACTCGAACAATAAAAAATGCAGCAGCAATCGAACGGTTGTTGGCTGCATTTTTCGATCTTGCTTATCACAACATCCCTCCTTATTTGGCTTACTCAGTACTTCCCCCTCCTTTAAACAATAAACCTATCTAATCCATCTTGCTGGCCTAAATTTTCCAAGCCAACATACCAAATAACGAGGCTTCAAAAACAGAAACGTTCAACAATTAATCACCCATAGATTGGATTGTTGAAACTAATTGAAGTCATCAAGATAAGTCTTTATCAAACAACAAGTTGATCAGTACAACCTCCTGATATCTATAAGTATTTATTTTCAATTCATTTCAGTATTTTTGGCATTGTTTTATATGACAAAGTACACCCCGCTAGAGCCCCTCGGCTTTAAATAATATCAATAAAATCTAATAACTCGATTCTAATAAAAATAGCCAAATAATGGCATTTAGGAACTTATTCATGCTTAACGTCAGTAAAACCGTTCTATTTAGCTCTGCCCTCTGTTTCATCTCTTTTGCCACTCATGCCAAGATATATTCAGACCAAATCGTATTGGATAACCTCGGTGAAGATATCTGCCGTTCCGATTATCGTCCGCTCAGTAATACAGAAGCTCAAGAACACAAAACCGCCCTACTATCTCGCATGAATGTGTGGGACATTGCTGGCCTTAAAAATGACTGGGTGATCATGGGGTCTGGCTACCACGGGCTCATCAAACAAGGACAACCAAGTGACAATACTTGGTGCTACCCCAATACCCCAGACGCAGGCCTGCCTTACTACGAAGCGCAAGCTATCGAAACGAACAATAACCTTGATATTCAACGCGCCTTAGTCTGCGACAACACGAACTTTATCAGGCCACTGAGTTACTTTGCCCATAACCTCGGTTACGCTTGGGTTGGAGGCGATAGCGCGCGTTACGTCGGCCAAGACATGGCAATAAAACCGCTTAACAATGGTTGGGAGATTAAAGGCAATAACGATGGAAGCTGTGCCGGTGATCGCTGTGATGAGAAGACAAGCATCACTGTTGATAACTTCGCTTACACGCTCGATAACACATCGTTTTTACACGGTTCTATGACAGAGACCGACCAAGAACTGATTGAAACCGTCTCGGCTTATGCAATCAATGACGACGATCAGTCTAAACAAATCGTCGTTGACCTTCATTTTGAGCAATCCACACAATGGAGTAAAACCCAACGCTTCGACCTTGCTGATTCAGTCGTCATTGATGAAACCTTTCATTGGCCACAAGTTGGAAAGACAGAAGTAAGAGTAGCGCTAGAAGATGGCCAACGTTTCTCCGTTACCAACAGTGGTGCTCGTTTTGAACCAACAGAACTGGAAGCCATCATCACCGTGCCTGCTCACTCAGTACTTCCTTTTCAAGTAGAGTTCTTACGCTCTACCATCACTTACCCATACCGTATCAAAACCAGCATGAGTTACGACGTGAACTTCACAGGTTTCCTTCGTTATAGCGGCAATGCGCTAAGCTCACACCCAACAAACCGCCCGACGGTCTCTCACACCTTTACCATGGGAACCACCAGCGAAGATCAAGCCAATATCCGCTACCAATGGGATCACCGTTATATTCCTGGAGAGATGAAATGGTGGGATTGGAGCTGGGCAATCAACACCAATGGTTTAAGTAGCATGCAGTACGCCGCAGGTGCCAGTGTCCGTCCTTTCTACACCTATGTTTCAGGCCAGTTTAGTGCGGAGTCACAATATTCTGGAATGATCGATATTGGTACCGAGCACTCTATTGATTCATTTAACGCCATGACACCTTCAGGCGATTACACACCCTACTACGCTGGTGACATCAAGGTTCTGACTGACTTCGACCCTGCAGCCCTAGCGCAACTGGGTTATAACAGCGCTCAGCTAACGCTTACCCCAATGCAGCCATAAGCCCATAGAAAGTTTCAGCTGTTATTCCAAGCCCATTGCGTCTGCTCTTGGCTTGATTCGTCTTACATTCTCTCAGTCATACATCTGTATTAGCCGCTAAGTATTCACTTTCTGAATCGTTTTTCATTGACTTAAAAATGAAATCATAACGACACACTAATTTGCGTAACTTAGGATGCAAATAGGCAATCAGATTACAGTGCCTATCAGGAGGATGTATGAAACCAAATCGATCTACGGTACTCACTGGACATGTAAAACACTGCCCATGCTGCTCTACCGAACTGGTCATCAAAGACCACATTCACGTTTGCCCGCGCAATGAAATTGGCGACTGTTACTTCGATGGCTATGACCAACACGAACAGCGCGCTAATACCGATTTTATCGATCATGCAAGTGCCAATGATAGCCTTGTTTACGGCATGTCAGAACACTAAGCTTTATTCAAGATTTGTTGAAGTCATTTCGCGCCAAAAAAAATGCAGCGCCAATCGAGTGATTGTTCGCTGCATTCTTAGATCCTGTAAACTTAGCTAACCATTAAAATGGAGCTAGGTAAAACGGATTACCACATTAGATCATCTGGGATCACGAAGTCTTTGTACGGGTCATCTTCGTCTACTTCGTCTGTGCTACCTGCCTGCGTATCAACGATAGATTCTTCGTCGCGCATAGCAATCTTGTTCGCTACTGCTGTTGGAATAACAACATAGCTCTCGCCTTGACGAGCAATACTTAGAATGCCTTTACTTAGTTGCTTTTGAGTCAGCTCTTCTACGTAAAGATATTTAACTAGCGTACCGTCGGTGAAGTTGTATTTGATCTCACCGTTCTTCTGTTCGATCTTGTTCATCTCAATCAGTTGCTTCACTTGAGCTTTAATTTCTTTGCTCAACTGTTGTTCTTTCAACTGTTGGTTTAGCTCTTTGTCTTTCGCTTGCTGCGCCAGTTTAGTTTCTTCAGCTGCCGCTTTTGCTTCACGAGACTGAACGCGAGACTTTTTAGAGCCTTTCTTCGCCTTCTTTAATTTTTTCTCATTTACCAAGCCAGCTTTAAGCATCTGCTCTTGGAGTGTTAACTTTGCCATGACTTTCCCAGTTCAGGATTAAAAACGGCACTATCATACCTGTTTTTAAGGTTTCTGTTTACTGAACAAGAGTAAATTACAGAACAATCGCAAAATTTGTGCTGATAGATCTAAGCTGTCGCCACAATCCCTTCTAGTTGCTCACAATCTCTACTCTCCCCGAACATACAGTTTTGATTTAAGCATGCCAACATTGGCTGCTCCACCGACTCAAAACCATTATCTGACTCTATTATTCGCGCGCGTACCATTTATCATTCCAACAAGACAATATGTTAATTTTCAATGGTTAATCAATTTTATAAAACCTTGGCATATATCTCATATTTGAATAAATGCCATAGAGTTATAACTCCAATGTCATAACTCTTGACTACGTTATTCTAGACATCAATCAATAAGGATAACGTAAACGATGAAAACTCAATGGACTTGGTTAGCTGCACTTGTGGCTTCCACATCAATCGCTTCGACCTCTGCGATCGCAGACACCGACGTGTATCTCACCAATAACACCAATCAAGTGATGACCATTCAAGCCAACCACACTGGTACCGACCTGCTTCAACTCGGTGATGAGTGGCAACAGCATGTTGAACAGATTGGTCCTTGGGAGACGAAGAAGCTGATAAGTTTCAACCGCTGGACTGGTGTGAAATCTGGGAAGACCTATGAGTTTGACACTGTGGTATCAAACGCTGTGGGCGAAAGTGTCACGCTCAACCAAACCATGAAGGGACATTGGTATAACTCGACACTGCAACATGGTTTGAGTGCCGCAGACGTCAAACTAACATTGCATGACGATCGTAATATTCATCGCAGCACAACCGATGCGTTCGGGGTCAATGCAGAGCTAGCCCTCAAAGCCGATTCTACAGCGCGCTATGATGATATTTATTACACCATCACCCCACCAAAAGTGGATGAGCAACCAGAGCCGGATGCCAATACACTCAAGGTCATGACTTACAACATCTGGGCGCTGCCTGCCATCGCTTCACATATTGGTGACCGCTATGACCTACTCCCTCAATATGTAAAGGGCTATGACGTGTTGGCGCTTCAAGAGGTGTTTGCTAACGGCAGAGATGAGTTCTTGCGTGAGCTTGCGAAAGAGTATCCTTATCAAACTAAAATGCTCGATAAAGATGGGATTAACATATACGACGGTGGTGTGATCATTGTCAGCCGCTATCCTATCGTTAATGAAGCGCAGTATGTTTTCCCTGATTGCACGGGCACAGATTGCTTTGCTGATAAAGGTGTTAACTACGCGGAAGTTATCAAGAATGGTCAGGCTTACCATGTTTTCGGTACCCACACGGCATCATTCGATACGGACACCGCTCGTGATTACCGACAACGTCAATTCAAGCAGATGCGTGCACTGGCGCAGTCTCTGAATATCCCGGCATCAGAAACTGTGGTTTACAGCGGTGACTTCAACGTGAACAAGCTCAAGTTCCCAGACGACTACCAACAGATGTTCGCTAACCTGCAAGCTGACGAACCAACCTACTCAGGTTACACCGCTTCTACCTTTGACCCACGCATCAACAACTTTGCGGGTGAACCTATGTCGGGTGGTGAAAACGTTGAGTATCTCGATTATGTGGTAGTGAGCTCGGAATATGCCGCCAAAGCTCATAACGACAATCGTGTGGATGTCCCAAGATCAACAAGCAGTGAGTTATGGAAGCACTACAACCTTTCAGACCACTTCCCTGTTAGCGCCGTCATTAAGTAACTCGGTGAACGCATAATGCATCGAGTTATATTAACCCTAATGCTCGTCTTAACGGCGAGCATTATTGGCTATTCGTGGTCATCAAAAACGAACGAAACAGCGCTATCTTCTGCTCAACACACAGAACCTAAGCCGCGTGTTTCTACGACAACTAATGACGATAATTCCACGCCTACTGCAACCGCTAGTTCGGAAAACTCCGCATCGCACAGCAATCAAGCCCAAGCTGGAGCACTGGACGGTAAAATTCTTGCTGAAAACTTGAGTGAGCTTGAAGGCAAGGCTTTGTTCGATGAACTCGATGGGTTCTGGAAGCTTTGCCAACAACGTGATGACTGCACTGAGCAACTAGCACGATTGAAATCAGAATTGCCGAGTATATGGTTTGAATTACTGAGCGACTATCCGCAGCTATCGGCTGACTGGCAATTAACACAAAGCACTATCCCACTTGAATCCATAGAGACTCTTGAAGATCGTGTTGCCTTATTCAAGCAATCTGCACAGCAAGTATGGGGAGAGTTGGCCCACCAGCTATTCGCTGACCAGTTTGCTCATCTGGATTTTACGCTTGACGCCAACACCCTTGAAGAGAACGAAGCGAGCCAGTTTTTGGCCAACTATCAAGATTTGCTTAGTGAATGGCAAAACAATACGGGCACGTTAAACGCCGAAACACAGCTTCAAAAATATGAACTGGCAGTATCTTTGATACCAAGCAGCTATAGCCCTGCTGAAGTAGCATCAGTCAAAGCCGACCTTCAAGATGCCTACTTAGATGAAGCGCAGGCCAGCAACATTGCCGCGCGAGAACAACAAGTCGCACAACAGCAACAAACCGTGATGAGTTATCACGTGCAACTGGATCAGCTCAAAGCGACCTTAGACTCTCAGCGCTCATCAAGTTATGCCACTTGGACTCAACAAGATTGGGACAGTTATTATCAACAGCAAGTCACCGATTTCAGGGAGCAGTTCTTTAGCAAGTAACGCCTTAACTTAAACCATCACGAAACTGAGCGGGCGTTTTATTGAGCCAACCTTTAAACGCCCTTCTGAAATTTGCAGGGTCGCTATAACCGAGCCTTTCACCGATGTCATCAATGCTCATGGTTGTGCCGAGTAATAGCTCTTTGGCCAGCTCCACTCGAACTTCGGTAAGCAATATTTGGTAACTGGATTCATGGGTCACTAGCTCTCGCCTGAGTGTACGAGAGCTACAACCAAACTCATCCGCGAGTTGTTCTATAGTCGGGAAACTACCTGCGGTTTGATAAAAAATCGTTTTGATCTGATTAGTCAGCAGATGCTCAGAGTCCAACGTTTCGACTATCGACTGGCAAGACGCAAGATAGCGCTTCAGTGTCGCGGCATCATGAGTCAATAAGGTCTGTGATAAAACCGAGGCATCAAAACGCAATTCACAATGGCTCTGCTCAAAAACTACAGGGCACTGGAAACGGTCGTCATAGAGCTTAGCGTAATTGGGACGAGCATAAGGCAAAGCCAAAGTGTGAATATCCAGCTCATGACCAGTCAGTTCTTTGAACAAAGAGACGATGGAACTTAAGAAATACTCACTGCAGAAAGGGAGCAGATCGCCCACTTCCAAGGTGTTCTCAATCTGAATCACTGCATGCTCGGAATCTAGAAACAATTTAACCGAGAAAATAGGACCGTTCAGGCGCAGATATTTAAAGCCCGACTTGATGGCCTCCCCGACATTTTGACTGGTCGATAGCGCATAACCCAACACACCAAAGTGGCTCAAGCTAGCGTGTTCCCCCAGCCAAAGCCCTAAGCCATCGTGAGGAAAGCTCTGATTCGCCACGCTAAATAACGCTAGTTTATCAGCGTAAGTCAGCTTTCCATTCGGGTCTCGCCAATCTATGTTCGGCAAACCCACATCATTGAGTAGCCTTTCAATATCGATACCTCGTTGCTCTAGCGTATTCAACAGCAGCGCGATATCTAATGTACCCAACTGGTGCCTATGTCCGGTTGGCTTATACTCCGCGATAATCTCCAATCGTCTCTCCTTATATCGAGCCCATTCCCATCAACATGACTACTCAGCCTTAACAACACATGCTGACAAAATCGTGATTGGTAACGCGCTCTTGTCCGAATATGACCTCCCAATTCTACGCTACTCATCGCACAATGGCTTTAGTTGTTAAAATAATGTGAACCATCGCAATGATAAAAACCAACCCAGCCCCACACAGTTTGATTAATTCTAATGGTCAGCCGATCATTGGGCATTTCGATGGCATCCTTAAACACCTAAACATCGAGAACTTTGACTACCGAAACTCGATGGATTCAAAAGCAAACCCTTGGCAGAAGCACTTCCACTATAAGCAATTCCAGTTTGTCAGCATCGTCACCGACACACACATTATCGGCGTCGCTATCGCGGATATTCGCTACTTAGGCTCGGCATTTTGTTATCTGTACGACATAGAAAACAACCATCTGCAAGAGTCATCTTGGTTGAGGCCATTAGGGTTTGATAAGCATGTAACGCCTTCACCATTTGAAGGAAAGACAAGCATTGCAGATCAAAGCATTGCTTTCTATATCGAGGGCGGACAATGGCGAGTTCGCTTGAAGACCAAACTCATCAAGGCCGATATCGCTTTAGAGCCTGAAACCGACAGCCTGCCCATGGCGATGTGTAGCTCAACGGGTTATTCAGGTTGGACTTACACCCAAAAGCACAATGCTTTGCGCATCAGCGGCGACATCCAAATCAAAGGAGAATCACTCGATCTCACTCAAGCTCGTGCCGGTTATGACTTTTCAGCGGGTTACATGAGACGTGAAACCAGTTGGCGCTGGGCAAGCATCAACACGCAATCCAATGGGACAGATATTGGCTTGAACCTCGCAGCAGGCGTCAATGAAACCGGAGGCTGCGAGAACGTTTTATGGATCAATGGAACTCGGCACTTACTTAACCCGGTACAGTTTGCGTTTAGTCGCCAAGACACCAATTTACCTTGGCAGATAACATCACAAGATGGACGTATAAACCTGACCTTTACGCCCTTAAATAATCGCAGCGAAAAGCTCAATTTATGGCTGTTAAAAAGTAACTTTCGTCAGTTCATTGGTCACTTTTCTGGCTCGATTGAAGACAACAATGGAGTGACACATCAACTCGATGGTGTTCTTGGCCTAACAGAAGATCACTTTGCTCGCTGGTAGCGAAATTTTGCTAACTGAATTTCAGGCGAGCAAGTCTAAGTAAACTTGATACTAAGAACGCGTATGGCGTCTCAACAAGGATAAAACATGAATATCGACGCATTAATCAATTACCCAGAATGGCTACTGCTGGTATTAGCGCCCTTGTTCGTGGTGTGCATGTTGGCTGAGTATTTTATCGGTCAGAAGCAAGGTCGACTGCCTGATAACTCCAGCTATAAGCTTTCAGAAGTGATGTGTAATTTCACGCTGGCGGGAATGCATCAACTCTCCGATTTGCTCACCGGGTTATTGGTCGTGCAGCTGTATCTCTGGATGTTTGGTTGGCGCCTAATGGACATTGAAATGGGCGTGCTGAGTTTTGTTGTATTGATGGTGTTGCAAGACTTTTGCTATTACTGGTTCCACAGAGCAAGCCATCGTGTTCGCTGGATGTGGGCAGCACACGTGGCACACCACAGTTCAGAAAGCATGAACTTCAGTACGGCTTTCCGTCAAAGCTTAATGTATCCACTTGCTGGGATGTGGCTTTTCTGGATACCGTTGGTCATCATAGGTTTTGCCCCTAAGTGGGTCATCTTTGTGGTGCTTCTCAATCTAGGTTTGCAGTTCTTCGTCCATACACAATGGATACGAAGCTTGGGGCCACTTGAATACATCTTTAATACCCCTTCGCATCATCGAGTACATCACGGCAAAAACCCGCAATACATTGATAAGAACTACGCCGGCGTTCTTATTATCTGGGATAAGTTATTTGGTACATTCGAACCTGAAGTTGAAACTGTACGTTATGGCGTCACCAAACCCGTGAACAGTTTTAATCCGATAGTGGTCACCTTTCAAGAATGGAAGGCCATATTCAAAGATTTGAAGAACCGAGAGTTAACCATGAAGCAGAAAGTCCAGTTGATACTCTCGCCTCCATCGGATTAAACGGACGATAGACAGATTGTATTAACTAAGAAACCGCCTCAATTGGTTTCAAAACCTTCCCCACTGACTCGATTGAATAGTAAAGCACCGTTTTCCGGCAATTTATTTGTGATCTGGGTTGCACGCGTACCGCATACTATCAGATACTGAACAAAACTAACCTTCAGCCACAGTAAACGTTCCGCGCTTGCTGTTCAGGAAATTCAATGAGTTCAGATAATCAGCCAACCTACTTCTTTTTCGATTACGAAACATGGGGCGTTAGCCCAGCAAAAGACCGTCCGAGTCAGTTTGCGGGTGTTCGTACCGACCAAGATTTCAATGTTATTGGAGAGCCTCTGGTTATCTATTGCCAACCTCCCGCTGATTACCTCCCTGCGCCTGAAGCTGCACTGATCACCCGTATCACACCACAAAAAGCGGCTTCACAAGGTCTTCCTGAACCAGAGTTTATCGCTAAGATCCATGCTGAGTTAGCCAAACCAAACACCACAAGCCTTGGCTACAACAGTATTCGATTTGATGATGAAGTAACGCGTTACACCTGTTACCGAAACTTCATCGACCCATATGCGTGGAGCTGGCAGAATGGCAACTCTCGTTGGGATTTATTAGATGTAATGCGCGCTGTTCACGCACTGCGTCCTGAAGGCATTGTTTGGCCAGAGAACGAAGAAGGTTACCCAAGCTTCAAACTGGAACACCTATCTGTGGCAAACGGCATTGAACACGAGAACGCGCACGATGCGATGGCCGATGTTATTGCGACCATCGAGTTAGCGAAGAAGCTGAAAGCTGCGCAACCTAAGATGTTCGATTACCTTTACAACATGCGTCATAAGCGTAAGCTGAATGAGCTGGTTGATATCGTAAACATGACACCATTGATGCACGTTTCGGGCATGTTTGGCCGTGACTGCAACTACACAAGTTGGATTGTGCCTATGGCTTGGCACCCAACCAATCAAAATGCGGTTATCGTGGTTGATTTAGCCAAAGATCCAAGCCCACTGTTAGAACTGGACGCTGATGAACTCAGAGACAGACTCTACACCAAACGCAGTGAACTGGGTGAAGACGAGCTACCAGTACCAATCAAATTGGTTCAACTGAACAAGTGCCCTATTCTTGCTCCAGCCAAAACGCTGACGGCTGAAAATGCCGAAACCATCGGTATTGATCGCCAACAATGCTTGAAGAACTTGGCACTGCTGCGCGAACACCCAGAGATCCGCGAAAAACTGATCGGCCTGTACTCACAAGAGCGAGAGTACGAAAAGAGTGATGATGTTGATACACACCTTTATGACGGTTTCTTCTCACCTGCTGATAAAACAGCGATGAACATCATTCGCGAAACTGACCCAAATAACTTGGCAGCTTTAGATATCACCTTCGGTGATGAACGTATTAAACCGTTACTGTTCCGTTACCGTGCGCGTAACTTCCCATGGACGCTCGACGAAGCTGAGCAATTGAAATGGGCGAACCATTGTCGTGAGTTTTATGAAAGCCGTTTAGAAGAGTACATGCTAAACCTTGAAAACCTCGCGCATGAACATGAAAGTGACGAGAAGAAAATGGCTATCTTAAAGGCGGTTTATCAATACGTAGAAAAGTTAGCTAGCTAATTCCATTATCAAGAGACGTAACACTTTGAAAGAAAGATTGATCCAACTGGTTTACTGCTTAATCTCCTTCACCTTAATCATAGGTGCACTTACAGCAGGTAACGCGTTACAGCACTTTTTGGATACCTCAATCCCAGGCAGTATTTTTGGCATGTTGATTCTGTTTGCCGCCATGGTGATTGGTATTGTTCCTTCGCACTGGGTACAACCCGGTGCAAGCTTGATGATCCGCCTAATGATCTTACTGTTTGTTCCAATCAGTGTTGGGTTGATGGATCATTTCGACATGCTCATCGCGAACGCATTGCCAATTATGGCGAGCGCCGTTGGTGGCACATTATTGGTGTTAGTATCCTTATCATGGTTCTTAGACCGCTTGCTTTCGAGAGGTAACTGATCATGTGGATTCTACTCACCATCGTGGTATTCCTATTTGCTCGCTGGGTAAGTCAAAAAGTAAACTCGCCGCTGTGTAACCCCCTGCTTATCAGCATTGGTATCATCATTCCGATTCTCACGTTCTTTAGAGTACCGTTTGAGACTTACTATGCTGACAACACTTGGATTACCTACATGCTGCAGCCTGCGGTTGTTGCACTTGCTTACCCACTTTATGAGCAGCTACCTCAAATCAGAGCCAACTGGCGCATCATTACCTTTGCGTGCACGCTAGGCAGTGTGATGTCGATGACAACAACGGCAGTGATCGCAGTAGCATTTAAAGCGGACTTAACTTTGATTGCGAGCTTGTTAGGCAAATCAGTCACCACGCCAATTGCAATGGAAGTATCGAGCCATTTAGGTGGTGAAGCAGCGATTGCGGCAATACTGGTATTGATTGTGGGTCTATTTGGGGCAATTTTTGCTTACCCAATCTACAACCTCATTGGTATTAAGAGCCCGATCGCCCGTGGTTTAACCATGGGTACCGTGTCTCACGCTTTAGGCACCGCGACTTGTGCGGAAAAGAATCAGGAAGATGCAGCATTCAGTTCTTTGGCTCTTGTGCTTTGTGGCGTCATTACCTCAATCATCGCACCGAGTATATTTTCGCTCGTGGTTTGGTTCTACTCTTAACCTAAACGATCACTACGCGATTCAGCCCAACCAGAATGCTGTTTATTACAGTGTCTGTTTGGGCTTTTTATTCGCATTTATTTAGCAATAGCAGTCAAGTCACGGTCTTTTACGAGCAATAAGTGCGATATCAGCTGTATAAATGGCTCTTGTAATCGATTTCAAGTGTGACCTCACTCTAATTATGCAAACCAATGTAACAACAACAATTCAATAATGATCTTTATCACAGAAAATTCCTGAGCAATGCATAAACTTAAAGCCTAAGGTCAATTAAGGATTCAACATGAACAGTCGTATTACCCTGGCGCTGGAAAGTGCTCCATCATCAATGAAAGCGCTTTTGAGTGACATCGTATTAGCAGACAACTTTGACGCGACATTGTCTCCAGAACAATTTGCTAGCCTACTGCAAGCAAGTGGTCTAGCGGATGACGAACTACGTATTGCGCTACTTCCTTTTGCCGCAGCGTATTCTTACGCTCCGTTATCTGACTTTTATGTTGGTGCAATCGTGCGTGGTTTGTCTGGTACTCTGTATTTTGGTGCAAACCTTGAAATCGCTGGTGCTCAACTTGGTCAAACCGTTCACGCTGAGCAATCTGCAATCAGCCACGCTTGGATGAAAGGCGAACTAGGTATCTCAGATATCACCATCAACTTCAGTCCTTGTGGTCACTGTCGTCAATTCATGAACGAACTGACAACAGCAAAAGAACTTAAAGTTCAGCTGCCACAACGTGATGAAATGTCTCTGCAAGAGTACCTACCAGACTCGTTCGGCCCTGCTGATTTAGGTGTGACAACTGGCCTAATGACAAAGCTTGATCATAAGTACACGACCGAAGAAACAACGCCTATTGTTGTAGAAGCGCTAGCAGCACTAAACCGCAGCCATGCTCCTTACACCAAAAACCTAAGTGGTGTTTCACTACAACTGACGTCAGGTGAAATTTTTACGGGTGCTTACGCAGAAAATGCGGCGTTCAACCCGAGCCTACCACCCCTTCAAGTCGCGTTAATTCAACTTAAACTGGCTGGCTTCGATTTCGAACAAATTGAAAGTGCTGCTTTGGTTGAAATCGCAGAAGGTAGCATCAGTCACCTAGCGGATACGCAATCTACATTAGAAGCGATTAATCCCGACATTCCAGTGACTTACTTAGCAATATAAGCACATCTGATTAACAAAAATTTAAATAAGCAGCCCTATTTAACAGGGCTGCTTTTTTTATACCTGTAATTAAAGCAACAACTTGCGCAAACGTTTGCTTTTGTCATTGAAATAAGTATGATCACCCCGTTTTCAATCAATCGTTCAAAAGATCGGAAGGAATTTCTATGTTTGGTACTGCTACTCGTGAAAATGCTACTCGTGTACTTCTATTAGGTTCGGGTGAACTCGGAAAAGAAGTTGCCATCGAGTGCCAACGTTTAGGTTTAGAAGTTATTGCTTGTGACCGTTATGCAGACGCACCAGCAATGCAAGTTGCGCACCGTAGCCATGTATTAGACATGTTAGATGGTGATGCGCTACAAGCTATCATTGAGCTAGAAAAACCAGATTATGTGGTTCCTGAAATTGAAGCTATTGCCACTAGCAAGTTAGTTGAGCTTGAAGCACAAGGCTTGAATGTCGTTCCAACGGCTAATGCAACCAAGCTAACGATGAACCGTGAAGGCATTCGTCGTTTAGCCGCTGAAGAGTTAAAACTAAGCACTTCGCCTTACCGCTTTGCAGACACTTTTGAAGATTTCGCCGCTGCTGTTGAGTTCGTAGGTATGCCTTGCGTTGTTAAGCCGGTAATGAGTTCTTCAGGCAAAGGCCAAAGCGTTATCAAAACCGAAGAAGATATCCAGAAATCTTGGGACTACGCACAAGAAGGTGGCCGTACTGGCGCGGGTCGTGTAATCGTTGAAGGCTTCATCGACTTTGATTACGAAATCACGCTTCTAACCGTTCGTGCTGTCGACGGTGTTCACTTCTGTGCACCTATCGGTCACCGTCAAGAAGACGGTGATTACCGTGAATCATGGCAGCCACAGGTCATGTCTGACAACGCACTTAAAGCGGCGCAATACACGGCAGAGCAAGTGGTTAACGCATTAGGCGGTCACGGCATCTTTGGTGTTGAACTGTTCGTTAAAGGCGACCACGTGATCTTCAATGAAGTCTCCCCTCGCCCACATGATACTGGCTTAGTTACTCTGATGTCTCAAGACTCATCGGAATTTGCACTACACGTACGCGCATTTACAGGTATGCCGATCAAATCAATTACTCAGTATGGCCCTTGTGCCTCTGCCGTAATCCTTGGTCAAGGCACATCAACGAATATCCGCTTTGAAGGCCTTACAGAAGCGCTAGACGCACCACAAACGCAAGTTCGCTTGTTTGGTAAGCCTGATATCGATGGTCGCCGTCGTCTTGGTGTGGCGCTTACTCGTCGCAACAGCACTGAGACAGCGATTGAAGATGCCATTGAGAGCGCGTCAAAAGTAAAAGTGATTTACTAACCTGCTATTCAATTCTGAACAATCACGAGTTCAAATCTGAACCATAAAAAGACGGGCTATCGAGCCTAATGCCGATCAGTTAAAGCCAAAGCGATCGGTTGAAGGATCCTTCAGAGCTGTCAAAATCCAAGTGTATTTAATGCACTTGGATTTTTTTATGGATGTTTCTCAAGCTCTAAACATAATTAATGATTGGAAACCTAGCA
>NZ_JBFRST010000047.1:0-83268 GCF_041473705.1 Vibrio sp. 10N.222.55.B11
GTTTGTGACGCTTTAAGATCGGTTTGTAGAGCAAAAGTCATCGAGTTGCTTTGAACTAAGAACTGCACTCTGATACCCAGTTTACGTTCTTTTTGAGTTTGGGTGTCAGATTAGTTCTATTAGGCCAAAAACCACTCGACTGTGAATGCAGACTTTTTGGCTAAACCAATTTAGGGGCAAAAGCGAGTTAGCCCCTAATGACTCACCGACGTCGAAAACAAGTTAATAATCACGACGCCCACCAAAATCAAAGCGATACCGATGATCGCAAAGATATCGAGTTTTTGCCCGTAGACCAGCCAAGACAGCGCTGCGACTAGCACTATCCCTGCCCCACACCAAACCGCATATGCCACACCTAAAGACATAGTTTGAACCGTGAGAGACAACAGATAGAAAGCAAAGCCATAACCGACTAGCACTGCGGCAGTCGCGGGCAAAGAAGTAAATTGCTGCGTTTTAGGCAATAGAGAAGTCGCGACAACTTCAAATACAATGGCAAGTGACAGCATCACAGGAGGCGAGAGAGATAAAAGCATGTTTAAGTCCACAACAATAAAATACGGCGCTCAGAATATTGTAGTTTTATTTCCGATTCATGCGATTTTCAGCAAGTAATTATTATGATGCACCTTAAAAATTCTTAGGTGTAATTCTCGATTAAACCTACGCTTAGACAAAAAAAGAGCCCACTAATTCGTGGCTAGCAGACCCTTCATCAATCTAATCATCTAATCGGCAAAAGCGCTTAATTTGCAGACGTTGAGCCTCTTAGGATATCGCGCTTCACTTCACCTTTAAGATCGGTCAGGGTTTGCTGGTCGATATCAATCAAGAAGTGGTCACTTGCTTGGCCTGTTGCGAATTTTTCAAGAATCACGAACAAGCTACCGAAACGAGAGCGGAATACCTCTCCCACTGTATATTGGCCAAGATCACCTAGCTCTGAATCCACTGTGCCATCAAACTCGGCAAGCTCGCGGCTTAGCAGTTCGTATTGGCGTAGTTGTGTTTCACCGATATCACGGAACGCCAGTTCGTCTGCATTACGTAGTCGGTAGAAATCGGTTGCTAGTAGCTCACCACTCCACTCTGCAAAGTCAGCTAAGCTTAGCCCCTCAGTAGTTGCCAAAACCTCAGCTTCTACTTTGGCTGCCTGCCAATCTTTCTGGAACTGTTCCTCATCAACGACACCATTTGCAGTGCAGCCTTCAACTGGATAACCCAACTTGTCAGCTAATTGACAAACCGTGAACTGCGTTTCTAGTTGAGACATGATCATCATCTCTTCACCGTTCATGTGCATGATCATTTCACGCATTTCGATTGGCCAATCACTAGGAAGGAAACGCAAGCGCGTTAATTCACGGATATGCCAGTCGGTGAGTTCATAGTAACTCTTTGAATCAAGAATATTGATATCCCATATCTTAGCTTCTTCTTCCTCATTACTTGCGTTTGCTGTTAAGTACTCATGCTCTTCTTCGTAGTGACTAAATAGTTCGTTGTAACGTTCAACTTGATCGATAACCACAGTTTCAACTTCGATTTGGTTATCAGGGCGAATGTTCAGCAGCTTGTAAGCTGGGATGTAACCCGCTAACGATGGCGCTTGGATATTAAAGAGCGTGTGCTGAACACCATCGATATTGAAGCTTTTCTTACCAGTATCGTTAAAGTGCATATGACCGCCAACGTGGATATTCAATCCTGTTGCAGCAAGTGTACGACTAGTATTGTCATCTGGTTCACGAGCCAGTTGATGGCTTCCTTCACCAAACAGATCTTCAATCTCTTCAGAGGCACCGTTGTAGAAATCTGTCATTGGGAAGTGCGAGAAGGAAACAAGCGTCTTATTCTGCTCTTTGGCTGCTTTTACTACATCAGAGATCCAATCGATCACATGTTCTTTGTGAGTCAGCATCATGTTGTAGCCAGCGCTGCTTGATCCATCAAACGTGTTTCCGTCTACAGAGCTATCAGACGAATTTTCTTTAGGGCGATAAACATTCGCGTCAATGGCCAACAGCCACAAGCCTTTGACTGGCTCGACTAAGTAACTGGTATCCGGCACTTCAGAACAACTTGAGTAGCCATTCTCTTTATAACTACCACCTGTTCCTTCATAACAGATCTCGTACATGCGCTTATCAAAAGCTGCTTCTTCTTTCGCTAATTCATAGCTGTAGTTGGTACGAGCTTGCGCACTGCTATAAGGGGTTTCAAAGTAGAGATAATCTTGCTGAGGGTAGAAGCCGTGAGTACCAAGGATACTCATGATCTCTTCATAGCCCCACTCACGCACTTCTTCAGTACAGATGGTTGCTAGGTTATCGCCGTCACCGGGAATGGTTGTCCACTCATCTTCATAGCCAACACACTCTTCCTTACCCCGACTATAAATACGTTGGTTCTTACCCCCTTCTCCCAAAAAGTCCGACTTACCCGCAGGTATAGTAAATGGCCTCACTGGATCGTGGTTGCCAGGCGCTGCAAAAAACTCAAGGCCGTACGTGTCACGATAGTGGTCAAAAATGCTCACTAATCCACGCATATGTACTGGCTGACCGTCGTCACTGAAGTCCCCCGGCAGTGCTACGTACTTCACTCCGCGCTCAACCACATCATCAAGCGCTGCGATCATCGCGAAATAGTTTTCGTTGAATAGACGGGTAGAGTTCATCTGTGACTCCATCGTTCTGATCGTTGCATTCTTACCACTGATTGCATTCGGCAACCCTGCGAACGAGCCATCCTGAAAATCACCGTAAACATCATGGAAATGGATATCAGGCATGAACGCCACTTGCACTGCGCTATCCATATTGCCGCTGTCATCACTTGGCGAACTTGAATTGCAACCGACCAAAGCTGTTGCTATCAAGCCTGACAGTACGGTCAATGTACTCTTTTTCATTTTCTCTTCCCAAAAAGTTAGAACTCAAAATTTGGCGAGGAGATTAGGTGAGAAAAATGACACTATTGTTTCTGATATCTTACAAAACGTCGCATACAGAGTGCTTATGCGACATTGCTTCAATCCTTAAAATTCAATTAGTTAGTAATGATCATGAGTATTGATGACTCTATCGTACGAATCAGTTATTAATATATAAGCCGCCATAAGACAACCCCTCAAACATCAATGACAACTATGCATTCCGACTATTTGAATAAGTAGCCCTCCATCAAAAACCGGCTCGATCCGAATAAAGTAATCACAGGGAAAACAGATCAGCTCTCCATACTTATTATTACAAATACGTAATAATCATTTTCTATTTAAGGGGATTATCAAAACATGCACTCACACCTATACTAGCTCCAACAAAACGAGAGAGCGGAAACAATTAAGCTCAACTACGCTTAACGGGTTGAATTTAATTGCACAGTTATCCGCTGTACTGACATATAGGAAACATCCAATGACAATCGAAATTAAACCTGGTCAAACGCATATCAAATCAAAAGCAATGGTTGCATGGGCAGCTGGCGAGCCACTAAAAATGGAAGAAGTTGATGTACAACTTCCTAAAGCTGGTGAGGTTCTAGTTCGCATCGTTGCTACTGGTGTTTGTCACACTGACGCATTCACATTATCAGGTGACGATCCAGAAGGTATCTTCCCTTCAATTCTTGGTCACGAAGGTGGTGGTATCGTTGAGATGATCGGCGAAGGCGTTACAAGTGTTGAGATTGGCGACCACGTTATCCCACTTTACACAGCTGAATGTGGCGAATGTAAGTTCTGTAAATCTGGTAAAACTAACCTATGCCAAGCGGTTCGTGAAACGCAAGGTAAAGGCCTAATGCCAGACGGTACAAGCCGCTTCTCTATCAATGGCGAAACAATTTTCCATTACATGGGCTGCTCGACTTTCTCTGAGTACACAGTACTTCCAGAGATCTCTCTAGCGAAAGTAAGCAAAGAAGCACCACTTGAAGAAGTTTGTCTTCTAGGTTGTGGTGTAACAACAGGCATGGGCGCGGTACTTAACACAGCTAAAGTTGAAAAAGGCGACAACGTTGCTGTATTCGGCCTAGGCGGTATCGGTCTTTCTGCAATCATTGGTGCTCGCATGGCTGGTGCTAACCGCATCATCGGTGTAGATATCAACGAGAGCAAATTCGAGCTAGCAAAACAGCTTGGCGCGACTGACTGCATCAACCCAACTAAATTCGACAAGCCAATCCAAGACGTTATCGTTGAGATGACAGACGGTGGTGTTGAGTACTCTTTCGAGTGTATCGGTAACGTAAACGTGATGCGTCAAGCACTTGAGTGCTGTCACAAAGGTTGGGGCGAATCAGTCATCATTGGTGTCGCAGGTGCTGGCCAAGAGATCGCAACTCGTCCATTCCAACTAGTGACTGGTCGTGTATGGCGTGGCTCTGCTTTCGGTGGTGTTAAAGGCCGCTCTGAGCTTCCAGAAATCGTAAACCGTTACATGGCGGGTGAGTTTGGCCTTCAAGAGTTCATCACTCACACAATGGGTCTGCAAGACGTAAACGAAGCATTCGACCTAATGCACAAAGGTGAATCTATCCGTACTGTTCTACACATGGATAAGTAACACATCTTGGCCTCGATTCTTTCGAGCATCGAGGCCACAGCTACAAATGAATAGCAACAAACTGTCTTCACCACCTCCTGCCCGGTGGGTGGTGAAACTTTATGTAATATAGACAAATTTACTCCCAAACCATCAACCTAACGGAGCACAATAGATGACAATCGAAAACATTAGCCAAGTAAAGGTTGCTGGTGGTTGGCACAAACAATACACCCACTTTTCTGCAACGCTTGACTGCAACATGCGTTTTGCGATTTTCTTGCCACCTAACGCAAGCAAAGAAAACCCAGTTCCTGTTTTGTATTGGTTGTCAGGCTTAACCTGTACCGATGAAAACTTCATGCAAAAAGCCGGCGCTTTCAAAGCCGCGGCTGAGCAAGGCATCGCGATTGTTGCACCAGACACTAGCCCACGTGGCGAAGGTGTTGCCGACGATGAAAATTACGATCTCGGCCAAGGTGCAGGCTTCTATGTGAATGCCACTCAAGCGCCATGGGACAGCCATTACCACATGTACGATTACGTGGTAACAGAGCTCCCTGCATTAATTGAGTCGTTCTTCCCTGTTACATCCGTAAAATCGATTTCTGGTCACAGCATGGGCGGACATGGTGCCCTAACGATTGGCATTAAAAACGAAGATAGCTACCGTTCTATCTCTGCATTCAGCCCAATCACCAACCCAATGCAATGCCCTTGGGGACAAAAAGCCTTCAACCAATACCTAGGCTTGGATATTGAAGAGTGGAAACACTACGATGCCTCTGAGCTTCTAAAAACCAAAGGCACTAAACTGCCAATGTTGGTCGACCAAGGTGAAGCCGATAACTTCCTGATTGAACAGCTTAAACCTGAGCAATTAGTCGAAGCCGCTAAGGTAACCAATGCCGATTTAGATCTACGTATGCAGCCTGGTTACGACCACAGCTACTACTTCATCTCTAGCTTTATTGATGAACACATTGAGTTCCACGCTGCTTACTTAAACAAGTAGCCAGATGAATTTAGCCCGCACTTTGTAAACGCAAGGTGCGGGCTTTTTTATGCCTACTGATTTTATAACGGTTGCTTTTATAACTGCTTAATACGCTGCTTTAACGCTTCTAAATCTATATCATTGCCAACAATTCGTAATCGAACATACTCTTCAGTCATCGCGTCGCACGTAATAGCAAAATCGACACCCGAACATGTCTTAATACCGATACTCTCAAATAGCTTTGAAAGGTGAGTTCCTCTCTTTTTCAACAACATAATGGGCGTCGATATTGACGTGCCAACCACCTCAATATTGTTCTCAGACAACAAGCCGATCATTTGCTGCTTAAAGTATTCAGTTTTGCTGCGGTTCATTTCTAAGAAGTGTTTTGCATTGGGTAAGGTCGCCGATGCGATTTTTATTGAGGGGTAAGTCGGCGTAAACACACTCACCGCAGCTTCGATTGCAGAAGTCAGGTTTTCACTGCTGGCTAAGTAACCGAGTCGAATCCCAGCGAGCCCTAAACCTTTAGAAAAGGTTCGTAAAACTATTAAGTTGTCCAAGACTAAGGTCTGATCGAGCATAGACTGCTCAGGGGTCAGGTATTCACCATATGCCTCGTCGACAATCAAAATAGCGCCAGAACGCTCACATACTCTCGCTATCTCGACCAGATAAGCTCTGTCGTAGATTCGACCCGTTGGGTTGTTGGGATTATCGATATACACCAAGGCAGGATTTTGACTGCTTATTTTTGATGCCAACACACCGAACAGATCCGACTCGTTTTGATAATCAAACATGTTGATGGACTGGTACTTCCCGCCCACCAAAGTGAACTCTGATACTGCTTCAACAAACTGAGGGCCAATGCCTATCATGGTGCGATTGTTGTGATCGATAAGTTTATTGAAGATAAGTTCTAGCGCCCCAAGAGAGCCCGTGGTGTACGTAATACGACAATCTTCAATCCCAATAAACTGGCGAGTCAGATAAGTCAGCTCCGAAAGCTCCCTGTGGCAATAGTACTTATCAATACCGTAGATAATATCTTTGATCACATGTTCAGGAATTTCTGGTGCGCCAAATGGATTGGAGCCAAGTGAACAATCGATACGAAATGAGTGATCGACATAAGAATGGTATTCGCCACTTAACCGTGGATTTAAATGCATAAGAAAACGCTCAAAAAATATTCATGCGCTATTCTTATCGTACTGAATTTTATCTATATAGGTCATTTCGCGACAGTTCTTCGCCTTGTTTCGAGAGACTGGTTAAAAACCAAGATTGGTTCAAATAACGAATTCTCTTAAGCCATAATCAAGAGTTAAGCACTCGTGTTTACATTTCGAGTTAACCGAACCGCTTTCTTTGCGCTAGATTAAGCTGAGATAAGATAGGGTAATAACAGAGCTTGCATCTTTACTCTCCCTAGTTACCATAGCCCCATTAACATCCCCCATATTTTGAAGGTTGCTATGAAAGCAATTAAGACTCTTTTCTTCCTGATGGTTTTATTGAGCGGTCTGTTTACCGCTTGGCTGTTTATTCCAATTCCAGCGACCATGGACAAGCAAACGCTCGACGTTCCATTAACGGAACCATTCAAGCTTGTTGCGTATCGCAGCAACCCGAATGATGCGAGCAAGCCGCTGACTTACCACTACTATGTGATTTCAGATGTGGTTGGCGTAGATGATATGGACCCATTCCTGATTACCACGGACCAGTTCGTGAAGCTTGGCGAATTCGACGAGAACACATTCAACCTTACGGTTAACGGCAAGATTGATAGCTACACCAACGATTTGTGGATCAAGAAATCTGATGGCAAGCTTCAACACTGGTACGTGAGTATTAACGCGAACTATATTCGTTAAAATCGAACTGCAATAAACCTCATTTTAAAACTGCGCTTTGGCTTCCAAGCGCAGTTTTTGTTTCTAGCAACACCCTCCACTTATCCCGACCCGTTCGACATAAACTGCATTGCCTACTTTTGATTCACTGCTGCCCTTGCTCTCAAGGTGTTATAAGCTCTTTAGATACGATAAGCTCAGACCATGCTCGACGCCCAATAAATCAAAATAATAAAGGATCACCCGTGGAATTTACGCTCGACAAATTTAACGGCATCATCATTGACCCAGCAACAGCCCCTCACGATGTTGACTCATTCAATGCCGAACTCAGCGAGATCACCGAATTTTCAAAGCAGAATAGCAAAGGCATTATTTGGATTAGCTTACCTATTTCACTCTCGCACCTTATTCCGGTGGCGACTGAGCTTGGCTTTGTGTTTCACAACTGCTTAGAAGACGAGATTACGCTGATCCACAAATCCGAGATTGTAGAGTTTGTGCCTTTCATTCCGACCCACACCTTGGGTGCTGGCGCGTTAATCACTAACGAACACAACCAAGTGCTGATGATTAAAGAACACGGCATGACGGGCTACAAATTACCGGGCGGTCATATTGAGTTGGGTGAAGGCATTGAAGAATCCGTGGTTCGAGAAACCTTAGAAGAGACTGGCATCGAAGCCACGTTCGTTTCAGTGGTTGGCATGGCGACGAGACACCCGTATCAATTCGGAAAGTCTAACCTCTACTTTGTTTGTCACCTTATCGCTCAAACTCAAGAGATTGCGATTCAAGACACAGATGAAATTGCAGAAGCTAAATGGATTGATGTTGAAGAGTATATTAACAACCCCGACAGCTACCCGTTCAACCGCCAGTTAGTCGGCTCTTTGATAGGCAAACAAGGATTAGAACTCACTCAGTTAGAAGGCAACTATGGCCCAGTCCACAAGCCCGAGATCTTCTTTTCGCAAAACTAGAGCGATTCAAATATAAAAACGCCAAGCTCATAAGAACTTGGCGTTTTGCTTTTCATTTTACTTGTATTGTTTAAGCCATCTCGTTGCTAGTGACTTCCTAATAGACTGTTCTAGAACCTATCTATTTTAGAAAAATCCTAGTGGGTTAGTATCGTAGCTGATCAACAGGTTCTTAGTATTTTGGTAGTGATCGAGCATCATCTTATGTGTCTCACGGCCGATACCCGACTTCTTGTAACCACCAAACGCGGCATGAGCTGGGTAAGCGTGGTAGCAGTTCACCCAGATACGGCCGGCTTCAATGTTGCGACCCATTCGATACGCGAGGTTTGCATCACGCGTCCACACGCCTGCACCCAAGCCATATTCGGTATCATTGGCTATCTCGAGTGCTTCTGCTTCATCTTTAAACGTCGTCACCGCGATAACAGGACCGAAGATCTCCTCTTGGAATACTCGCATCTTGTTGTGCCCTTCCAACATTGTTGGCTGGATGTAATAACCATTACCGAGATCATCAGATTGCTGCGCAACTTCGCCACCTGTCAGCACTTTCGCACCCTCTTGACGACCGATTTCAAGGTAGCTCAGAATCTTATCGAACTGCTCTTTTGAAGCTTGTGCGCCAACCTGAGTATCAGTATCTAGCGGGTTACCTTGTTTAATAGTTTGAGCACGCTCGACCACCTTGGCGATGAACTTGTCGTACACCGATTCATGGATCAGCACACGTGATGGACAGGTACACACTTCACCTTGGTTGAAAAACGCCAGCAACATGCCTTCGACACACTTATCAAGGTATTCGTCTTCATGGTTAAAGATGTCTGGGAAATAGATATTTGGAGACTTACCGCCAAGCTCAACCGTTGATGGAATCAAGCTTTCAGCCGCACATTTCAAGATGTGGTGACCGACTTCTGTCGAACCGGTAAAGGCCAATTTCGCTAAACGATCGCTGGTTGCTAACGCTTGACCCGCTTCGTTACCAAAACCATTGACGATGTTGACTACGCCTGCAGGTAGAAGATCAGCGATCTTCTCCATCATCACTAAGATCGATGTCGGTGTTTGCTCCGCTGGCTTCATCACAACACAGCAACCCGCAGCCAGTGCTGGCGCCAATTTCCAAGCCGCCATTAAAATCGGGAAGTTCCAAGGAATGATCTGCCCCACCACACCGATGGGTTCTGGGAAGTGGTAGCTCGCGGTGTTTGAATCTAGCTCGGCTGCGCTGCCTTCTTGCGCCCGAATACAGCCTGCAAAGTAACGGAAGTGGTCAACAACTAACGGGATGTCTGCCGCTAGAGTTTCACGCACAGGCTTGCCGTTTTCCCACGTCTCCGCCACCGCGATTTCTTCTAGGTGCGCTTCAATGCGATCGGAAATTTTAAGTAGGATATTGGAACGTTCTGTCACACTGGTCGCAGCCCAACTAGCACGAGCCGCATGCGCCGCATCGAGTGCCAAGCTAATGTCTGCCTCTGTTGAACGTGCCACTTGGCAATACACCTGACCATTCACTGGGGAAGTGTTATCAAAATACTCGCCGCTGACAGGCTTCACCCACTCGCCACCGATAAAGTTATCGTATTGAGCTTTAAAGTTCACCACTGCGTTGTCACTACCCGGCTGTGCGTAAATCATAGTTAGATCCTTCTTCGATTTGATATTCGTTATTGAGCTAGAGCTGTCTTATTTTTGTGGCGGCTCCCCTTGAGAAAAGAACTCATGGCGAGACGCCCATGTTTATGCTTTCTGTTTAAAACACTGATACTTCGTGTTTTCTTCACAACAGTAACAACGCAAATCACACGCCAGAACTTCAAAACTTGTTGTTAAAAAATTGTAAAACTATGATTACCAAACGTTTACAACCCAAAGTGAGTTGGCATTGAACGGACGTATGGAAACCACTCCAGTGTTCAACTGTTCCAAATTGGTACACCCTCACTGTTACGACATGGAACAGTCATGCACCTTCAACAAGCAAACACCTCAGATTGGCTTTCGTCCTCTTGGCACCGCAGCACAGAAGCGGGTCTAAAACAGAGACGACTTCCTGAAGACATTCGCCTACCACAATCGATTCTTAAGCAGCGACGTCATCAATCGGCTGACTTGATCCACATCGTCGAACGCAATGCGCTGCCTTTGTTTAATCAGATGTTTGCTCGTACCGACAGTCGTTTGATTCTGACCGATATTGAAGGGGTGATTCTGGCGAGTTGGGGACAGGAGCGGTTTAAGGAGAAGCTGACATCAATTGCACTCAGCTCAGGAGCGTGTTGGCAGGAACAACTTAAGGGCACCAACGCGATTGGCACCGCGATTGTTGAAGCTAAACCCGTGACCATCATTGGTGAGCAGCACTTCATCCACCAGCATCGATTTATCAGCTGTTCAGCAAGCCCTGTGTTTGATCACCAAGGGAACATGGTTGGCGTATTGGACATTACCAGTGAGCAGCAACAGCACGACAGTTCGGTGCAGCTACTGGTTCAAAATATGGTTCAGCTTGTTGAAAACCAGCTACTGAGCCACATCCCACAAGGCACCACTCGCATCGACCTCGCATGTGAGAAATCGTTATTACACAGTGGTTGGCAAGGGATTGTAATAGCCAATGAAGCTGGGGAGGTGGTGGCACACAATCAGGTCGCCTCTCAACTATTGGATCAAACCTCGATCGTCGGTGAGAGTATCGATACCCTCTTCAACCGAACCTCATTAGACACGCCTTTTGTATTTGAGAAACAACACCTCAAACAACCAACCACCAAACGCACGCGCTCCATTTCAGCATCGTGTGATTTGCACCATGGCGAGCAACAAATCGAACACGCTTGGCAGCAAGCCAACAAGGTAATCGATAAAGGGATCAGTTTGTTGATCTTAGGAGAAACAGGAGTTGGCAAAGGCGAGTTTGTTAAAGCGCTGCACAAGCAAAGCCAGCGTAAGTCTTCGCCCTTGGTAGCGGTAAATTGTGGCGCGCTGCCTAAAGACCTTATCGAATCTGAACTGTTTGGTTACGCGCCGGGCGCCTTTACGGGAGCAAGCCACAAGGGCTTCCAAGGTAAGATCCGTCAAGCAGATAAAGGGATTCTATTTCTAGATGAGATCGCCGACATGCCTTTAGAAGCTCAGTGCCGACTACTGCATGTTCTGCAAGACAAATCCGTGGTGCCAGTTGGTTCTAATCAAAGCTATCAAGTCGATTGTCAGATCATCGCTGCAACTCACAAAAACCTCGAGCAGTTAGTCGCAACAGGTGAGTTTAGGCAAGACCTGTATTACAGACTCAATGGCTTAGCCTTCACCTTGCCAAGCCTACAACACCGACAAGACAAGCACGCTTTAATCGAGCACATTCATCGTAAATACGCCGAAGACGAACAGACAATCTGCCCGCACTTGATGAGCTTACTGTGCGCCTATTCTTGGCCGGGTAATATCCGCGAATTAGACAACTTACTTAAGGTTGCTGCTCTATTAGCAAGTGATGAACCCCAACTCACACTCGAGCATGTGCCCAGCCACCTTGCTCAACATCTCACGTCATTAGCACACGATAATCAGCATCAGCTAATGACTCCTAATGCCATCAAAGGTACAGCGAGTAACGATTTAAGAAGTACCGTTGAAGAAACCTTGCTGCAAACCTATCAAGCCAACCAAGGCAACATAAGTAAGACTTCGAGAATACTCGGTATCAGCCGCAATACCATTTATCGAAAATTGAAAAGCTTGGGAATCCTCCAATAGGAAGATGAACCTAAGCTACTCAGAACCCAGCTCCACAAGTTGATTGAGCACTTCTTTATCCAATACCGGGTGATGCTTGGTCGCTAGGATCAGCACAATATCGACCGAAGGCAACGGTGGCATATCATCGAGGATTCTCAAATCTGAAGTCACGCTCAGCTTACCCATCGCGCCAATGGCTAATCCAGCTTTAACGATCGCTCGCTGCGCTGAAGCAGTATTGCTACACGCCAATAACTGATAAGGCGTGCCCTGCTTGGTTAAGCCATTCACTGCCGCGGCGTGGTACTTACAATCGGTCTGAAACAAGGCTAATGGCACTGGTTTAGACTCATCGAACACATAATCAGGGCTGCTTATCCATACTCCGATATCATGAGTGAGCCAGTAACCCTCTTCACTATCGGGCGCTCGGGTGACAATCGCGGCATCTAAACGACCATCATCCAGCCACTCTCTCAGCGTAATGCTCGGCAGGCTATATATTTGAATAGAACAAGTGGGTTCTGCTTTCTGCAACAGGCGAATCACTTTTGGCAGAATAGTGTCATTGTAGTCTTCAGGGCAACCGAGTCGCAGAGGTTGTTTGTCTTCGTAACGCTTTACTTGCTTGAGGGCTGTATTGTGAAGGGCGACTAACTGTTCTGCATGAGAACGCAGCGCTAAGCCTGCTTCAGTGAGTATTAAGTTACGCCCTTCTTTTTGGAAAAGAGTGACGTTGAGTTCTTCTTCCAACTTACGCATCTGAGCACTGAATGCCGATTGGGTGCGATTTATCTGTTTCGCAGCACGTGTGAAACTACTGGTTTCTACAAACGCGAGAAAGCCTCGCAAAGCATCAATATCCATATTGAAATCACCACCCATCGTTTTTATTAATGTATTGCATCAAAATTATCCGTTAGTGCTCCGCAATACAATCCCCTAAGCTCAAAAGCATACTCACCAAACGCAAGGAAGCAACGATGCAGCTTTATATTGGAAACCAGAACTACTCAACTTGGTCACTGCGCGCATGGCTAATATTCGACAACTACAACCTGAGTACAGAAGTCATCAAGCTCAAGCTATTCACCTCTGATTTTTACGACACTCTGGCGAAAGTGACGCCAACGGCCAAGGTTCCAACCCTAGTTGATGGTAATGTTGCGGTGTGGGATTCATTGGCGATTCTCGAATACGTTAACGATGCCTATTTGGACGGTGCAGCGTGGCCTAGCTCAGTGAAAGAACGCGCCCATGCCCGAGCAATTTCCGCCGAGATGCACTCTGGGTTCTTTGCCGTCAGAAATGAAATGCCGATGAACTGCCGCGCACAACGAAAGCTCACACTGAGTGAAGACGCACTTAAAGACATCGCACGTACTGATGCAATATGGTCAGCACAAATGGAACAATACCCTGAAGGATGGTTGTTTGGTGAATGGTCGATTGCCGATGCGATGTTTGCACCCGTCGCATTACGCGTAGATACCTATGGAATACAACTTTCCGAAAAGGCATCGCAGTATCAACAACGTGTGCTTAACAGTCCATCGATACAAAAGTGGCTGGCAGAGGCAAGCTTAGAAACCGATGTGGTTGAAGAAGATGAGGCGGGCAAGCCAGTATAAAATACAAGACACCCTTCCAAAGCTCACTAGTCTGTGAGCTTTTATCTAAACCTTATTAATTTGGTCGATTGTGATCGCCTAATTACAATGTGCAGATGTGATTGTTTATATTCAAATAAATTCAAATAGTTAAGATAAACATCATGTTACGAGCAACGATCGCATTACTCAGTATTACTAGCTTCGCCGTATCTGCCAACGCCCATCTTCCTTCTGGAGAAGAGTGGCTCAACCATGCGACTGAAGGGCTTGCACCTTATTGGTTAATGCCTAGCGCTCAAGGAGAACCGGTAGGAAACTTCCCTACTTTCCGCTGTGATGACGGTACCTTGCTCGATATTTCTGATGTGTGCCATGAACTAAACAAAGGCTGGATCACGCCACACTTTGGCAAAGAGTTTACGCGGATGAAGTCACGTCAAACTTATGCCTATGGCGTGCTCTACCACCTTAGTGGCGATAAGCAGGCTTTAGCGCTTGCCAAGCAAGGAGCCTACTACATCATTGATCAGCTAGAAGATAAGCAAAACGGCGGCTTTATCGGCTACACAAAAGAGGGAAAAGTAGGCCAGAATTGGCAGCAGCGTACTTCTCAAGATCAAGCGTATGCATTAGTTGGCCTTGCCATGTACTACTACCTGACTCAAGACAAAAAGGTAGAAGAAGCACTCATCGCACAACAAGCTTTTATCTTTGATAAATATCGACTTAGCGACAACAGCGGTCTTGCTTGGGTACTTGCGGATGGTGAAGATGGCAAAGCCACACAGCGTGAACTGGTCGCGCAACTTGATCAGATTAACGGTTACATGCTGTTAGTCGCTCCCCTGCTAAAAGAGCCCACCAAGACAAGATGGCTTGATGATCTAAGTTGGCTGACACAAACCATGGTCGAGCACTACCACTCTGAAGATGAACAACGCTTCTACGGGGCCATTCACAGCAAAGCCGCCAAGATGCCGAATGCTAATCACAACGATTTTGGGCACACCATCAAAGCGTATTGGATGACTTACCTTACAGGCCAAACATTGAATAACTCTGAATGGAAAGAGTTTGGCATCAAAGGGATGAAACACACTCTCGTTCATGCGCAATATCAGAAAAATTTCGTGAGTGTATCCCAATATTATGGCGAAGAACTTCAGAAAGCGTGGAAAGGACAAGAGATAACTGGCTGGCAAAGCAGACCAAACACAAATTGGGCGTCATCATGGGAGTGGGCGGAGCTTGATCAAGCAGCCATGACGGTTTCGCTTGTCGATGGTTCAATGAAAGACGTCCTGCAATACACCCTACCGACCTTTCATGATGTATGGGTCGACCATAAATACGGTGGTGTCGGGCTTGACCCAAAACGCACCAAAGCTTTCCATTGGGGCAACGGTTATCACCAGTTTGAACATGCGCTGATTGGCTATTTGTTCGCTCAGCAAGTTGACGCGAAGCCAGCAGTATTGCATTACGCAAGGCCGACCAACAGCGAGGTGCCAATGGAACCGTATTACTATCAAGGCGATGTGGTGGAGCTATTGAATAAAGATGACGGAACGCAGAAGGTCAGTTTCAATAACATTCGACCTTAGCGTTGGTTGTTTGTTCTAAATGGACTTGAGATTCAGGGCTACGGGGAATGGACAAGGTCAAAGAGTTAGCACAATAGTGATGTCGCAGACCAAACAAAAGCCGCTGTTGATCAGCGGCTTTCTTGATGGAGATAAGCGGAGGTTAGTTGTCCAACCCTTTAATTGGGTTCATCGAGTGATAAACGGTGTTCACGTCACCAGTCATCGACAATGAACTCAAGTCATCAATGAAGAAACGGCTGGTCATTGTGTGCTTACCGCCATTGATAAAGATTTCGATCACTGACTTATCAACATAAACCTCGATGGTTTGCTTGGTGCTCAACCTCGGTGCTTTTCTCACTGAGCCAAACTCTTCCGCGTAGAGCTGAGACATCTTACTGCGATCAAGCATGAACTCCTTTTCTGTAGCACTGAACACGATGTTATCACCCGCAACGTTAGCAAGTGTAAACTCAAACTCGTCAGTATCAGTTTCGAGCTCAACCATGAAGCTGGTTGTATCCAATTCAAGAGCATTTTCAACCACCACAGCTTCACCCTGTAGCGCTTTCAATTCAGGTAAAGCAGACTGAACAAGATAGCCATCTTGGATTTGAAGTTCGCGTGGTAACGACAACATGCCCGCCCACTGATACTCATTAGATGGTGTATCAATCTCAGGCAGACCAATCCAAGCAATCAGAATACGGCGGCCTGTATCATCTAAATAAGTCTGTGGTGCATAGAAATCGAAGCCATAATCTGGCTGCGCAATATCTTGGTGGTTTTCCAGTTCTACCGAATCGAGATTTAAGCGGTCACCGACGATATAAGCCACCGAGTAGATATTTTTGAAATCGTATGGATTTTCGCTAGACACACCTTGTGGAGAAAACAGCATCACCGACTGATTCTCTATTTCAAAGAAATCTGGGCATTCCCACATATAGCCAAGGTTGTTGTAACGAGTTTGAATTGGACCTTTGTGCTGCCAATTCATCAGGTCTCGGCTGCAATATAGCGCCATAGAGCCAGTATTTTGAGGCGTTTGAGCACCCACAACCATCAGATAATCGCCGCCCTGTTTCCACACTTTTGGGTCGCGGAAATGTTCGGTGTAGTGATCGTTTTCGATAACCACGCCGTGCTTTTCTATTTTGCCGTCAGCAGTCATCTTGGCAAAACATTGAGTTGGCACTCGCAACCAATTTCCGTCGCGCTTGTTACCTGTAAAAAACAACAATGCATTGTCGTTTTCAACCAATGCACCACCAGAGTAAACACCGTGAGAGTCGTAATCTTGGTCTGGGTGCAAGCCAATACCGTGGTCTTCGAAATGAACGAAGTCTTTGGTAGAAAGGTGGTACCAGTACTTCATACCATGGACGGGGCCAACTGGCGTCCATTGGTAAAATAGGTGGTGTTCACCATTAAAGAAACACAGACCATTCGGATCATTAAGCAGACCAAACTTAGGCGCAATATGGTAGCTTGGATAGCCAGAGTCTTGTTTGCGAAGCTCTACCATCGCATCAATACTCTCTAGAGAAATATCTTCTATACGGCGATATCTTTGCTCTACTGTCCAGTTCGAGTTCAAACTCATACACTCTCCTCTACGGCATTCGTATTTGAAGAGTCTTTTTGAATAAACTGAGTAAGAGCTTCTTGCGTTGGAAGTGCGGTCATTGCGCCTTTTTGCGTGGTCGCCAGTGCGCCACACCCATTCGCCCACTGAATTGCAGAATCGACGACTTGTTGATTGTTCCACTCATCATCTTGAGAAAGCTTTGCAAGCAAACCGCCAACAAAAGCATCGCCTGCACCCGTGGTATCCACTGGCGTCACTGAGCGACCTGAAATCAACACACCTTGGTTTTCAAATACTCGCCAAACGCCTTTCGCGCCCTGCGTAACCAGAACAAGCGTGTTGTTAAGATCTGCAATGTTAGCCAAACCTTGTTCCATCGAAGTTGAATCGGTTAAGAAATCCAGTTCTTCTTCTGAGAATTTAACCACATCAGCCAATTCAACCGCTTTCATGACCACAGACTTAATTTCAGATGGGTTTTGCCACACTTCATCACGAAGGTTTGGATCGAAGCTGATGTAACCGCCCGCGGCTTTCATACGTCGGATCGCTTCGAAGGTACTGCTTCGGCTTGGTTCATTAGCCAAAGAGATCGAGCAGACGTGTAGCCACTCGTTTTTCTTAAATTCGGGAATGTCTTCAACAGACATAAACTGGTCGGCACTTGGCTTAACCATAAACGTAAAGCTACGCTCGCCTTGGTCATCAAGATCGACCACCACGGTTGACGTGCGTTGTTCAGGGTCCTTCACCAAACGCTCGGTATTCACACCTTCCTTTTGCAGAGTCACTTCCATAAAAGTGCCAAACGGATCGTTACCCACTCGGCCAAAAAATGCGCTTTTGCCTAAAAGGCGAGAAATCGCTACCGCGACATTAGCAGGCGCACCGCCCGGACATTTCAATAATGTCGCGTCAGTCTCCGGAATGAGGTCGACGACGGCGTCTCCAGTTACCCAAACTTGATTCATCTTTCTTACCTTAAAACTGAAAATCATGACAACCGAAAGCGATGGCAATCGAAAGCAGTAGCAACCAAAAGCAAGGTGACACTTCACGCTGTCATGTAAAAATATAAAAAGGCTAGCTAAGCCAAATCACCTAGCTAGCACCCCAAAGCTTAGGAAATGAAGTGAAAAGGGGGGCTTCACTTCTAGGGAGAAACGTTAAGCTGTTGCTTTAATGTTTTGCTTGCTGCGCTCGCGCAGACCTAAAACAACGGTCAGAGCAAAGGCAGTCACGAACGCGATAATCATACCTACCACGTAGTAGCCAATCTTTTCTGGTGATATTGAGATGATGCCAGGAATACCCGCCGCACCCAGTGCTTGTGCTTTCACATTGAACATCGTGATAAACGCGCTTGAAATCGCAGCGGCACAAACCGCAGCAATGAATGGATAGCGAAGCTTCAAGTTCACACCGAACATTGCAGGTTCAGTAATACCAAGCAAGCCAGTCACACCAGAAGGAATCGCGATACCTTTCATTTTCTTATCTTTACTCATGAAACCAACCGCCAGTGCCGCTGCACCTTGTGACACGTTAGACATCGCCGCGATAGGGAAGATGAACGTACCGCCAGTCGTTGCGATATCCGCAAGCAGCTGAGTTTCAATAGCAATGAAGCTATGGTGCATACCAGTAATAACAAACGGCGCATAAATCAAACCAAACACCGCACCGCCAATGAAGCCAGCACTGTTGTATAACCAATTTAGGCCGTCACCAAGCAGGAAGCCGATATCACGAGTAAATGGACCAACAATCGTGAATGTTAACAAACCAGTTATGAAAATCGCCAATAGCGGCGTTAGCAAGTTATCCAGAACCGAAGGAATAACTTTACGCAGCCCAAGCTCAACTTTCGCTAGAATAAACGCAGAAACAAGAACGGGTAGTACTGAACCTTGATAGCCTACTTTCTCGATTTCGAAACCTAAAATGTTCCAAACCGGAATGCTGCCCGACACTGATGCGCCACCGAAGCCCCAGCCGTTAAGCAAGTCTGGGTGAACCATCAACATACCTAAAGCCGCGCCAAGGTATGGGTTACCACCAAACTTCTTACTCGCTGAAAATGCTAATAAAATAGGTAAGTACACAAAAGGAGCATTAGCAAATGTATTGATCATGTTTGCTAAGTCGGTCAAACCCGGATTAGCGTCGATTAAAGATTTGCCATCAATGAATAAGCCTTGAGCCGTCAATAGGTTGTAGATACCCATCAACAATCCACCAGCAACAATCGCCGGAATGATTGGTACAAAAATATCAGACAGGCCTTTCACCGCGCGTTGCAGGATATTTTGGTTGTCAGCACCTGCAGACGCCACATCGTTGGTCGACATTTCCGTCATTTCAGTCAGCTTAGCCAACTCAGCATAAACTTGGTTTACGATGCCTGAGCCAAAGATGATCTGATATTGACCTGCCACTTTAAACTGGCCCTTAACCCCTTCTAGGTTATCAATCGCCTGTTCATCAATTTTATCTTGGTCTGCAACCGCAAGACGCAGACGAGTCGCGCAGTGTGCGAGTGCGGTGATATTACTTTTACCACCTAACAGAGAAAGCAGCTCTTTTGCTATTTTTGGATAATTCATTACATACCCCATTGGATTATCATTTGAGCTTTTGAATTTTCGGGAACGTTTGCAAAACAAATTTTTGCCTAGAAATAACAAATGATCAAAGATAACTGCTCAATAGTGTGAGAATGATCTTCAAATTATCTCCCTAGGATAAGAAGACAGGGTTAAAATCCCCTAATAACAGGTAAATTTGATGCTCTGTTTGCAAACAATCCCAAAACTAAAATTACAATTGGATAATGAATAATGGCTAGTCTTCATGATGTCGCTCGTCTCGCTGGAGTTTCCAAGTCGACGGTTTCAAGAGTAATCAATGATGAGTATGGCGTAAAAGACGCGACCAAGGTGAAGGTGCGTAAAGCGGTTGAAGAGTGTGGCTATCTCCCAAACCAAGTCGCTAAAGACTTAAAGTCCCAAAAAACCAACCTGGTTGGCGTGATTGTTCCTAGGGTTTCTTCCCATGCCACCTCTCAGGGTGTCGATGGTTTAACCGCCGTCTTAGAGCAAGCGGGCAAGCATGTATTATTAGCGAGCACACACCAAACACACCATAAAGAACTTGAATATATTCAGATATTTAACCAGAAGCGTGTTGAAGGCATCATCCTGTACGCGACCCACCTCGACAACCAATTAGTCAAAGCGATTCAAAGCTCTGCCGTACCCGTGGTATTGGTTGGTCAAGACGGGTCAATGTTTAACATCCCAAGCATTGTGCACGACGACACTCGCGTAGGGTTTGAAGCGGGTAATCGCCTCATAGCGAAAGCTTGTAAGCATATGGGATTCATCGGTGTGCAAGGTGATGATATTGCGGTTGATAAGATGAGATCGGAAGGCTTCGCTCAATCGCTTCAATTTAACGACCTCACACTGCAATTTCACGCCCGTGGCGACTTCACCATAGAATCAGGTTACCAACTGGCGAAGCAGTATCTCAAGGAGCACACCAAGCTCGACGGCCTATTCTGCGCCACTGACCGTATCGCAATCGGTGCGATCAGAGCCATTCAGGAAGCGGGGCTCGTTCCAGGAAAGGATATATTGGTGATCGGTGTAGGTGACGATGAGCTCGCTTCAGTATGCACACCAACGCTGTCTACGTTTAACTATGCGTTTGATAAAGCGGGAGAAAATGGAGCCAAGCTGCTACTCGACCGTATTGAGAAAAAAGGCTTTGAAATGAGCAAGATGGTGTTGACCTTCACCACTATTGACCGAGAGTCTTGCTAGCGATTTATTTCAGAGATCAGGTTATCCCAAGATAAAAAATGCCAACCTTCGAGTTGAAACGATAAGGTTGGCATTTGGTGATGCGACTATCACATCATGAGTAACACTCTCTATCTAAACGATATATCAAGCAATTAGAACCAAGTTTCCATCTGCAGTGCAAACAGAACCTCGCCGCCCTCTCCCATCGTTGCAGCATCTGCTTCAGTGCTGATCGAGTAACCATTTAGGTCTTCACTCCAATCCACATAGCTCACAGCGAAACGCAGTTCTGGTCGGTCAAAGAAACCAGTGCTAGTTGAAAGCTTGAGTGTTGGTGCAACTGTCGCTTTGTAGAAACCGCCGCTCGCTTGCTCTGTCGAGTTGTCTAAATCCATGTATTGCAATGAACCTTCGTAAACCATCTCAAAGTTCTCTGTGAACTCTTGAGCTAATCGAACGTTTAAAGAAGCCCATGTGAACTCGTCATTCTTCTTCAAACGGTCTTGGCTATGCTCTGCCATTAATGCAGGTGCTAAGCGCCAGTTGTCGCCAATGCGAGTGACACCGTAGCTAAACAGGCGAACGGCTTTCGCGTCATCCAGTAGATCACCATTTGAACCGATGCCTTTTAGCTCTGCACCTAGGCCACTACCCACTAACATACCCGTTTTAGAGAAGCCTTCGCTCAGACCAAAGAAGTTGTCTCCATGGTACGCAAACATTGCGTGTACACCGCTTTCAGCTGCGCCATTTAGGCGGCTATCGTTGTCTGCTGAGGTCATACCGCTCAACATCACTTGCCATTGGCCAATACGGTTATTCATGGTTGCAATGTAGTTTTCTACATCTGTTGACGAGCTATCAATCTCACCAAAATCTCGGCCATAAATAGAGAAATTCGCTTTCCAGTTGTCGCTCATCTGAACGTCATAAACGCCCGCACCAGTACCTGATAAGAAGACAATATCCGAATCGAAAAAGTGAATATCAAAGTTGTCGCGATCGAATCGTTTACCCGCCCAAAACGTTGCTTCAGAAAACGCTTCAGATTCAGAGAACATGCTCAGACGGTTCAGTTCTGAATACACTTGTCGCACATTCAACTGGCTTTCGCTGGCAGTCCACTCGTTATTTGTCTCAGTACTGTCGGCCAACATGATGCGAAACAAAGCACTAGAGCCATCGTCTGCAAATCGCTTATGAATCAAGTTCGCTTCAACGTAATGATCATCTTCAACACCAAGACGTCCAATTGGAGCTCCAATGGCACCCGCCGCTGTCATGTAAGGGCCAGTACCTGTCGCGCCGTTTAGGTCGTCGTTGATCAATAACCCAGAGCGAGCATAGCCGTGAAACTCAAACGAAGAAGCCTTTTCATTGGCCTCGGTAGAGACCTGCTCTGTTTGTGCAACCCTTTGTTCTAATTCATTAATACGTTGCTCTAATGCTGCAACGTCTTCACTTGCTAATACCGATGTAGTCATTAGCCCCATTGTTACAGCAACCGCTAAAATGTGTCGTTTCATTCTGATGTTCTCACGTTAATTGTTTTGGATTATCTGCAAACGTTCCCAAAATAATTCGTAAGCACATTTCGGCTTATACTTTTGATGTATAAGCTCTATATCGAAGAAGAAATAGAAATCAGTCGTGTTGATTACTTCACTTTTGTATCTGAGTGGATGATAGATCGATAATTTCGGGAACGTTACCTAAAATGCATAATTCTGATAACTTTGTCACAAGTGAAATTGATTAATGGGCGAAAAATAGTGTATCGCGCACATTAGATATCTCAGAAAAATAGAGAGAAAATCCAGTACGAGAATTAGGAAAGGCGCTAAAAAATGCAACAGGTTGGCTATAAAAATTAAAGCCTGAGAAGCGATTTTTCAGGCTTTAGAAAGGCGTTCATTGATAACAATAGGTCGTTTTTTGAAAAGTGTATGACATTAACTAACGTGACAGTTTATAGAAGAATAAAGCGTTTAAAAGACTACTTTCTCTTACCCTGCTCCACCAACTTTTCATTCCATGCCGTATTGCCGTCACGCTTAGAGACATCGTACTCCGCACAGAACTGAGATATGGTCATATTGTTATCGCCAGTGGCAAGCTTGAGAGCCAACTGAACTTGTTGAAGCTTGCTTTGCAGTCGCAAGATTTGACCAGCATTTGGGCTTTTCTCTTTGGCGTATTTTAAAGCCGCATGCTTACGTTCTGCCGCGCCCGCTCGGCGATCTGCTTCTGATAACAGATACTTGAGTTGAGCAACACTCTTGCCTTTCTTGAAGGCAGGATCAAGCAACTCAACGCATTCATCAAACGATGGATCGATAACGTATGGGTCAACTTTATGAGCTTGTTGGCGCATCCATTCGAGTGCGAGTTTTTCATCTGACATAATTACATCTTTACCAAAGAAACAGCCCTATATGGTATCGCTCAATAGCAAACCGCTGCAATAACAAATTGAGTGACTTTACGCCTTTTTACACTGTGCCGATTGACTAATTTAACAATCACAGCTCCAATAGTTGGCTTTAACGCATCACAAACAGCTCTTCGTGGTAGTGCTTTTCAATATCAAATTGATAGGTGTCTAATTCTTTTTTCAGTGATGTAGAGAACAACTCCGGCCCGCAGAAATACATCTCGTACTCGTTGAGGTCGCCACATTGATTGACAATTCTTCCGGCGTTTAGCCGCGGTGAGTGCAAGGTATCTATCACGGTCAACTTCACACCAACCGCGTGTGCTAGGTGCCACAACTCATCGATTAATTGCTTATCAACACCGCGAGTACAATAAAACAGTTGAATACGAGGATGATCTCGTTCTGTTTTGAGCGCTTCAAGTGTTGCAAAAAACGACGCTATCCCGACACCACCAGCAATCCAAATTTGTGGCTTGCTTAGGTCAAAATAAAGTCGACCATAGGGTCCTTCAACCGTAACCGCATCGCCCGCTTTCACTCGTTCATATAGGCCATTAGTAAAATCACCCAGCTCTTTGATCAAAAAGCGCAGCTCTGGATCATCACTGCCAGAAACAATGGTAAACGGATGCGGGTCTTCATTACCGAAACGCAAGTACGCAAACTGCCCAGCTTTGTGACCTTGCCAAGATACCTCCGGTTTTAACACAAGCTCCATCACTTCAGCTTGTGGAAAATAGCGAGTCGAGATAATCGTCGCTGAGTGACGATTACGACGCCCAACCAAGCCTAACAAACTGTAAATCGCTGCGATAGACCCAGCCAAAGCAAATGCCACAGTTAGATAATAAATAGGTTCTCCCCAATACGCTCGTTTAAGCAGGATTACTGAGTGGAAAGCGATAAACAGGTACGCAACCGACATCAGACGGTGCGACAATTTAAACGGTTTGTACTTCACTGCCGCCCATAGTGACGCCACCAGTAAAATGAGCAACAAGTAGAAGCCCCACTCGCCAATACTCTGAGCAATACCGCGTAATTCATTGACCCATAACTCCCATCCAGTCAAAACAGCTTGCGGCCCTGAACCATCGTGTCGAACAGGCTTATCTAACACACCAGACACCACCAATGACTTAGGTATTTGGTACCACAACCAGTGTGTCACACCCAGTGCAACACCACCGATACCGAGCCATTTATGGACTCGATATGCTTTATCCATACCTTTCAGCCAATTCTCAACCATAGGCAAACGCATCGCCAAGATCATTGTGATGGACATTAACACCAGAGACAAAATACCTGAGTACTGAATCATGGCTGAGCGCCATTCAAAGACATCGCTTGAAGCGAATAATTGCGGTTCCATCGCAAACCAAAAGGCTGACATTGTGGCAATCATTGCCCAAATGATATTGCGGACTGTTTTCATTTGTTAACACTCATAAAGACGACATCATTACTTTAGCTCCTGTGATGTAAAGGGACGTCAACGTACGTAAATCTATGCAAAGGATCTCGTTCATTGTGCTGTAGCAGAGATAAAAGAGACAAACTGCCCACGGCCAATAAGCGCTCTTTGATCGATAAAAGCGGATTCTTCGTACATATAAGTCCGTTAGTGAGCATGCTCGAAGATAACAATAAATGAGAAGAAGAGAAGATATGAAGGACATGACCCTTTCTAAACAAGATATCCAAACAATGGACCCGCGCCACCGCATTCGTTTGGTTAACTCCCTATCTGGATTTAAAAGCGCCAACCTAATTGGTACTTGTGATAAACAGGGGCTTGAAAACCTTGCGATAGTGAGCTCTGTCATTCACCTAGGGTCTGATCCCGCGCTGCTTGGTTTTATTGTTCGCCCAGATAAAAGCCGACGTCATACGCTAGAAAACATCCTAGAAACTAAGTACTTCACCGTTAACAGCATTGGTGCTGACTTTGTTAAAAAGGCCCATCAAACCTCGGCTCGCTACCCTAAACCAGTCTCAGAATTCAACGCGGTCGGTCTCACGTCCTATTACGATGATGTGTTCCCTGCTCCGTTTGTCTTGGAAAGTCCTCTGAAAATAGGCTTGGCTTTCAAAGAACAAATCACAATTGAAAGTAACCAAACTCAAATGTTGATTGGTGAAGTTGTTACAATTCACGCGCCAAAACGTGCTGTGATGCCGGACGGCTACCTTGATTTAGAAGCGTTGGATTTGGTCACGGTATCAGGGCTTGATAGCTACCACGTAACTCAAAGACTGCACCGATTAAGCTATGCAAAACCACAACAGCCACTCTTTCCACTCACTCGTGAAGGTAACCCAACTTCATGGGAAGCTTTCGAACTCAATCTAAACTAATTTTGTTCGGCAATTTGCTATCAAAAGTGCTAACGTCCTTTAATTCCAAGAGATGCATCTCACACAGGCGCATCTCACTGAGCACACTATTCATTCTTACGTCTGTTTCCAAGGACCCTTTTGAAGTTAACTCACTTTAAATACAAAACGCGCGAAGGCCCAGACTACCGACATGGCGATCAGGTGTCATTCATGGACATCAAACAAACCTTCGGTATGGGCAGCATTCGTGTGGGTGCTTGGGTGACGAAAGAAGAAAAAGAGTTGGCCGCAAATCTGATATTCGATTCGCTAGCCGACTTGGCTTACATCTTGGCTTTGCCACCAGAAGCGATTGGCCTTCGCGGCACATTAGGCTTAGCGTTCGGCAGTGGCGGCAGAAAAGGCGTACAAGCACACTATGCCCCGAACCAACGAGAATTAGCCCTCGCGAAGAATGCCGGAGCTGGCGCGCTCGCTCACGAGTTTTGGCATGCATTTGACCACTATATCGCTGAGAAAGCGTTTGAAATCGGCGATACCTCTGGCCCTCGCAAGCAGATCCTGTTCGCCAGCGACTGTTGGTTGCACGATAGAACGGTGCGACCTCATCCATTAAACGAAAGTTTGATGTCTCTGTTTGATGCCACACTGCTTAGCGACAATAACTTGGACAAACACGATTATGTGGCTCGCAGTGTGATTGCCGACAAAGCGATGTCTGCCCGTTACTTCTCACTACCCACAGAGATGATGGCGCGCGCTTTTGAATCCGTGATTGAATCGTGTTCCGATATCAAGAACGCTTATCTAGTGGATGGCACAACCAAGCCTGATATGTACCCCGTGTATCCTGATATGGCGCACCGAGAACAGATATACCAAGCCCTGCAAGGTTACTTCGCACCATTAGGCCGATCTTTGAGTAAATAGCATTTTGAGTCAGTAACTCTCTGCATATTTACAATGAATGACATGTACCATAAGTTGATCATGTGTAAGCTCTGATATAACATGTACAACAAGCGGAACATGTAGAATAGTTAATTCATGAATGATTAACTATTCTGTGTATATAGAAAGATTAAACATATCCAAAAACAACAGGGTAAATAAGTGATGAATATTGTTTCTTTTACTGAGGCCAGAAATAGCCTTAAGTCTGTGCTCGATAGAGTGATAGACGATTCTGATGTTACGGTAATAACCAGACGAGATTCAGAAGATGCAGTGGTCATGTCTCTTGATCATTTTAATTCAATGCAAGAAACCTTGTACCTAATGAGCTCGCCTAAAAACGCTGAAAGATTGGCTGAATCTATTGCTCAACTCGAAGCCGGAAATACAACCGTTCGAGAATTGAATAATGACGAATGATCGAAAGATTGTATTTACAGATAATGCTTGGGAAGATTACCTATACTGGCAAACCCAAGACAAGAAAACGCTCAAGAAACTAAATAAGTTGATTGAAGCCGCCAAAAGAACGCCCTTTGAAGGGATTGGAAAGCCGGAGCCACTAGTCGGCAACCTGTCTAGCTTTTGGTCAAGACGAATCGATGACAAGAATCGATTAGTGTATAAAGCAGATGACGATAACTTTTATATAATTGCTTGTCGTCACCACTATTAAAAGCAGTAAGCAGCACATAGAAAGGGCAGTAATGATCAGTTGGCCATCTTTGGTAAAACTCGACGGTGATGATGAGCTTATTTACGTCGCATCCGAGAACGATTTTCAGGCAGAATGCTCAGACATGATCCTGGGTGAAGATGATTACCTCATTGATTCAGAGGGTAACAGCTACGCACTTCAATCGATATCAAATCAACTGTCTCTAGCGAAACGGCCTGAGCAATATTCAGTAGAAAGCGTGACCAAGCTGATTCGAAACCACGAGTTTCAAAAAGCTGAAGTGTGCCTGATGAAGATCCACTTCCTAACGATTGAAGAAGCAATTCAGTCGCTGGCTTTTGAGCCACGTTAATAGCTCTCCTGAAAGCTAATAAACGAAACCTGTTAAAACAAAACAGCGCCAATTTAGGCGCTGTTTTCTAGGATGCAATGAGTGGTAATAACCTCAACAACTAAGACGTCGCTTTGTGCGTAATTCCTGACTTATCAACAACCCCTTCAGCAAACTCACCACGCTCAAGTTTTTCGCGTAAAATTGCATGCTGGTCTTCAGTAAAGGTATAACGAGACATAATAAATATACGTACCAAAGCCCCTAAAGCCGGCAGTAAAGCAATACAAAAGAACATGCCATTCAATGCTGTTTCTGTTTGGTCCGCATTTGGAACATAACCAATAGTTGTCAGGATCAGACCTGTTAAACCACCTGCTACCGCAACGGAAAATTTACCTGTAAATGTTTGGCCAGAGAAAGTTATCGCTGCTGTACGCTTACCACTATGGTAGTAAGAGTATTCAACGGTATCTGCAATCATCGCTGAAATAAGCGGGTTAGTCATCATAAAGAGCCCCGTTACTACTGCCAGCCACATCATCACCACCGTTGTGTTGTCATAACCTGTTAGATAAAAACCAACACGTGCGATAATTTCCAACACACATAGCGCAATAAAGATATCTCTCTTCTTGAAACGTTTAGTTAGGATTGGCGTCGCTAAACACGCGATAGCACTGACTAAAGTGATAGTACCAATCAATGAAACTAAACCTGCATCGCCCATGTTGTAGGTGAAAAAGAAAATGTATAAACCATTAACTAGATTGAAGAACACATTCATAAAGAATGCAGCCAAGATGAAGAATAATGGCTTGTTTTTACGTACCGCTTGAAAAGTATCTTTCAGTGTTACTTTTTCACAGCTCGCCGTCGAAATACGCTCTTTGGTATTGTAGAAACCGTTCAGCATAAACAGCAGACCTGCCACCATCAATACGATAACAGCAGGTAAGTAACCTTGATCAGCACGACCATCAGCAAAAAATGCGCTTAATTTAGGAAAAATAACTAGCGTTGCGCCAATACCAGCATTAACACCTAACATGGCACACGTTGCTGCTTTGGCACGCTCTTGAGGCTCATCAGTCATCACCGACGACATTGACCAAAATGGCACGTCAGAGATGGTGTAAAGGGTACCCCACAGAATATAAGTGATACCCGCATACATCACTTTAGTCGACATGTCCGCATCGATATTATAGAAGGTAGCGATGGTCACCAATACAATCAAAAACGGAGTAAACAACATGTAGGGACGGAACTTACCGAAGCGAGATTCTAACGTATCCATATAGCCAGCAATCAACGGATCATTAACAGCATCCCACACTCGTGCAATAAGAAATATGGTACTCGCAGCAATCGGCGAAATACCGAGAATATCGGTGTAGAAGTACAAGATGAACGAGCCAACCAAGCCAAAACTAAAGCATTGGCCCACGCCATAACCGAAATAAGAAATCAGCTCTCTATTGTTCAATCTATTTTTTATAGTAGTCATTGTTCATGTCTCGATTGATTTAATTCTAGTTTAGAAGCCGACCTTTTTCTCTAGGCCGGCTAAATGACAGTTATTCCACCTCTGCGAGTGTTTGAATCAACTGTACTTCGCTTGCATCATATGGCTGTCCTTGCTCATCAAGCAGATCGTGGAACCACTGACTAGCATAGTTAACGTCATTGCGTTTAATTTCAGGCCAAGGAAGGTGCGTTTGTGTTTTACCTTTCACTAATCCCCATTGATAGCAGCCAATATTCTTATCTTTAAAAATTGGCAGCTGTTCATGTAAGGAAGATTGTGCATGACGTGCTAACCACTCGGTACACATCATCGGGCGATTGTGCGCTTGCACAACTTTCAGCGCTTCATGGAACAAATCCAACGGAAGATAAGCATGGAAAGTGATAATGTCCGATAGCTCCATCGCTCGGCGATCGGTTGGATGCTCAAAAATAGGCAAACTACGGTCGAGAATACTAGGGCAATGCCATGCACCCACCGTTAGGGGCTGAGTCGGGTTCACATCGCGCGCCCACTCAAACGCTTTTTCCATCAACTCGTGGCTGAACGTCTCCATTTCTTCATCGTAAGCTAGCTCACCATTGGTGGTAAAAATCATACGGTTGGTAGGCTCGTTGTACAGATCCCAAATCGCAATACGCGGGTCGTTTTTATAAGTCGAGATAATGTCACGGATGTAAGTTTCAACGTCACCCCACTGTGACTTATCCATAACAACATTACGACCTGGGCTGGCCGCAGCTTGGCTATTATGCAGGTCAGGGACGGGGGCTTTTTGTTGACCTAGATACGGATGGTCACCGGAGAATCCACAATCATCCATTGGGGTCATCATTACCTTAATCTGGTTTCGTTCACAAATATCTAAGAAATGATCAATGCGCTCATGCAGTCCTTGGCGGTCGACTTGCCACACAATGAAAGGCAAATTGGTACGCAGCGTGTTGTAGCCAACCTCTCTCGCCCAAGCCAACTCTTGTTCCATTATTTCTGGTGAAAATGAGTCTGCTTGCCACATTTCGTTCCAGTTTACAGCCGTCCTTGGTAAGTAATTAAATCCACGTAACCATCCATGTTGTTGTTGCCATTGCCACGCTTTGTCTTCAGACCATCTTTTCATCTTACTCACCTTGAAACTAAATTATTAACTAATAATATTAGCTAATATAATGAGCTGCATTTTTATCGCTACTATCTAAGATTAAAAACGAGTGAGCAATCACAACTATCAGACTGCTCGGACAACTTTTTGTGATCCCCATCTTTAACAGGTGATCGAAAGCTGATAATTAGCTAATATCTTTAGCTAACTAAGTTGAGTTGAAATTTACGATGGCTAAAAAAATCACTATGAGTGACATTGCTGCAGCGGCAGGTGTGTCTCAATCAACGGTATCACTGGTACTTAATGGTTCAACGTCTGTAAAAATTGCAGACACCACAAAAAGTAAAGTGCTCGATACCGCCGAATCACTTGGCTACAAAAATAAGAAAGTCGCTCATGCGCTGGGTCGACCTAATAAAATAGCACTGGTTGTCAACGGGTTATCGAGTTATGACCCTTTTATTGATGCTATAAACTCAGCGCGTGAAGAGGCTTGGGCGAACGACTTTATTTTAGTGATCTTCAATTACAGCCACGATGAAGTGCTAGCGAGCAAAATTGAAGTGGAAATCAACAGCGGAGATTATGCAGGCTTGGTGTACGCATCGAGCATGACTCGTGAACTTGAACAACAACGGGTCAATACGCCTCTGCCAACCGTGCTCCTAAACTGCACAAACGAAAGCAATAGCGATGCACCAAGCATTTTACCTGCCGATATGATCGGTGCTTACAAAGCGGTCTCTCACCTTATCCAACAAGGCTATTGTCGTATTGCTATGCTCACAGGCGAAAACTGGATGCTTGCGAGCCAACAACGCAGTGAAGGCTACCGTCAGGCACTAATTGATGCCGATATTGTCCCGAACAGCAATTACTTAGCAGAGGCCAACTGGTCATTAAAAGAAGCACATCAGCAGACATTAGCTTTGTTTAAGTTAGCTCAACCACCAGAAGCTATCTTTTGTGGCAGTGATTACATGGCGATGGGGTGCTATCAAGCACTGGCTGAACTAGGGCTTAAGATCCCTCAAGATGTCGCGATCGTTGGCTACGATAACCAACAAATCGCATCGGAAAGTTTTCCTGCGTTAACATCCGTTGAATTACCTTACTCAGATATGGGCAAGCTAGCGATTGAGTCCTTAATGGCGCAAATTGAGGCTCAGCCTTTGTTATCCAGTAGACGAAAAGTGGAAGGAGAATTGATTATTCGTACATCCTCAACACCATCGGATAAGGTGGGCACATAGCCCACCAATAGTTAGGGCCTAAAACTTAAACTGATAAACCGTCTGATGTTGATAAAGCTCTCCAGACTTCAGGAGCCCGCGGTTAGGTCCCCATTCTGGCTTATTAGGACCATCTGGAAAATATTGGGTTTCTAAGCAAAGACCATCGTACAACTCATAATTTTTACTCTTACCAGGCGTCCCTGCTAGAAAGTTACCCGAATAAAACTGAATAGCAGGCTTCGTCGTTTTTACCTTCATCACGACTTCTTTTGCAGGTGCAACCAGAACCGCTGCAACCGACTCTCCATCGGTCACTTCAGGCTGAAACACAAAAGCATGATCATAACCACCAGCCATTTTCTGGTCCGACTCAGTCAGAAAATCCCGCCCAATGAGCTTTGCGTTTGAAAAATCAAAACTCGTATCCTCAACCGCCTTTATTTCTCCCGTTGGTATTAAGCCTTGATCTGTTGGTAAATAATGGCCTGAACTCAACTGCAATACATGATCCAAGCTTTTCGAACCAGAAGCCTCACCAGCCAAATTAAAGTAAGCATGATTGGTTAAGTTAACGGGGCAAGTCTTATCAGTATTGGCTTCATAAGAAATAGATACTTGGTTGTCATCCGTTAGAGAATAGGTAACTTTGACACCAAGATTACCCGGATACCCTTGATCACCATCTTTGATATGAAGAGTAAACACTACCTTTTGTGCACTTTGTTCAACAATGCTCCAACGCTTTTTATCAAAGCCCTCTACTCCACCATGTAATGAGTTTTCACCATTATTAACCCCGAGTTGGTAGCGCTTCCCTTCAAGTTCGAATTGGCCTTTAGCGATACGGTTTGCAAAACGTCCAACAATCGCACCAAAATAAGAGCTCTGCTCCATATGTTCAGCCATATTGGGTGAGCGAAGTAACACCTCTCGAGCTACTTCATTCACTGGCATAGAACAACTCAGCCAAGTAGCTCCAATATCCATGAAGGATACACTCATTCCATTGCTGTTCTTGAGGTGGACCAGTTTAGCTAACTGACCATCAAACGATGGAGTGGATGCCATATCTTGCTCTAATTGCTCAAAGTTAGTAATCATTAGTGCCTCTTCGTCTCACAAAAATAGCGTTATATCACCACTACCCCACTTGCAACTAATAATATTAGCTAATATTTTGATCTAAATTGCCTTTTACTTAATTCACATACCTTTTCAAGCGTCAGAAACAAAAACAGCGCCTCAATAGGCGCTGTTTCTCGTTTCTTATCTCGCTAGTCGATTAAGCGACAATTAAGCGATAAAAATCTGTGCCAGAGCGTAGCCTAAACAACATGCGCCCACGACACCGATTAAACCCACCGACATGAATGAGTGGTTGAAGTACCACTTACCAATCTTGGTGGTGCCAGAAACATCGAAGTTCACCGTAGCGATATCTGATGGGTAGTTCGGGATGAAGAAGTAGCCGTAAACCGCTGGCATCAAGCCGATAAGCAGGGCTGGGTCTAGTCCTAATCCAAGGCCAACCGGTAGCATCATACGTGCAGTTGCTGCTTGAGAGTTCACCACAACCGATACGATGAATAGCGCTAGTGCGAACGTCCATGGGTAGTTGGTCACCATTTCCACGATGCCAGACTTGAACTGAGGCATTGCGTATTGGAAGTAGGTATCCGACATCCAAGCGATACCGAAGATCGCAATCGCCGCCACCATACCCGATTTGAATACCACACCGTTTGGCACATCTCGCGGGTCAGTTTTAGTCGCCAGCAAAATGATACCGCCGAAGCAGAGCATCATCATTTGGATGATCACCGACATCTTGATTGGCTTGTCGCCGTCAACGATGGTTCTGATCTCAGGCACCATCGCCACGATAACAATCACCACAATCGACAATAGGAAAATCAAAACCGCATTACGAGCCGAGGTTGGCAGCACTTCATCCAAAGACGTCGCAGTAGTGCTTTCGATACGCTTTTTCCACTCAGGATCTTTTAGACGAGCTTGGTATTCAGGATCGTCGTTCAGTTCTTTGCCGCGTTTCAGGCTGTACAAAGAAAGCAAAAACGTACCAAACAGCGTTGCAGGCACCGTCACCATCAAAATGGAAAGCAGTGTAATAGAGTGTTGAATATCAGAAAGCTGCGCGAGGTAGTACACCACAGCGGCTGAAATTGGTGATGCGGTAATAGCTAGTTGAGACGCGACAGACGCAGCTGCCATTGGACGCTCAGGACGAATCCCGTTCTTCAGTGCGACATCGCCAATGATCGGCATGATAGAGTAAACCGCGTGGCCAGTACCCAATAGGAAAGTCATCGAGTAAGTCACGAACGGAGCTATCAGGGTAACGCGTTTCGGGTTCTTTCTAAGCACCCTTTCCGCCACTTGCAGCATGTATTTCAAACCACCTGCCGCTTCGAGAATCGAAGCACAAGTAACAACGGCGAGGATGATCAGCATCACGGTGACAGGTGGAGACGTTGGTGGCATCTTGAAGACAAACACCTCGATAACCAAACCAATACCAGAAACAACACCTAAGCCAATACCGCCATACCGAGATCCGATATAAAGGACGACTAATAAAAATAGAAACTCAAAATACAACATAAGCAACCCTGCTAAAAATGTGGACTAATGTTATTTTCTCCCTAAGCTCAGCCATTTACTTATTGCTTGGTCACACTATGATTGCAGGCTCCCGGTAATTGTTTTTTATAAGATTATGGTCACGTAAACAGACCTGTAAGTTTATGAAATGTAATAAGAAGCCAGACGCACAAGCTAGATTTGTTATGTGGAATAATCATAATTGTTTCTGTTAGATCTGGATGGCCTATAAAACACAAGGCTCATAACTGAACGATATTATTTCAACCACAACCAATCACATTTAAAGTCATGCAGAAGCATATTGCCGAGCCGATTGGATATATTCTTACTGAACGTTGACTCGCCTATCACTAGACACTATGTCAAAATACCCGCCCTCACGATGACAACACATTAAGAACCACGGATATGAATTTTCAAGCTGCTATTTTTGATATGGATGGGCTGCTGCTCGACACCGAGCGACTTTGTATGCAGGTTTTTGAAGAAGCATGTCACGCGCAAGGTGTTCCGTTTTTGCAAGATGTCTACCTAGGCATCATTGGTTGTAACGCAAAAACCATCGAACAGATTTTTCGAAATGGTTACGGTGAAGGGTTAGATTACCCAGCGCTGAATAATGAATGGCGCACGCGCTACAGTGCAATTGTTAAAAACCAAGCAATCCCAGTAAAAGATGGCGTGATTGAGCTGCTTGAATGGCTAAAATCGAATGACATTCCAATCGCGGTGGCGACCTCCACTCAGCTTGATATCGCAAAGAAGAAGCTTGAGCTGGCTGGCCTAGATTCGTACTTCACCTCATTAAGCACAGGCTGCGAAGTGACTCACGGCAAGCCTCACCCAGAGATCTACTTACTCGCGGCAGAACGCTTAGGTGTTGCACCTGAAACCTGCCTAGCGTTTGAAGACTCAAACAACGGTATTCGTGCATCAATGGCAGCGAACATGATCAGCTTCCAAATTCCAGATTTGGTTGAGCCTTGCGAAGAAGTTAAAGCGCTTGGTCACACGATCAGCCCGTCACTGCATCATGTGTTAGCGCAGCTTCAACAAGCCACTGCATAAGCTCTGATTACCGTTAATAGCGCTTTAATCAACACAGAATAACCTTTCTATTAAGCCGACTCACTGAGTCGGTTTTTTTTGTGGGTATTCCTTTTATAAAAGATAAAAAATCGCGCTAGAAACTGTTACAGTCGATGTGAAACGATGGAAATCGAGAAGCAATATTGATAATGGAGAAAGGGATGCGTGATAGAAAAATTTGAAAGCCAACTGCTTGATTTTGCACAGCAAGAGATGACACAAGATGCAGCGCACGATATCAGCCATATTAAGCGCGTAGTCAAAACCGCCAAGGCTTTGTGTGCTCAAGAACAAGCTAAGCTTGAAGTCGTGCTGCCCGCCGCTTACCTTCATGATTGTTTCACCTTTCCCAAGAATCACCCAGACAGAGCCCAAAGCTCACAAATGGCAGCAGACAAGGCGATCTCTTTCCTCAAATCTATCGAGTATCCCGCGTCTTATCTCGACGAGATCCATCATGCGATTGTCACTCACAGTTACAGCGCCAACATCACTCCAGAAACCTTGGAAGCTCAAATCGTCCAAGATGCTGATCGCCTAGACTCTCTCGGTGCGATTGGCATTGCACGCTGTCTGTACGTGGGGCAGAGCTTTAACGCAGAACTCTATAACCACGAAGATCCATTCGCTGAACATCGTGACTTGGATGACAAGCATTACAGCGTCGACCATTTCTACGTGAAACTGTTTAAGCTGGCTGGAACCATGAATACAGAATCCGCCAAGTTAGAAGCCAACAAGCGCACCGACTACATGCGTGGTTTTCTTGAGCAATTGGGCTCGGAAGTTTAGCGGCTTAGAAAAAGAGACACACGATAAGGAAGAGAGAAGGATATGGAAATAAATCGCTTTAAAGCCTCCGATGCCAATGAGATCGTCACTTGGTTCACATCACTCGAAGACTATGTACTGTGGGGCGGACGAACCTTTGGTTGGCCGTTAGAAGCCGCCTCCATCATCGAACGCTCTCAAGAGCCTCAAGTTGAGCTATATACCTTCTCTGAGTCTAGTGCTCTCTCTGAACTGAATTCGAACGGCAATAACTCAGAACTGATCGGGTTTATGGAGTTTCAACGTATGTCAGACAGTGAACTTCGTTTCTGCCGAGTTGCGATTCACCCAAACCAACGAGGCAAAGGGCTTGGGCAATCAATGATAGAAAGTGCATTAGACGCCGCGAAACAAATACCTGATGTCACCACCATCAGCTTAGCGGTATTTCAGCAGAATATCGGAGCAAAACGTTGCTACGACAAAGCCGGCTTTCAGGTGGTCGACAAAGAGCCGAGCGTCAAAGAGTTCAATGGCAAAACGTGGCCCTTGTATCAGATGGAATTAAAGCTCTGCTAGTTCGTTTTAATTACTAGATTTGACCCCATATCATTAAGCATTGGCTACATACTCAAGATACACAGATGTAATTTGGAACCTTCATGACCCAAGAAAAATTCGATACTATTTACCAACGTGCAGCTCACCGCAAAGGCGGAGCGGCCGAACTCGAAAAAATTGTTCGTGCGCCCCTTTCACAAGCCGAGCTATCACAAATCACCGACGATCGTTGGCTAGCCGCCTTTACTGAAAAAGTATTCCAGTGTGGTATTTCATGGAATGTAGTGAGGAAGAAATGGCCGCAATTTGAAGAAGTGTTCTTTGAATTCAATATCGAAAAAATGCTGATGCTGCCGAATGAAATGTGGGAACAAAAAGCGCAAGACCCGCGCATTATTCGCCACCTCACTAAGGTGATGACCATCCCTGCCAATGCCACCATGATCCACAATGCTAAGCGTGAGGCGGATTCCTTCTCACAAATGGTTGCCGACTGGCCATCAGAACGTATCACTGAACTTTGGGATTATCTGAAGAAACACGGCAAGCGATTAGGCGGTAACACTGGTGCCTACACTCTGCGCCAAATGGGAAAAGACACGTTTATCTTATCTTCTGACGTTGAAGCGCACCTGCGCAGCACAGATGTGATTGATAGCGGTCGTAACACCAAACGAGCACAAGTCGCGGCAAGTAAGGCTTTCAACGAGTGGCAGCAGCAATCAGGTCGTACCCTGAGCGAAATAAGCCAGATCGTCGCCTACAGCTGTGGCGATAATCGCGTCTAGTTCAATAAGAATGACTTAAAGCTTTAGAACGCACGCAGTTCACTGCAAACTAAATGTTATAAGTCATTAACAAATAAGCGTGCATCGCACTTTCATCCGGTGGCATTGTATAGATAAATGTATACAATATAGAGTAACACTCATGAATTATTCTCGATCAACCCAACTCGACTAAACAAGGGCCCTTATCTCTATGACAGTTCTCAAAAACTCTGTCTCCAAAGGTGTAAAAACAAAAGTAACAGGCCAGACTCAAGACGATGTTGTTTACTGCCATATCTTCGACGCGATACTAGAACAAAGGCTGCCACCAGCCACCAAATTAAGCGAAGAAGCGTTAGCAGAAATCTTTAGCGTTAGCCGTACTATTATCCGCCGTGCCTTGCTGCGCCTCTCCTTAGAACAAGTTGTGGTGATCCGTCCTAACCGAGGTGCTGTGATTGCAGCCCCAACAGTAGACGAAGCCAAGCAGATATTTAAAGCACGTGAAGTGATGGAAATTGCTATCACTGAGCTAGCGGTTAAGAACGCAACCAAAGCCCAAATCGACGAGTGTAGAAAACTGGTCGCGAAAGAGAACTGCGCCTTTGACCAAGGTGACTATGGTTCTGGCTTACGTTTATCTGGTGAGTTCCACATCAAATTGGCTGAAATGGCAGAGAACGCGCCACTGCTGGCTTTCCAACGCAGTTTAGTATCGCAAACCTCACTGCTGATCGCTCAATACGAAACCGGTAACCACTCGAACTGTTCTTTAGACGAGCACTCAGGCTTACTGGATGCGATTGAGTCTGGCAACGAACAACAAGCGGTAGAATTGATGCACGAGCACCTAAGCCATATTCGTTCGAAGCTCAACCTAGACAGCAGCACAGCTTCTAGCGACCTGCATGTGGTGTTCTCAGATCTGCTTAAGAGTAAGTCATAGACGATTCAAGAAGCGATTAACAACCATCATTCAACAACTTTTTGTTAACAGCTTTTTGTTAACAGCTTTTCGTTAACAGCTTTTTATTAACAATACAGGAGAGAAGTAAGCCTCTGCGTTTACTTCTCTTTGTTATGCACTCTCCCCTAAAAATAAAGACGACGATCGGCTCACATCCATCTAAAACACTGCCTATTCTAGCCTCAACAACGATCTTAGCCTCTACAGAATCACTTCCAACAGTGCCATAAACCTTGTCTTTATCTTGTATACATAGCCATCAATTCATTCACGCCATAAAACCATTCACCATCAACCCAAACCCTTATAAAACAGACGACTACGACCAAATTTAAATTGTATACAATTCATAGCAGCACCTCATTGTTGCATTTTTGTAAATAAATAGTTGACCACAGGGTCAGGATGGATAATTATTGACCTAGAAGTCAAAAAGAATACACATGGAAATATGTCGATTTACAAGGAGGTCTCTTGATTACTTTTTTGCTCAATCAGGAAATAAGACGTGAAGATAATCTGTCGCCAAATATGACAGTGCTCAACTACCTTCGTACCAAGGTTAATAAAACGGGTACCAAAGAAGGTTGTGGGTCGGGTGACTGTGGTGCATGTACGGTAGTTCTCGGTGAAGTGGTTGATGGACAGCTGCAATACCGCTCGGTGAACTCTTGCCTGACGTTCGTTTCAGCGCTGCATGGCAAGCAACTGATCACAGTAGAAGATCTACAAAACCGAGATCGCTCTTTGCACCCAGTGCAGAAGGCAGTAGTTGATTTTCACGGTTCACAGTGTGGTTACTGCACACCTGGCTTCATCATGTCGATGTTTGCCCTAGGCAAGAACAAACCCGATGCGAGCAAAGAAGACGTCATGGAATCACTGGCGGGTAACCTATGTCGCTGTACGGGCTACCGTCCAATTGTTGATGCTGCGATGTCGCTCTCAACAGACCAACCTTTGATCGACCAATTTGCTGAACTTGAACGCAACACCATCAAGAAGCTAGAAGGTATTCAAGACACCGAAGCCAACTTACGCCTTGGTCACCTCACCGCTTTTTCCCCGAAAAGCACTGATGAGTTGGCCAAGCTTTTTCAAGCGCATCCGAACGCGAAGCTGGTTGCTGGCGGCACGGATTTAGCACTGGAAGTGACACAATTCCATCGCGAGATAGAAACACTGATCAGCGTAAACCTTGTTGAAGACATGAAGGTATGCGAAGAAACCGACACCGACTTAATCATTGGTGCCAACCTACCTATCAGCGATTCTTACGCACTACTGAAAAAACACTACCCAGATTTTGGTGAACTGCTGCATCGCTTTGCTTCACTGCAAGTGCGTAACCAAGGCACCATCGGCGGTAATGTAGCGAATGCTTCGCCTATCGGTGACACCCCTCCTCTGCTGATTGCCCTTAACGCAAAGATCAAACTTCGTTGCGGTGACGAGTCACGCACCATGCCGATTGAAGATTACTTCATCAGCTACAAAGTGACGGCGCAAAAAGAGAGTGAGTTCATTGAACAGATCATCATTCCTAAGCCAACTAACGACAGCTTCCGAGCTTACAAACTGTCTAAACGTTTAGACGACGACATCTCTGCGGTGTGTGGTGCGTTTGATATTCAAATCGAAGACGGCAAGGTTTCTTACGCTCGTATCGCTTTCGGCGGTATGGCTGCAACACCTAAGCGCGCGGCGCGTTGTGAAAATACGTTATTAGGCAAACCATGGACAGACGCTAATATTAAGTTAGCGATGCAGGAACTGTATAACGACTTTGAGCCGCTATCTGATTTCCGTGCCAGCCAAGAATACCGTTCATTGTCGGCAGCCAATATGTTGCGTCGTTACTTCATTGAACAGCAGAACAAAAACAACCAAATCGAAACAAGGGTAACGTCTTATGTCTAAATCAAATTCCTCTGTTCACAAGAGCAATGCGATGACCCACGAAGAGATGGTTACCATTGCAAAACAAGACCTAAAAACTGGCGTAGGTAAAAGCGTAAAACACGACAGTGCAGCCAAGCAAGTCACGGGCGAAGCGGTATACATTGACGACCGCCTAGAGTTCCCAAATCAGCTGCACGTCTACGCACGCCTGAGCACTCAAGCACACGCGAACATTACCAATATAAATTTATCACCGTGTTACGAATTTGAAGGCGTGGCGATTGCCATTCAAGCCAAAGACGTACCAGGTGAATTGGACATTGGTGCAATCCTACCGGGCGACCCACTGCTTGCCGATGGCAAAGTAGAATACTACGGCCAACCTGTGATTGCTGTGGCAGCTAACGATCTAGAAACCGCACGCAAAGCCGCGCACGCAGCCGTTATTGAATACGAAGAGCTACCAGCCATTCTTGATGTGAAAGAAGCGCTGGCAAAAGAGCACTTCGTAACAGAAAGCCACACTCAACAGCGTGGTGACTCAAAAGCAGCACTGAAAAAAGCGAAACACGTGATCTCTGGTGACCTAGAGATCGGTGGCCAAGAGCACTTCTATCTAGAAACTCAAATCAGTAGTGTAATGCCAACCGAAGACGGCGGCATGATCGTCTACACCTCTACACAGAACCCGACCGAAGTTCAAAAGCTGGTTGCGGAAGTGATTGGCGTGCCGATGCACAAAGTCGTGATTGATATGCGTCGTATGGGTGGTGGTTTCGGTGGTAAAGAGACTCAAGCAGCCTCTCCAGCCTGTATGGCTGCGGTGATTGCCCACCTTACAGGCCGACCGACCAAAATGCGTCTGCTGCGTAATGAAGACATGCAGCAAACTGGTAAGCGCCACCCGTTCTACAATCAATACACGGTCGGTTTTGACGACAATGGTGTGATTCAAGGTGCGGATATTACCGTTGCAGGTAACTGTGGCTACTCACCAGACTTATCAAGCTCTATCGTCGACCGCGCGATGTTTCACTCAGACAACGCTTATTATCTAGGCGATGCAACTGTGGTCGGTCATCGATGCAAAACCAATACCGCATCGAACACCGCTTACCGTGGCTTTGGTGGCCCGCAAGGCATGATGACCATTGAACACATCATGGACGAGATTGCGCGTTACCTGAAAAAAGATCCTTTGGAAGTACGTAAGGCGAACTACTACGGCGAAGAAGGCCGTAACGTGACCCATTATTACCAAACCGTTGAAGACAACTTTTTACCTGAGATAACCGAACAACTTGAACGCAGCAGTGACTATCACGCACGTCGTAAAGAAATCGCTGAGTTCAACAGGCAGAGCCCTATCTTGAAGAAAGGCCTTGCTATCACACCAGTGAAATTCGGCATCTCGTTTACTGCGACTTTCTTGAACCAAGCAGGTGCGCTCATCCATATCTACACCGATGGCAGTATTCATTTGAATCACGGTGGTACGGAAATGGGGCAAGGCTTGAACATCAAAGTGGCACAAATCGTTGCACAGGAGTTCCAAGTCGATGTCGAACGTATCCAGATCACCGCTACAAACACAGACAAAGTTCCGAACACATCACCAACCGCAGCCTCATCGGGCGCCGACCTCAACGGTAAGGCCGCGCAAAACGCCGCAATAACCATTAAGCAGCGCCTGATCGACTTCGCTTCTTCGCACTTCAAAGTGTGGCCTGAAGAAGTGGTGTTTAAAAACGGCATGGTGCAGATCCGCGATGAGATCATGACCTTCAACTCATTTGTTGAACTGGCTTGGTTCAACCAAATCTCGCTATCAAGCACTGGCTTCTATCGCACTCCGAAGATCTATTACGATCACGAGAAGGCGCGTGGTCGTCCGTTCTACTACTACGCCTATGGTGCTTCTTGTTCAGAAGTCATCATCGATACCCTGACTGGCGAGAACAAGATTCTGCGTGTCGATATTCTGCATGACGTAGGCGCTTCATTGAACCCGGCGATTGATATCGGCCAAGTCGAAGGTGGCTTTGTACAAGGTGTCGGTTGGTTAACAACGGAAGAGTTGGTGTGGAACCAGCAAGGCCGCTTAATGACCAACGGCCCTGCAAGCTACAAAATCCCTGCGATTGCTGATATGCCAATTGATTTCAGAACGCACCTTTTGGAAAACCGCAGCAACCCAGAAGACACAGTATTCAACTCGAAAGCCGTGGGTGAGCCACCTTTCATGTTGGGTATGTCGGTATGGAGTGCATTGAAAGATGCGATTAGCTACGTGGCCGTTGATGGAGCGATTCCTAAGCTCAACACACCAGCAACGCCAGAGCGCATTCTGATGGCGATTCAGGAAGTCACTGAAACCGCTCCGACTTCGGTCGATGCTCAATCAGAAACGGCTTAGAGCTGACAGATATGGCATAGGGCGTAATAAACAGCTTAGGAAGCACAGAAGGGATTTAGGAGGACATATGTTTAAGGATAATTGGATTCACGAACTGGCAAAGCTGGAAGAGAGCTACGAACCATGTGTCATGGTGACAGTGCTTGAAGACAGAGGCTCAGTGCCACGTGATGCGGGCACCAAGATGCTTGTCACTCGTGACCGAATCATCGCTACGATTGGTGGTGGTCACCTTGAACATGTGGCCACTAAAATGGCTCGAGAGATGCTGATTGCCAGTGAAAAGTCGCTCAAAGTGGAACGTTTTAACCTAGGCGCTCGTTTGGGCCAGTGTTGTGGCGGAATGGCAACATTAAGCTTTGAACCGATTGGCACTCAGCAGAATCACCTTGTGCTGTTTGGCGCTGGGCACGTTGCCAAAGCGCTGCTGCACATTGTCGCGACTCTGCCCTTCCGTGTGACCTGGATTGATGAACGTGAAGAAGTGTTCCCTGAAACGCTGCCACACGGTGTTAAAAAGCTTGTCTCAGACGACCCAGTCGGTGAAGTGAAACACATGCAACCAAACAGTTATTACCTTGTGATGACCCACAACCACCAGCTCGATTTTGACCTAACCAAAGCCATTATTGACCGTGAAGACAGCCGTTACTTTGGCATGATCGGCTCGCTTACCAAGCGTAAGAAGTTCGACTTCCGCTTAGAGCAGCGCGGCTACAGCCAAGAACAAATCGAAACCATGCTTTGCCCGATTGGCATTAGCGCCGTGAATGGCAAACATCCTGCCGAAATTGCGGTATCGGTTGCGGGTGAACTGATCGCACACTATCAAGGCCAAGCGCTTGAACAAAAGCGCCCAACCAAACAATATCGAAATCAGGGTTTGACCGATCAACACAGTCAACCAAGCGACGTAGGCGAACCACCATTGGAAGAGAAGATCGCCTAACACAAGTCGCAAAGCTTCAGTGGCCATAACGTCGCTGAAGTCATTAAAAGGAAGTAAACATGACAACGCAACGCAAAGCTTATCGCGCCAGCATTTTACATAGCGTCGCCGACCCAAAAGACGTCGGTATCGATGAGTCTTACGACTATTTTGAAGATGGTGTTTTAGTGGTTGAGAACGGCCATGTCGTCGACTTGGGCCATGCCGATGAGGTATTGGCTCGCCAACCTAAAACACTCAAAGTAAAAGAATACAAAGACAAGCTGATCACCTCTGGCTTTATTGATACGCACATCCACTACCCTCAAACAGGGATGATCGCGTCTTACGGTGAGCAACTTCTTGATTGGTTAGAAAACTACACCTTCCCAGAAGAAAAACGCTTTAAAAACCCAGTTTACGCACACAAAGTGGCGAAGCTATTCCTAGATGAATTAGCAAGCAACGGCACCACCACGGCACTGGTATTTGGCACGGTACACAAAGAGTCGGTCAACGTATTCTTCGAAGAAGCTGAGAAGCGCAACCTACGTATGATCGCAGGTAAGGTATTGATGGATCGCAACGCTCCAGACTACCTTACCGACACTCCAGAATCTGGCTATGCTGACTCCAAGGAACTGATTGAAAAATGGCATAACCGCGGCCGTTTGCTTTACGCGGTGACACCTCGTTTTGCGCCAACCAGTACACCAGAGCAACTTGCTACTGTAGGTAAACTGCTAGAAGAATATCCAGATGTGTACATGCACACTCACCTTTCTGAAAATGAGAAAGAGATCGAGTGGGTGAAATCGCTGTTCCCAGAGCGTGACAGTTACCTAGATGTCTATGACCATTACGGACTACTTCATAAGCGTTCGGTATTTGCTCATGGTATTCACCTTTCTGATTGTGAATGTAAACGCCTTGCTGATACTGAATCTGCTATCGCCTTTTGCCCAACTTCGAACTTGTTCTTAGGATCGGGTTTGTTCCGATTACCTGAGATGGAAGAACACGGCATTCGTGTCGGCGTGGGGACTGATGTCGGCGCAGGCACTAGCTTCTCGATTCTGCAAACCATGAGTGAAGCGTACAAGATCATGCAGTTACAGCATAAGAAGTTGCACCCGGCTAAGTCGCTATTCTTGGCAACACTAGGCGGTGCACGTTCACTGCATCTAGAAGACAAGATTGGTAATTTGGAAGTCGGTAAAGAAGCGGATTTCGTGGTATTAGATCTACACGCAACTCAGCTGATGCGCTTTAGAATGGAACAAACCACCAAGCTTGAAGAAAAACTTTTTGTATTGATGAGCTTAGGTGACGACAGAACCGTTAGCGAGACTTACATCTACGGCGAAAAGGCCTACGATGTGAACTTCAAAGATTACAAGAAGCTCGTTAGTTAGTTCGCTAATAAACACACGCTAGGTAACCTTTGTTGTTAAGAACCCGTCCAGATTCGCCTAGCTTTTAAAGACCAGCCGTTAACGCCGCTGGTCTTTTTTTGTCCCTAATTCAAAGAAATACAAATAATTGCTCGTGGTGTGCTCCACACCCATGACGCGGCTGCCTTATGTTGATAGGTTAGGTTTAATGGCATTAGGTTGTAATTTGTCCGTTTAAAACAAATCATCACTCTCGCTTAGAAAGGAATTCTATGTTCGAACAGGTCGTCAGCATTCTGTTTCCCGTTTTTGCTTTAGCCAGTGCTGGCTTTGCGGTGGGTCGTTGGCTCAAGCCCGATTTCAAACCGATCAATCGCATCAACATGGATGTGTGTATTCCTGCGCTAGTATTTGCATCGCTGACCACCATGCCTCTCGACACCGAACAACTGCCACTCATCACCGCCTCTTTGGTCGCGGTGTTGGTGCCTGCTTTATTGATGATACCAATCTGTAAGATCTTTAAGCTCAACTTCAAAGCTTGGGCTCCGCCACACATGTTCCGCAACAGTGGCAACCTCGCGATTCCCCTATTCACGTATACCTTTGGTGAGAGTGCATTAGCCCCTGCAGTACTGCTGTTTGTGGTATCGGCGTGTGTTCATATTAGTGTCGGTTTAGCACTGCTGAGTGAAGGTAACCCGATCAAACAGATCCTCAAGATGCCGATATTCTTAGCCGCAGCATTAGCGATGACGCTCAACCTGTCTGGAATTGCAGTCTGGAATCCAATCTATGAAGCCACATCGCTACTCGGCCAAGCAGCCGTGCCTATCATGCTGTTGTCGTTGGGTTCGCAAATGGTCAACTTGAGACTGAGCGGATTAAAAGTCGGCTTGTTGTGTACCGCTCAATCGCTGTTCACCGGAGCCATAGCCTTTACCATCATCTACTTCTTTATCCCGCTGCCAACGCTACACCTACAAATGATGGTGCTGTTCACCATGCTGCCACCCGCCGTGATGAACTACCTGTTTGCAGAACGCTTCAATGTAGAGCCCCCCAAGGTCGCGTCTATGGTGTTATTCGGCAACTTCCTGAGTGTTGTCACCTTGCCTATTTTGCTGACGTTCGCGCTGTCTTTGTCATCTTAAAGAACCGCGAACCTTCAGGTTTACGACCTTTAAAACTTAGCCAATCAATAAAAAGGGAACGCAACTTAGCAAAGTTGACGCTCCCTTTTCAGACTATATTTTCTATTTATCTCAAGCTGTGCCTCTCTCCGCAAGCACCTCTTTAAATGCGAACATGCCATTTAACGCCGCTGGGAATCCCGCATACACCGACATCTGCAATATCACTTCTTTAATCTCTTCCTCGCTGCATCCAACATTGAGTGCCGCATTCAAATGCACCTTAAGCTGAGGGACACAATTACCGAGTGCGGTAAGGGCAGCGACGGTCGCGATCTCTCGTGATTTCAAATCCAAACCGGGGCGTGAATAGATATCACCAAAAGGATACTCGATAGTATATTTTGCAAGATCAGGGCAGATGTCTTGCAGGCTTTCAATAACCTGTTGCCCTGCTTCTCCGTCGATATGATTAAGTCTTTCTAAGCCAATGTCGAAACGTGATTGATTCATGAGTTTGTTCCTGTATTTATAGTTCACAGGAACACCTTACAAGTTAGAGTCGACTCTAAGTCAACGGACTTTTCCATCTCGATACAAACTAATTTTTTGCTCTAGCGCAGCCAGATGCTTTTGCTGCTCTTCGATATGGGACCTCAAATTCTGTTGATGTTGTTCGAGCAACACTTGGCGCTGCGAAGTCGATTCTGGCCCTAATTCCCTTAGCTTTGCGTATTCTAAAATCTCATCCAGTGGCATTGCGGTGTCTTTTAAGCGCTTCACGAACTCAATCCAGGTAACGTCTTTCGATGTATAGACTCGATGCCCGCTGCTGTTTCGCTGAACATTTTTCAACAAGCCGATTTTTTCATAGTAGCGAAGCGTGTGGGCTGACAAACCCACCAACCGAGAAAACTCACTCACATTCATTACTTCACCTTTTCTATCTGGGTATAGGAACTCAAACTATGCGCACTTATCTAATTTGAGCTCTGCGGTCACTTTCGTCAAACGCAACGCAATAGCGAAACAGACTAAGTAAGGACTCACATACCAGAAGAGGCTTTCTAATGGCTGCTTCACCTGCGCTTCTCTGGTTTTTATGTATTGGTTTTTCTGCATCTCATACTGACTCAGCATACCATCCACCCACACGGCATCACTTTCCACCAGCGATACACTAGGCGCAGGAACTGTAAAATCCGATGCGTTGGGTAACAAGGTGAAATCAACGTCTTTGAACGTGATCGCCGTATTCAAATACCACAAACACGCTTCATGGTGCTGAGCGTGATTATCCAAAGATGGTTGACCTGTGCAGGTATCACTTCGCAGCTTATCCAAAGAAAACTGCTGAACCGATTCTAAAATCGCCACCGCTCTGGTTTGTTCGGTTTCAACCCAATCGCCCGCTACTTTCGCACGAATCTCAGACACCGCACCCAGCATCCCGATACCCGCCAAGAACGGCCATAAATAATCCATGAGCTTCCATTTTCGTCGGCTCAAGTTGAACCCACACCAAATCGGAAGATGAAAAAGGAGCGTTAGCCCAAGCGATAGCAAAACGAAATTCAAAGAGCTAGAGAGCATGAGTTCGCTATCAAAGAAGTTCTTCATAATGAGAGACTTGCCTGTATAACAAAGAGAAATTTGATACTAAATTCGATATTTGAAAAGAGTGTAAGAGGAAAGTAAAAACAGCACAAAAAGTTAGGATTTGGATGAATAATATCCAATCGAAACTTGTTGTTATTTCAAAGCCAACACATGCTCGATAAAAGCCGACTTCTTTCACGGTACTCTTCTTGCGACCAATCTTCACAAGACATTTTGAGGGTGTTGTATTGCTCCACTAATTCCGGATCCGCACGTAGCTTGTCACGAAACCTTAGAAAACATTCGAACTCAGAACCATTGGCAACTACTTGCAAGGCCACGTCATGTCCTGATGTAGACTCCAACATGCACAGTTCCGGCGTTCTTAAGGTATCGAGTTTCTCATTGAAGCCGAGTGTTGTGAGTTGTTCAATGGCGTACTCAAGTTCACTCGATTCAATACCGACGAATATATCCAAGTCGCCTTTAGATACTGCAGATGGAATAGAAGATGCGCCTACGTGCTCAACTCTCGCATTAAGGATTAGCTTTTTGATGTCACGTTCGTATCGGACAAACAGCTCGTTGCAAGCCGCTTGGTATTGTTCCGCAGGGTAAAATTTCATATATCTTCACTCCGAATCACAAACTATTGAAGACACCAATTGCAAACAGAAGCAACACGATACTAATAGCTCCGATATAAGAGATTCTGGTTCGCTCTTTGTCGGTTGGAATCAATGGGGGAAAGCGCCCTAGTGTGAATACTTTACAGACTATCCAGCCAGCTCCGTAACCAATGAACTCAATCAAGATCGACTGAAACAGATACCTAAAGAATGAGCTCAATGCCCTAAAATACGCGACTATCAAGTCTTCCATTTTTTGTCCTAAGTAAAGTCAATTTGGACTAAAAATGCCATGGGTAGAGATTCATATCAAGAACCTTATACAGGACTGCGCACGCAATGAATCAGTTTAAACGTAAGTACTTACTATCGACATGCAATGACTCACAGAGCTTCCTTGCTAAACGATATAGCTAAAAGACTGTAAGCCACCTATGCGAGATACCAAGCTTAAGTAAGTTCTCTTCAGCTGTTTTTATCTCGCTAGCTACCCATAATCGTATTTAATAACGCTTCAAAATCTACGCTTGATACGCCCTCAATAACTTCATTAAGCCAAGTTGTGACAGTCGCAATATTGGCTATTGAAGATAATTTCCTGGAAATAGAAGACTTCTCTATTTCTTGTGTACGTAGTTCTTTATCTGGAATGCTAGCGAATTGATTTAGTTCATTCGCGAACCCTAGCCTTTCTTGAGGTTTTGATTCAGACAACGCTTGAAGAAATTTTTCATCGGTTGAGCCAGCAACAATCCCCATGCCATTGTTAAGGAAAGTAGTTGTATCCATTTCAACTTCTACACCTTCTCCTAAAAGCATACCGATACCATTTTCTTCAAAATGGCAATCGCTCATCTTAATCGTTGTTTTCGGGTGTTGAGTTGAAGTTGGTTTCTTTCTAAATGGAATAACGTTACTCATTAATGGTTTCCTATATGCCTAGGTCAAGTTTAGGTGGATGCACACTTGATATTTCAATACAGCTTTAACTTTAATAAGAATAATCAAGTAAAATTGTTAGCATAGGTAACATTAAGATTTGATTACACCAAAATACTTAATAAAACCCAATTCTTCGAACTCTAAACCACATATGCACCTAGAGTCACCAACTGAATGATAATTCTGCATTTCCTTTGTCCAAAAACAAAAAGCCCCGGTTATAGGAACCGGGGAAACAGGGTGGGATGAGTTTGGCGCGTGCCCGTAAACCAAACTCTCCCCAAGCCTCACCTAAGACTCATGCTCTTAGGTAAAGGATTTACATCATTATTGAAGCGTAGCGCCTTGCTCTACCCAAGTGCCGATCAGTGCGCGTTCTTCGTCGGTCATTTGAGTCATGTTGCCGAGCGGCATCACCTTGGTTGTTACGGTTTGAGCAACAATCCTTGGGACGTTGGCTTTAATCTCTTCAGGGGTATCAAACATCACACCGGCTGGCGCAGCAGCAAAAGCGGCGTGGCTCGGGGTTGATGAATGACACACAGAACAGCGCTCTTGAATGACTTTGTTAATGGTTTCAAAGCTTACACCTGCGCTAGCCGTTTGCATTGCGTGGTCTGCAGGTACAGCTTGAGAACTAGTCGTCGTTGACGCTGTGTCGTTTCCAGCAAGCTCTTCTGTCGCTGATTCAGTCGCGCTGACTTGCACTTCTTGAACCACAGGTGCTTGCACAACCGGAGTCATCTGTTTTTTCGCGTAAGGTGAGGTCACAAACGCAAGCGTGATCATACCCAATGCCGCGACTGGCACTGTCCATGCAAACTTCTGACTACCGTGACGGGTATTGAAGTAGTGGCGCACCAAGATACTGAAAATCGCTAGCCCAGCAAGGATCAGCCAGTTGTATTCAGAGCCATAAGTGCTTGGGAAGTGGTTACTGATCATGATGAACAGCACTGGCAGGGTCATGTAGTTGTTGTGACGAGAACGCAGTAGACCTTTCGCTGGCAATGCCGGATCCGGTTCGCGCTTCTCTTCAATCGCTTTCACCAAGTTACGTTGTGCAGGCATGATAACGCGGAATACGTTACCCACCATGATGGTACCAATGATTGCACCCACATGAATGTAAGCACCACGGCCACTGAACACTTGAGTTAGGCCGTACGTCGCAGCGACGAGCAGCAAAAACAGCACAACGCCAAGCAACACGGGGGTTTTACCTAAAGGCGAGTCACACAGTAAGTCGTAGATAAACCAACCAGCAACGAATGAACCAATACCAATCGCGATTGCCGTTGTTGAATCAAGGCCAGAGCCCGGTGCAATCAGGTAGATTTCAGCGTTAAGGTAGTAAACCACACCCAGTAGACACACACCGGTGATCCACGTGAAGTAGGCTTCCCATTTGAACCAGTGCAGGTGCTCTGGCATCTCTGGTGGCGCAAGTTTGTACTTCTCTAGGTGATAAATACCACCGCCGTGAATTGCCCATAAGTCGCCTGAAAGGCCAGTTTTTGGGTTTACTCGGTTAAGGTTGTTCTCTAACCAAACAAAGTAAAATGATGCGCCTATCCATGCAACACCAACAATCATGTGAGCCCAGCGTATTGCTAAGTTCAACCATTCTGTAATATGCGGATCCATAATAAACTCCTGTATCACAACGCTTTAGCTAAGCGTTGCTCTTCCTTGTTGTCTTCCGTTGGCATATCTTCCAAATGCAATGCCACTAGGTCGTTCTCAAAATAAACTTCATCACAGTTATGTCCTTCTCCGCCTCTATCGACGATCAAGAACTGGTCTTGATCGGTGAGGGCGAGCACTGGGTGATGCCACACCCCTTTGTGATAGTTCACTCCTTGACGACCGTTGCTCAAGAAAGCTCGGCTATTGGCTAATGTTGGATCGTCGCCTTTTGGCGCAACAACAATTAAATAGGGTTGACCAAGTAATGGAATGAATGCCTGAGAGCCAAGTGGATGACGCTCTAACATTTTGATGGTCAGTGGGTAGCTCAACGGTGTGGCTTGGAAGATGCTGATGATGGCTTCTCCATCTTGGTCTTGCACATCCGTTGTCGCTAGCTTGTGGTAGCGACGTGTTGATCCACTATTGATCATGAAGAAATCACTATTATCGGACTCGATAACATCGCCAAACTCTGCAAAAGCCTGCTTGGTTAACGGTTCGATAGATAAACGACGTATTCCATTACTCATACTCATTTCCTTACCTATTTCGCTTTCGTACCAAACAGACGCAAACGGCTGATACCACCATCTGGGAATATGTTTGCACGTACGTGGGTAATCGCACCAAGGTCGTTTACCTCAGAAATGAATTCGTGAATCTCATGCGCTTGCAGCTTTTGTGCTGGCAAGAGTTCACGCCAAAATAGGCTTTGTGTTTCCACTTGGTCGTCGGTGCCACCTTTCACGTAAGCCGCTTGGATTGAGCAGCTGTCTGGGTAGTTACCTTTGAAGTGTGCCGTATCCACAACGATACGTTCGATATTACCTGGGTGGCCTAATGCCACGATTACCCAATCGTTACCCGGTGTGCGACGACGTGCTGTTTCCCAGCCATCACCCATGTTTTCACCACGGCCTGGGCCTAAGATGTTGGCTTTGTTACCGTAGTGCTCATCGCTACATGCGAGTGCTCGGCCACCGTGTTCAACGGCTGCTAGGTCAACTTGTTGCTGAGAATCTATTGCGTCCCAATCCACGCTTGGTCGGCCATAAACACGTAGACGTGCGACACCGCCGTCTGGGTAGATGTTCAAACGTAGGTGCGTAAATACTTGGTCACTTTCGATTTCTTCAAGATGATGATGATCACCTTGTAGTGCCATTGAAGGCAGAATTTCTTGCCACTCTGTTGAGTCTGTTGGCTCACCTTGTGGTGAATAACACGCGTCAATTGATGCCGAAGGTGGGAAGTTACCTGTGAAGAATGAGGTATCAATATCAACGCCAGCAATGGTGCCAGCTAGACCAAGGCGAACGACACAGTAATCGTAACCTTCGCCGCGTTTACGTCTGCTTTCCCAACCGTCCATCCACTTGCCGTTGTCGTCATATAAGTCGTCTTTCCACTCTGGCGCTGCGTGGCTAAGTAGACGGCTTTTATCTGCGAAAAAATCGTCTGTTGCGAAGATAGCTTCTGCACCGAGTTTTTCGTCTGCAAGGTTTATGTATTGTTCAAATGTTTGGGTCATGTCCGTGTAATCCTATCCAATTAATCAAGTAATAATAAAATGAGAACTTAGTGGCTTATAAAGCGAGCTCTTAGCGCACTAAGACTGGGCTGAGATAGCTGTTAACTCCGTTAACTTACATATCCCAGAGACGAAACATCGCGATCTTGTTGATCTCTTGAATCGCCGTAGCAAACTCAGTTTCACTATCATTTCCTAATCGCATCTCGAACGACTCAAGAATTTGGTAACGATTGGCTCCCTTCACCGCCATGATAAAAGGGAAATTGAAGCGACTTTTGTAGCTGTTGTTGTAAGAAGTGAATTTTTCAAATTCTTCGGCGTTGCACTGGTCGATGCCCGCCCCCGCTTGTTCTTTGGTCGACGACTCGGTGAGTTCGCCGTTTACTGCTGCTCGACCGGCTAAATCCGGGTGAGCGTTGATCAAAGCCAACTGTTTGCCTTGGTCTGCACTTAACAAGGTCGATGCCATTTTCAGATGAAGATTCTCGATATGATCGTCTTCGGCATTCAAACCTTGGTCATACACCACTTCTGCAACCCATGGGCTGTGTTCGTAGACATCAGCAAAGTGAGCGACAAAGGTATCGCGGTCCATGGTTGTTGGTTGGCATGATCGAAATTCAGTCACGTAAGCCTCCTTGCTTCACTGCTACTTTTGCTGTTGATGATTAGCGTTATTTGGTTGATATGGATGATGTTGGTGCCAGTGGTTGGCGATATCGATTCGACGACATAACCACACGCTGTCGTGCTGTTTTACGTAATCTAAGAAACGTCTCAATGCAGCAATACGACCGGGGCGACCAATCAGACGACAATGCAGCCCAACCGACATCATTTTCGGTGCGGTTTCGCCTTCCATATAAAGGGTGTCAAACGTGTCTTTCAGGTATTGGAAGAACTGCTCACCAGAGTTAAAGCCTTGCGCCGTTGAAAAACGCATGTCGTTCACATCAAGTGTGTAAGGGATCACCAATTGCGGATGACCAGTCTCGGTGTGCCAATAAGGCAGGTCATCATCATAGGCATCTGAGTCGTAAAGAAAGCCGCCTTCTTCTGCGACTAAGCGACGCGTATTTGGCCCTGTACGACCGGTATACCAACCTTGCGGGCGCTGACCCGTCACTTGTTGGATGATCTCAATCGCTTTAGTCATGTGGTCGCGCTCTTCTGACTCATCAATGTATTGATAGTCGATCCAGCGATAACCGTGGCTACAAATTTCGTGGCCCGCTTCGACCATAGCTTTGGCAACGTCTGGGTGACGCTCAATCGCCATTGCGACAGCAAATACGGTCAGTGGGATTTCATATTCATCGAACAAGCGAAGAACACGCCACACACCCGCACGGCTACCATATTCATAGATGGATTCCATGCTCATGTGACGTTCGCCTTTGATCGGCTGTGCTGACGGGATCTCTGAGAGAAAGGCTTCAGACTCGTCGTCTCCATGTAACAAACAACGCTCACCGCCCTCTTCATAGTTCAATACAAAAGAAACCGCGACGCGCGCATTACCTGGCCATTGAGGGTTGGGAGGGTTAGCTCCGTAACCGATCAAATTTCTTGAATAATCCTTATTCATCCAAGTACTCCTAACATAAGTGGTTGGCTTAGCCGCTCTTTAGCTGGTTCATCAATATGATTCTTCTATTGGTGATTCCGCTATTGGTTATTTCAAAACCGAGTAACCTTACCCCTGTACATTTATTGTATACAATTATTTATCTCGATGTAAAGATTTTGTTATTCAAGTTAAATTTTGTTACTTTTGTGATTTAAAAACAATAACTTAACAAATCACAACCTCACCAAAAAACGATAATCAGGATCTATAAAGCCAGAAAAAAAGACACAATAGTTTACATTTTTACAACAATTCGCTTTACTAATTGTGTACAGTTCGTACATAGTTAGTGATAACAAAGTGACCAGTTGCACTCTTTTGCAAGGTCGAAATGGATACATAAACCACGGAACAGAGGAGCGCCAAAGCGCTATTAAAGGACTATGGGAAGATTAACAACACACGTATTAGACACCACACACGGCTTACCGGGTGCAGAGATCAAGGTAGAGCTTTATAAGGTCAATGAAGACTCAACAGAAAAGTTGGCGACGGTAATCACTAACTCCGATGGCCGAACCGATGCGCCGATTCTGGCTGGGAATGAATTCCGACCGGGAAAATATCAATTGGTATTCTATGTAGCCGACTACTACAAAAACAAAGGTGTGGAATTGGATGGCGTGCCTTTCCTAGACGATGTGGTTATTCGCTTCGGCTTGGATGATCCCGATGCGCACTACCACGTTCCTCTTCTCGTCTCGCCTTACAGTTTCTCAACCTATCGGGGCAGTTAGTCCCGTGACCTAGAACTTCGAACTAGGCTCAATCACCAAATATTAAACAGATTCACGTGTACACCCCAAAGGTGTGCACCCACTAAACACGCTCATATAAAAATACTAATAACGTTATTAGTTAGAGAGTTGATGACTAATCAACTGATAGCTAAAGAAATAGCGGCTAGGAAAAACCTTAAAACTTAATATTGAAATCTCGCTGTATTCAATAAATGGATCACAACATAAAAGGACTTGCAGACATGAGTGAGAGTAAAACAGAAATACTCAACCAAGATGCGAACAACGGAATTTTAGAGAAACTCTTTAAGATTAAGGCACACGGAAGCAGCGTAAAAAATGAGTTAGTCGGCGGTGTCACCACCTTCGCGACCATGGCTTATATCATCTTCGTTAACCCACAAATCATGGCCGCTTCAGGTATGGATGCAGGGGCGGTATTTGTCGCTACCTGTATTGGTGCCGCGATTGGTTGTTTGTTAATGGGCTTATTCGCGAACTGGCCTGTCGGACTTGCACCGGGCATGGGCTTGAACGCCTTCTTCTCTTTCACGGTTGTGAGCGAAATGGGTTACAGCTGGGAGGTGGCACTGGGTGCGGTGTTTATCTCCGGTATCTTGTTTGTCGGGATGAGCTTTTACAAAGTCCGCCAATGGATCATCGAGAGTATTCCACAGAGCTTGCGCTATTCAATGACTGCAGGTGTTGGTTTGTTCTTAGGTCTAATTGGCTTAAAAACAGCGGGTATCGTCGTCGAAAACCCAGCAACTTTGGTTTCATTGGGTGACTTCACGAAACCAGAAGCTCTGCTTGCTGCGATTGCATTCTTGATCATTGCGGTTCTGAGTGAGCGTAAAGTGTTTGGCGCGGTGCTTATCGGTATTTTGAGTGTAACGCTAGTCGGCATGATGCTTGGCCTAGTTCACTACGATGGCTTCTTCGCTGCACCACCAAGCTTAGCGCCTACCTTTATGGCAATGGATATCGCCGGTGCACTAAACGTATCGATGATCAGCGTTATCTTGGCTTTCCTTTTTGTAAACATGTTTGATACAGCTGGTACCTTGATGGGCGTAGCTGAGCGTGCAAACCTGACCAACCCTGAAACGGGCAAGATTGAAGGCCTAAGCAAAGCACTGAAAGCCGACAGTATTTCAAGCGTGGCAGGTGCGTGTGTAGGCTGTCCGCCAGTAACCAGTTATGTAGAGAGTGCAGCCGGTGTTGCAGCAGGCGCACGTACAGGTCTTTCAGCAATCGTGGTTGGTGTGTTGTTCTTAGCGGCAATTTTCCTATCACCGCTTGCAGGCATGATCCCCGCTTACGCAACGTCTGGTGCTCTTATTTACGTCGCATTCGTGATGATGAGCAGCATGCAGCACGTGGATTGGAAAGACTTCACCAACGGTGCTCCCGCAGCCATTACAGCGTTAATGATGCCACTGACCTTCTCTATCGCGAACGGTATCGCATTGGGTTTCATTACCTACACAGTGCTTAAGTTGGCGACAGGTAAAACCAAAGATGTGTCTATCTCGATGTACTTCCTAGCGGCTATCTTCATCGCCAAGCTAGTGTTCATCGGTTAACCCTATAGCTCCTGAGCAGTCATTTCTTGATTGCTCACAACGTTGCTTGGCTGGTTCGCGAGCCAAGCAACAATATGATTTTTAAGAAAGCTAATTGTATTGATGACGAGAGAGCAGAATCCCTACTGATTCAGTGCACCTTTTTTATGACCCTACGCAGTTTGTAGAAGTCATTATTTGACCGCCAATCGCCTGTAAACGGAAACGGAAACGCAGGCAGAGGAATATCAAATGAAACTTCTGTACACCCTTAATGAAAGACCGCCCCATGGGCTAACCCTTCTACTCGCTTTACAGCATATGCTCGCCTCGATTGGTGGCATCGTTGCTGTCCCTCTTATTGTCGGTGCCTCTATCGGCCTACCTAACACAGAGATCGTCTCACTGATCAATGCGGCGCTATTGGCATCCGGTATTGTGACCGTCGCGCAATGTCTCGGCTTTGGCCCTGTAGGTATTCGACTGCCCGTGGTGATGGGTTCGAGCTTTGCTTTTTTAGGTGTGGCTATTTCGATCGGTAACGAAGGTGGTGTTGCCGCTATCATGGGCTCAGCACTTATCGGCTCATTCGTGGTAATTGGTGCCAGCTTCTACATGGACAAGGTTCGCAAGCTGTTCCCGACCGTGGTAAGTGGTGTGGTGGTTACCCTAATCGGCTTAACCATTTTACCGGTTGCCATGAACTGGGTTGGCGATTCTCCTGCCAACACGGAACAATTCGCTACACTACCTAAACTGTTTCTAGCACTGGTCTCTTTGGGGATCGTGATTGGCGTATCGGTTTACTGTAAAGGCGCGGTTGCGGCCTCCGCTATCGTGATTGGCCTAGCGGGCGGTTACATTGTGGCGCTATCACTCGGCATGGTCGACCTTGAGCAAATCAGCTCTGCCGCTTGGGTTGGCGGACCTGAGCCCTTCAAATATGGCTTTACCTTTTCTGCGAGTGCCGTCATCAGTATGAGCTTGGTGTACATCGTGGTTATCGCCGAAGCTACGGGTGATTTCATGGCATTAGGCAACAACTGCCAAACCCAAGTCAGCGGTAAAGATCTAAAACGTGGTCTGCTAGGCGATGGCCTTGGTAGTACGCTCTCTTCGATTTTAACAGCGATGCCATTGGCGTCATTCAGTCAAACGTCGGCATTGTAGGCATCACAGGGGTAGCAAGTCGCTATGTAGTGGCTGCAACAGGTGGTTTACTAATTTTAGGCGGTTTATTCCCGAAATTAGCTGCAATTGCCGTCACGATTCCGAAACCTGTTTTGGGTGGTGTGGGCTTTGTGATGTTCGGTATGATTGCTTACGCGGGTATCCGCATGTTGATCAAAGCCGCAGACACCAAACGAAATGCCTTGGTAATCTGTGTAGGTTTGGCGTCTGGCTTGGCCGTCACTTTCGAACCAAGACTGCTACAACACTTGCCGCACGATTTGGCGAACTTCCTTCACTCGGGCATCACCACAGGCACCATTATGACGGTTCTGCTAAATCTTGTGTTACCAAAATCATCAAAAGCTGAAGAACAAGAAGCGTTAGCCGAGAGCCAAGCGCAAGTTGAGCTAGAAATGAAAGAACAGGCTGAAGAAGAGCTACACTCAGGCGAGCAATTAGAGATTCAACAAGCAAGTACAGAAGCAGACGTTCAAGCGGCATCAGAAAATCCTGATCCAAAAACGAACTAGCTGATTCTCGAACTAACGGGTTCACTGACTAACGTAAAACCGATTTCCGTAGAATCACGGGCGTAACGATAACAGTGAATGTCTCATCGCCCTTGATTTGAATTTATCTTTCAACAACAAATACCAAATAAAGACCCTCTTCCCTGAAAAGGCTGAGATGGCTAAGGACTACTATGAATGGAAACCATCTGGATTAAGAATCCTCTCGCAATCTACACTGGCTCGCAGGCTGATGCAGAAGGCGGAATCGTCATAAAAGGTAATAAAATCATTGAACTGGTTGGCAAACACAAAGAGCCGACCTTACCCGTAGATTACAGCGTCGACGCCTCTCGTCATGTTGTGACTCCTGGGCTTATCAATGCGCACCACCACTTCTATCAAACCCTAACGCGAGCCTACCCCGGCGCACTCAATAAAGAACTCTTCCATTGGCTACAAAGCCTCTACCCAGTTTGGGCCAACCTCGATTCGGAGATGATGAGCCTCGCAACAGAGCTTGCTCTGGTTGAGCTGATGATGTCGGGCTGTACCACTGCTTCCGATCACCATTACTTGCTACCAGACGGGCTTGAGCACGCTATTGATTTGCAAGTCGAGGCCGCAGAGAAACTGGGCGTTAGAGCGATATTTACCCGAGGTTCCATGAGCCTAGGGGAAGATGAGGGTGGATTGCCACCAAGACACACCATTCAAACCGAACAAACCATCATTGATGACAGCCAGCGCTTGATTCGTGATTACCACCAGCGTGATGAAGGGGCGATGATTCAAATCGCGCTCGCGCCTTGTTCGCCGTTCTCAGTCACTACCGACCTGATGAAAGAGACCGCCAAGATCAGTGAGCGTGAAAACGTCATGATGCACACGCACCTATGCGAAACGCTCGATGAAGAAGACTTCTGTATAGAGAAGTTTGGCTTGCGCCCAGTTGATTACCTAGAAGATGTGGGTTGGCTGAACGAGCGCACTTGGCTCGCTCATGGTATTCACTTCAATCCAGAAGAGATCAAACGTTTGGGTAAAGCAGGCATTGGTATCAGTCACTGCCCAACTTCCAATATGATGTTGGCTTCCGGTATTTGTAAAAACAACGATCTAGAAGCAGCAGGCGTAAAAGTCGGGCTAGGTGTGGATGGTTCGGCCTCAAACGACGGCTCTAATATGATTGCCGAAGTGCGCATGGCGATGTATCTACAACGCCTGCAATATGGTTCCGCCAACGTTTCACACTTTGATGCATTGCGCTGGGCGACATCCGGTTCTGCCGCGGCAATGGGCAGAACCGACATTGGTACACTAGAGGTTGGCAAACAAGCCGATATCGCGATGTTCAAGCTCGATGATATTCGTTTTTCTGGCAGCCACGACCCACTGGCCGCATTACTACTTTGTGGTGCTCAACAAGCGGATAAAGTGATGGTTGCAGGTAAGTGGCGAGTGAACGATGGCGCTGTGATTGGCGTAGACATGGAGCAGCTAATGCACCGCCACCATGCAGCTGCAATGAAGCTAGGTAAACTGGCGATGAATAACTAGGTACACGCCAACTAGAAAAGCGAAAACAAAAAGGCCGACATGATGTCGGCCTTACTTATTCATTCACAGCCCCGTCCTCAATGTGTAAATACATTTCAGGAAGGGACATTATAAGCACGAAAAGAATATCTACAATGACCTTTATATTAAAATACAATGTCTTAACTCAAATCCTAAACAACTTCCAGAATAATTTTCTCAAGCTTATCTAAGCCTTCGCTGAGTACTTCAGATTCAATAGTTAATGGTGGAAGCAGACGAATTACATTCGCTTTTACACCACACGAAAGCAGAATAAGACCATTTTCTTGTGCTTTCGCTATCACCGCTTTAGTTAAGTCCTGCAATGGCTTGCCTGACTCTGGATCAGTAAACTCAATAGCCATCATCGCTCCAGTGGTACGTATTTCACCAATAGCTGGAACCGATTCCTGTAGCTTGCTCATACGGGCATTCACAACCTCACCAATGCCCATTGCTTTAGCACACAATTGCTCTTCTTCGATAATTTTTAGGACTTCTAAACCAGCCACACACCCCAACGGAGAGCCAGCGTAAGTACCACCTAAGCCACCTGGTAGTGCCGAATCCATAACACCGGCTTTTCCCACTACTGCTGAGATAGGGAAACCACCCGCAATACCTTTTGCCATTGTTATCATGTCGGGTTCAATGCCCAGATATTCAGTGGCAAACATTTTACCCGTGCGCGCAAAGCCCGTTTGAATTTCATCCGCGATAAGCATAATGCCGTATTTGTCACACAACTCACGCAGGCCTTGAGCAAACTCCGCGGGGGCTTGATAGAAACCGCCTTCACCTTGCACAGGCTCAAAGATTATCGCCGCCACGCGTGATGGCTCAATATCACACGCAAACAAATCATCGAGCGCTTGCAGGCTTTGTTCTGTGCTTACGCCATGAAAAGCATTTGGGTAAGGTGCATGAAATATTTCATTTGGAAATGGGCCAAAGCCCGCTTTGTAAGGCGCGACTTTACCAGTTAGCCCCATGGTCATATTAGTACGGCCGTGGAAGCCACCTTTAAAAGCAATCACACCACTGCGGCCAGTATGAGCTCTCGCTACTTTCACAGCATTCTCAACCGCTTCAGCTCCTGTTGTCAGGAAAATCGCTTTTTTATCACTGTCACCGGGGGCGAGTTCTGTGAGCTTTTCTGCCAGTTCAACAAAGGAGGCATAAGGCGTCACCATAGCACAAGTGTGTGAAAAGTTATCCAGTTGAGCCTTTACCGCTTCGTTGATACGCTTATTTGCATGCCCTGTATTCGTTACCGCGATACCAGCAGCAAAGTCGATATATTTATTTCCATCCACATCCCACACGTGAGCATTCTCTGCTTTTTCGACATAAAGTGGGTACAGTGCGCCCATGCCTTGAGCGATAACTTCGCTTCTTCTTTGATGTAGTTGTTGATTTGTCATTGTCATGTCCTTTGATTAGTTGCCGCCAAAGCAGAGATATTTGATGCTCATGTATTCATCGATACCTTGTTTTGCCCCTTCACGCCCGATACCGGACTGCTTAACTCCACCGAAAGGGGCTACCTCGGTAGAGATCATGCCTTCGTTAATTCCTACCATGCCGTACTCCAGTGCTTCTGCTATCTTCCATACACGGTGGATATTTTGGCTATAGAAGTAAGACGCTAAGCCATAGATAGTGTCGTTAGCCATTTCGATAAGCTGTTGGTCATCATCAAATTTGATCACAGGAGCGACGGGGCCAAAGATCTCTTGCGAGATAATATCCATATCATGCGTAACGTTTTTGAGAACGACAGGTTGCATGAATAGACCATCAAGAGTTTTCGGCTCAGTAACTGGTTTCGCGCCCTGTTCGATTGCGCCGTCAATGAGGAACTGAATACCTTGTTTTGCTGATTCGCTGATTACCGGACCAACATTTACACCCTCTTCTAGACCATTGCCTACTTTAAGCTGCTGCACTGCTGCATCGAATTTTTCAACAAACTCATCGTACACCTTGTTATGTACATAAAAACGGTTAGCGCAGACGCAAGTTTGACCGGCATTACGAAACTTAGACGCCATTGCACCAAGCACAGCCGCATCAATATCTGCATCATCAAATACGATAAATGGTGCATTTCCACCGAGCTCCATTGACGTTCGCTTGATGTCGTTTGCACTTTGCTGCATCAGCACTCTTCCAACTTGCGTAGAGCCCGTGAAAGAGAGCTTACGAATCAGAGGATGTGAGGTAAAAATACCGCCAACTTGACGAGAATTCGCGCCCAATACCACTTGCAGTACATCACGAGGAATGCCCGCTTGATATGCTAGCTCAGCTACAGCAAAAGCAGATAAAGGTGTGGATTCAGACGGCTTCACAATAAAACTACAGCCAGCCGCAAGTGCTGGACCTGCCTTACGAGTTATCATTGCAATAGGAAAATTCCACGGAGTAATCGCACAAGCTACTCCAATAGGTTGTTTCATAGTTACAAGGCGTTTGTCGCTACTTGGCGCTGGAATTGTCTCACCATAGGTACGCTTCGCTTCTTCAGCAAACCACTCGATAAAGCTTGCGCCGTACAACACCTCACCTTGTGCTTCTGCCCATGGCTTGCCTTGCTCTAACGTCATCAGGCGACCGAGATCTTCCTTGTTATCAAGTAACAACTGATACCATTTTTGTAGTAAACCAGAACGGGTTTTGGCTGGCAGCAAAGCCCACTCTTTTTGCGCGAAGCTTGCACGCTCGACCCCATCTAAAATGTCATGTTCAGACGACACTGGTGCATAACCAAGTATTTCACCCGTCGCGGGGTTACTTACAGCAATACCTTGGTCTTGATTTAGCACCATAAACGACAGCAATGATTGATTTGTAATTTGTTGCATGGGGATTCCTTTTGACAGCTTTACCTTGGCGTCTACTGATAGTTACCCTACCAAGCAGAAAACCAATAGTTCATTGTTTTAATAATGGTTTTCCTAAGCAGGGATCTGCTGAGTAATGCAGTGGATGTTACCTCCACCCAGCAAAACCTCACGCGTTGGTATACCAACGACTTGATGTTCAGGCATCGCTTGCCGCAATATTTTTATTGCCTGCTCGTCAGTTCTATCATCGAGCAATGGCAAAAACACATAACCATTCGCGATAAGAAAGTTGGCATAAGAAGCACTTAACCTTTCCCCTGCATCACGTGTCATTCCATCACTTTTATCAATTCCGCTTGCTTCTGCTTCGCTATAGTGCAAAGGCCCTGGCAACGGTAAACGGATGATTTCAATCTCTCGACCTTTAGCATCAGATTGATCTTTTAACACTTGTTCCGCCTGACGAGATAATGCGAATTGTGGGTCTGATGGATCATCTGTCCAACTCAATACCACTTTCCCCGGGGCAATTACATGCATCAAATTATCAACATGTCCGTCAGTTTCATCATCGAATAGTCCTTTAGGCAGCCAAATGACCTTTTCAATACCTAGATATTCTTTGAGATGTGTTTCTATCTGTTGTTGATTCAACTCAGGGTTGCGTCCCGGACTAAGCAAACACTCTTCTGTTGTATAGAGCGTACCTTCGCCATCAGTATGAATTGAGCCCCCCTCTAAAACGAATGGGGCGTTGTAGTGATCAATTCCGATAATGTCACATACTGAGCTAGCCACTAGGTCGTCCTGCTGCCAGTTTTCATAGAGGCCATTATAGTCACCACCCCAAGCGTTAAACTGCCAGTTGATTCCACGACGCTCGCCGTCTTGATTCACCAACACTGTGGGCCCAATATCACGCATCCACGCATCATTGAATGGGATTTCAACAAGCCGAATATCTGAATGAAGCAATGTTCTCGCCTTATCAAATTGCTTCGCACTCACGGCGACACAAACCTTAGTCACTTCTGCTATTGCATTCGCAATGCTAGCGAATGTTTGCTGGGCAGGAAGGGCGTTATCACGCCAATTGTCTCGTCTTTCTGGCCAAGCCAACCAAACTTCTTCAATAGGATGAAACTCAGCTGGAAAGTAGAACCCATCTTGCAGTGGTGTTGTCGATAACTGCATAGTCTGCCCCTTTAAACTGCTAGTTTGCCCACAGAGCCATATAGATCTGGGCGGCGGTCACGGAACAGCCCCCACGAGTGACGCGCTTGAGCCGTTGCGGCTAAATCAATCCCCGCGTAAATGATAGCTTCCTCATCACGTGGCGCTTCTGCCAACTTGCCACCAGTATGATCGGTAATAAAAGAAGAACCGTAGAATGTGGTTTCAATGCCATCATCACATTCTGTGCCTACGCGATTAGACGCAATCACAGGAACCAAGTTTGCAGCGGAATGGCCTTGCATAGTGCGTTGCCAGTGATCACGAGAATCTAAAGTTGGATCTTGTGGTTCGCTGCCAATAGCGGTTGGGTAAAAAATGGCTTCTGCACCATGTAACGCTAAGCTACGAGCAAGCTCGGGAAACCATTGATCCCAGCAAATACCAGCGCCGAACTTACCAAACTGGGTTTGCCATACTTTGAAACCAGTATCTCCAGGACTAAAATAGTATTTTTCGCTATAACCCGGACCATCCGGGATGTGTGATTTGCGGTAGTTATCTAGCACAGTGCCATCGGCATCAATCATCACTAATGAGTTAAAGAAGGTATTGCCCGCTTTTTCAAAATAACTAACTGGAATCACGACCCCGAGTTCTTTTGCCAATGCACTCATCTCTGTTATCAACAGACAATTGTCTACTTCCTCAGCCAACTCAAAATACTTAGCTTCTTGCTTCTTACAAAAATAAGGAGCAGCGAACAATTCCTGCGGCAAAACCACATTGGCACCGTTACTCGCAGCTTCACGAATCGCTTGCTTAGCTTTATTTAGGTTATCTTCTAGATCCCAGCTTTTGGTCAGTTGCAGGGCCGCGAATTTTACTACTCTACTCATTGGATGTTCCTTATCGTCCGGTTAGATAGCCAGTTTATCTCTTAGGTTGTAATACGCTGCGCCAACTGCTGTGAATGGTATTTGGAAGTGACGTCCACCAGGGAAGGCGTAGTGCTTGAGTTGTGCGAAGGCATCAAATCGTTCGGCATGCCCTGTTAAGGCTTCTGCCAATAACTTGCCAGCCAAGTGAGTACAGGTAACTCCATGACCACTGTAGCCTTGCAAATAATAAATATTGTCGTCGAATGCGCCGAACTGCGGCATACGTGAGTAGGTAAGTAAGAAGTTACCAGTCCATGTGTAATCAATCTTGATACCTTTAAGTTGAGGGAAAATACCTTCTAACTTAGGACGAATCAGAGACTCAATGTCTTGAGGGTCACGAGCGCCATAAACCACCCCGCCCCCAAACAACAAGCGTTTGTCGGCACTCAATCGGAAATAGTCCAGTAAGTAATTACAGTCTTCAACGCAGTAGTCACTTGGTAAAACCTGTTTTAGTTGCTCATCGGTAAGCGGCTCTGTCGCCACGACTTGAGTTCCACATGGGATGGCTTTGTTACTGATATTCGGAGCCAACCCACCTAAGTAGGCGTTGCCAGCTAACACCAAGTATTTACTCTTCACGCTACCGCTCGCTGTTCTTGCAACAGGATTCGCACCTTTTTCAATGGACGTTACCGTTGATTGTTCAAAAATTTGGCCACCAAGAGAAACAAATGCTGCGGCTTCCCCCAATGCGAGTTTAAGCGGATGAATGTGCCCACCTCGCATATCAAGCAAGCCACCGGTGTAAGCTTGAGTACCAACCGCCTCTTCTACTTGGCTAGCATCCAACATGGTGAGCTGGTCATTACCATATCGCTCCCAGTTTTTCTTATGATGCTCTAAACCTATTAACTGCTTTTTGTTTAGCGCGGTAAATAGGCCACCGCGTTTGTGGTCACACTCAATATCGTATTTTTCGATTAGGCCACGAATGACATCTCCGCCTTCGAAAATCATGTCACACAGGGCTTTAGCCTGGGGTTGGTCGTAACGGCTTTCTATTACATCAACATCTCGGCTGTAGCTATTGACGATCTGTCCACCATTACGACCAGTTGCTCCAAAACCAACTTTGGCACTCTCTAGTACCACTACCTTAAAACCTTTCTCGGCTAAATGAAGAGCCGAAGATAAACCTGAAAACCCAGCCCCAACCACACACACATCACACTCAATGTTGTCTTGCAGTTGTGGGAACACTGGCATGTTCGGGATAGAGTGGGCGTAAAACGAATCCGTATGCTTATTCATAGTGATATTCCTTTATTAATCATCAGCAGGCTAAGGGTGAAGGCGAATCCAAGTGGTTTTGGTTTCTGTGAATTTTTCGATGGCGTGCAGTGATTTATCACGGCCGTTACCACTCATTTTGAACCCACCAAAAGGGACGGTCATATCACCTTCGTTGTAGTTGTTCACCCAAACAGAACCTGCCTGAAGCTGTTTAGCTACACGGTGTACGCGGTTAATGTTATTGCTCCAAAGCGCCGCACCTAAACCGTATTTTGAGTCATTGGCGATTGCGACGGCTTCAGCTTCATCTTTAAATGAGATAACACAAAGTACAGGACCAAAGATCTCTTCCTGGGCGACACGCATTTTATTGTCAACGTTATCAAGAATGGTCGGCTCAACAAATGCACCTTTGCCTTCAACATCACCCCCGCAACGAAGAACTGCACCTTCCGCTTGGCCAAGCTCTATATATTCAAGCACTTTTGATTTGTGACCTTGATCGATGAGCGCTCCCATCGAAGATGAGGTGTCCATTGGGTCTTTCGGCATAAAGGATTGACCCGCAGAAATAACTTTATCAACAAAGCGATCTTTGATGCTTTCGTGCACTAATAAACGAGTTGCAGCGACACAGACTTCGCCTTGGTTATAGAAGCAACCACCAGCGGTTTCTGCGGCTGCACGATCGAGGTCTTCGCAGTCTTCAAATACGATATTGGCATTCTTACCACCAGCCTCAGCAAACACACGCTTAAGATTGGTTTCACCAGAACGAACCATTAATTGACCAGCAATACGAGTGGAACCCGTAAATGCAATACAGTCGACGTCATGGTGTTTCGCTAAAGCATCACCGGCTTCATGGCCAAAGCCTGTAACGACTTGAAAAACGCCACGTGGTAAGCCTGCTTGATTGGCGAGTTGACCAATATAAATAGCAGTGAGAGAAGATTTTTCAGAGGGTTTAAGAATAACGCTATTACCTGCTGCTAATGCAGGGCCAAGTTTCCAGCAAGCTAACCATAATGGAAAGTTCCATGGAACTACCGCTGCAACAACACCGATAGCTTGATGAGAAACAAAGGCGTGTACATCTTGTTCCGTTGGCGCGACTTCCCCATACACTTTATCGATGGCTTCTGCATACCAACGCAGTGCACTTGCAGCACCAGGGATATCGGTTGAAAAGCTATGGCTGATTGGCTTACCCGTATCTAGGGTTTCCAGCAACGCAAGTTCTTCACGATGTTGGTCAATCAGCGTTGCAAATTGGCTGAGTACCGCTTTGCGATATGACGGAGCGCTGTTGCTCCATTCACCAGAAAGGAAAGCTTGACGAGCACATGTTACCGCAAGCTCAACATCTTCTTCTTGGCAACGAGCTATCTGGGTCAGTGTCTCGTCGGTAGCCGGGTTAACAACATCTAGAGTTTCTCCACTGATAGCTGCGCTATATTCGCCATTAATAAAGGCACGATTTTCGATGTTTAGATTGTTTCTCAGTTCAATCCATTGTTCTTGGGTTTTCATACGCTCTCCTTGTTATCACAACAAGGCAAGGCCCACTTAGAATGTGGTTGGCGTATGCGCGCTTATCATTCGACAAGCCTTGTCTGTGTGATTTGTGAACTTGTGCGGCTGCGTCGTATCAATAATGTACGATTCACCTTGTTTAAGGACAAAAGATTGCTCTTTGTATTCCAGAGTGATTTCGCCCTCTAAAATAGTGCCGATCTCTTCGCCTTCATGTTTAATTTCCGCCGCACCCGTTGTGCCGTGGGGGGCATACTCTTCAATCAAAAATCCAATTACCTGTTCTTTGCTGCCGTTGGTTACCAATTTCATTGAAACCGACTCACTGCCCATTTCAACCAACTCTTCAGGTGCAACGACAACCTTCACTTCATCGCTTTTGGGTTGTTCAAGTGTGAAAAACTCCGAAAGAGATAAAGAAAAAACATTCACTATTTTTTGCAACGAACTTACTGAAGGGCTTACCTTCGCATTCTCAATCGAAGAGATCGCGCTATGTGTAATACCTGCTCGTTCGGCTAATTCTCGTTGTGACAATCCATGTTCTTTTCTTAATCGAACAATATTTTTACCAATCTCTTGGTTGTCCATGTAGGTGGCTCCTAACTTATAGAGAGGCCGCCATCATAAATTCTTTAAACAAAATTTGAGAGAAATGATTCGTTTTTGCTTTCCATTCTGGGTGCCACTGCACGCCAACAAAGAATTTTTGCCCTGGAAGACTAAACGCTTCCACTAAACCATCCGGTGCTTTAGCTTCCACAGTCAGTTGGGGAGCTAATTGGTCAATCCCTTGGTTATGAAGAGTATTAACCTCAAAAAAGATAGTGTTTTCCCAATGATTTTCAGTCAGCCATTTCTCAAACAAACTTTGTTTTTGCACCAACACCGCGTGTGATGGAGCGTACTTTTCCTCAAAGTCTTCGACCTCACTCTCTCTATGGTCGTTGAAACCTGAATCATGAACTGCTGGGTTCAGTGAGCCTCCCAGAGCAACATTCATCTCTTGAAATCCACGGCAAACACCAAAACACGGAATGTCTTTGTCTATCGCTTGACGAATCAAAGTAAAGGAAAGCTCATCTCGAGCTTCATCTTTCTTAGACTCTTCATGAGTGCCGTTGTAATGATGTGGTGCCACATTTGAGTGACTCCCCGGAAATAAAAAACCGTCGCAGATGTTAAGAAGACGCTCAACGTCTTCACTTGCCATATCCGGAGCCAATATCAGTGGCAACCCACCAAAGTCTTTCACAGCCGTGAGGTAAAAATTATTCACTGCCTGTATTTGATAGCCACCCAATTCTTTAGCGCAACTAACAATTCCAATAATGGGTTTGCTTGTTCTAGACATGTTACTTCCCTGCTCGATTTATTTAACACTTACACTACAAATCATGTACAAAATTATCAACACCGATGTTCGATATTATGACCAAAGCGTGACCAAACCAACCTTTTTGGTCAAAAAAACGACTAATTTTGGACATTATATTGAGCAAAACACAATCAACTGTTACAAAATAGTTAACATAAACATCTTTCAATAAAATTGTAAATTTCAAAGTAATCAACGCAAGCTTATGTATTAAAAGGAAATAACCTTTAAAACTAGACTTTAGTCTAATTGGTACAATTGACTTGTTTCTTTTTTATTACTTTTAATTTACCAAATAGAGGCTAGTTGGAGAACACAATGGAATCGTATCTACAGGAAGTTAAAAATTTTCGACAAAAATGGCCCAACATCGAGTTTGTTGATCTGATTTTTACCGACATCAATGCCACACCAAGAGGCAAGCGCATCCCAGTAAGTGCACTACACAAGCTGCATAAAGGAGTAGCTCTTCCCCTCTCGACAATTACTTTAGATACCAAAGGTAATGTGGTTGAAACAGCAGGGTTAGGTGAAGAATTGGGAGAACCAGACAACATGTGTTTCCCAATTGCGGATACATTGATGCCTACCGCTAAAGAGCAAGTGGGCCAAATAATGTTGAGTATGATGGATGAGTCAGCCCACACCCCAAACCCGCTCTTTATTCGTAATATCGTCAGTGAAATTCTCGAAAAGTTACACACCAAAGATCAACATCCATGTGTTGCCTTAGAGCTAGAGTTTTACTTAATAGACAGGAAGCGGGGTGAGATGGGAGCACTACAAACAGCCATCAACCCAAACAAAAAATCACGAGAAAAAGATACCGAAGTCTATGACTTAGATGGTTTGGATGATTACGCAGACTTTTTGGCCGATCTTAACAAAGTCGCTCAAGAACAAGGGTTAAATACTTCGGGGGCACTATCTGAATCCGCCCCAGGACAATTCGAAATTAACTTCAACCACTCTAAAGATGTACTACGAGTGTGTGATGAAATCATCATCGTCAAACGCCTAATTCGTCAAATTGCTAATCAACATGATTTCGATGCTACCTTCATGGCTAAGCCATTTAGTGAGCAAGCTGGTAACGGTATGCACATCCACCTTAGCTTGGTGGATTCCAACGACAATAACCACTTCAGCCAACAAGATGGTGAACCCAGTAATCTCTTTTATCAAACCATGGCCGCGATGCTTGCTCAAACATCCGATTTCATGGCCTTGATTTGCCCTAACGTTAACTCTTACCGCCGCTTTGTTCCAGGAGCTTACGTGCCAACGAAAGCAGACTGGGGCGAGAACCATCGTGGTGTCGCACTGCGTGTTCCTATCAGCGACAGCAACAATCGCCGAATTGAACACCGCATTGCGGGAGCTGACGTTAACCCTTACATTCTCGCTGCAGTAGTACTATCCGCAGTATTAGCGAGTGAAAACTATACCAAAGACCAATGTCCTAACTCCCTCAGTGATGATGCAATAGACTTACCTCTGCGTATGTCTGAAGCTCTCGATCAGCTAGAACGCAGTGAGCTGACCCCGTACATCTCTAAAGAGTTTGTCGATCTATATTTAGCTTGTAAACGAAGTGAACTGGCGGAGTTTGAACGCGCCATCACTCCATTAGAAATCGACTGGATGTTGCACTCAGCATAAACAAAGGAACTACACGTATGACTACGCAAACTAAGGCGTTGGACGCGCCGCTGAAGATCAACAGTCAACACATCATGGTATCTCTATTGGTTGTCGCGACTTTCATTTTCTTCACATCAATTGGATTGAACCACCAAGAAGGAGAGGCCTATGGATGGATGAGCCTTCTCCCTACCGCACTTGTTTTGGTATTCGCCCTAACTACACACCGCACCGTAGAGGCGCTTTTTAGTGGTACCATCGCTGGTGTACTACTACTCAATCCTGCGCAAGCCGTTGAGCAAATTGTCGGCATATCGATGGATGTAATGATGAACGAAACCATTGCATGGATCGTTCTAGTTTGCGGACTGATGGGGGGATTAATCGCAATTCTCGAAAAAGGCGGCAGTATTTTAAGCTTTTCAGATATGTTGGTCACAAAGGTTAAGAGCCGTAAACAATCTATGCTGATGACCTTTTTCCTCGGCATCATGATCTTTATTGATGACTATCTGAACGCGATCGCTATCTCATCATCGATGAAGAAGATTACTGACGGATACAACATCTCCCGTGAAAAACTATCTTATCTAGTCGATTCCACCGCTGCGCCGATTTGTATTCTGGTGCCAATATCAACATGGGCTATTTTCTTTAGCTCACTGCTTGAAGCGAATGGAGTGGCTGAAGCTGGTGAGGGTATCAAAGCATATATTGAAGCGATTCCATACATGGCTTATGGCTGGGTTACGCTGATAATCGTCCTTCTCGTTGCGTTAGAAAAGATGCCGGATTTAGGCGCAATGAAGCAGGCTGAGGAACGAGCGAAGAAAGGTCAAGTACGTCCTGACGGTGCAACAGACATCGACTTTGGCGCAGATATTACAGCGCACACCAACCCAACGATGGGATTAATCAACTTCCTATTGCCTATGGTGGTGTTAGTTGGTGCAAGCTGGTACTTCGGTATTGATCTATTAGCAGGCGTATTTGTCGCAATTATCTTTACTATCTGCTTCTATGGTGTTCAACGTCTAATCTCAATGAATGATATGTTTGAAGCTGTCTACGACGGAATCAAAGTTATGCTGCTGCCATTGGCAACGGTGATTGGTGGATTCATGCTGAAGTCTGTGAATGATTCTCTAGGAGTGACACAATATGTCATCGAGACAGTAAGCCCTTATCTATCGGCGTCTTACTTCCCAGCAATTATCTTTATGATCACCGGTGCATTGGTGTTTGCTACCGCATCTTCTTGGGGAACTTTTGCAGTTGCTATGCCAATCGTATTGCCTCTAGGCGAACAACTTGGCGTACCTCTACATTTAACTATTGCGGCTCTGCTTTCGGCATCAGCAGCGGGCAGTCACTCATGTTTCTTTAGTGACTCAACGGTATTGTCAGCTCAAGGTTCCGGGTGTACCTCAATGCAACACGCAACCACTCAATTCCCCTACGCATTGATAGGTATTGTCGCAACAGCTCTCTTCTTCTTGTTAGTTGGCTAAGCCTCATACAGCTAAAATACAAGCGTAAAAAATGCCTTATTCTACGATAAGGCATTTCAATTTCCTGAAGAGCAAGCTTAAAGCAACTCTCAGCAAGACTCTCCAGCTTTCAAGTGCTCCCTTTCACACCACAGCCTTTAATCACTAACTGTGTGATGAACTGAGCGGCATCGGCATAGTCTTTATCATCGAGCTGTTCTTTCTGCATCACGCTGCAAATCTGCCAGCCAAAATCGGCGTAAGTTTGCGTAGCCGCCCAAATGGTGAACATGAGGTGGTGCGCAGGGACGTCGTCCATTAAGCCTTGCGCTGACCATGTCGAGAACTTATCAAGAATCATCTGGGATTGCTTATACAGCTCGTCACCAATCTCTTTCGGCAGCACTTTCGCGCCAGACATCACTTCATTGGCAAATACCTTAGAGGCATGTGGATGATCGCGAGAAATGATCAGCTTGGTTTGAATATATTGAGACAAAGCTTCAACAGGATCGCTGAGCTCTTCAATCGGACGAGACGCTTCTAGTAAGGGTTGAGTGACGGTTTCAAGCACAGCGTTGTAGAGCTTATCTTTAGAGTTGAAATAATAGAATACGTTAGGCTTGGGAATGTCGGCCGCTTTCGCGATATCGGCCATTTTTGTTGCAGCATAACCATGAGTGGCGAATTGTTCACACGCGACTTCGATGATTAAATCTTGATTCTTTTGTCTGATCCTAGACATATTGCATCCTTTACAGCTCGTTACTAAAATCATAGTAATCAACGTGCTTCATTAGTCCAGAAGATAATTTCAGAACTCAAGGTCACCGCATTGATAACAATAAAATGGCCGCTCTATTTGTTAAGAAGCGACCATTCCATACCGTGTTTTTGAACTGTTCAAGTTAAAGAATCAATATCGCGCGGAAGTCATTCACATTGGTCAGCGTTGGCCCCGTGGTTAGAAGCACATCGACTTGCTTGAAGAAATCGTAACTGTTATTCGCATCGAGGTAATCTTGCGCTTTAAGCGACAGGCTCGAACCTTGTTGCCATGTTTGAGGTGTGATCCACGCGCCCGCATTGTCTTCCACGCCATCAATCCCGTCGGTATCAGCAGCCAATGCAAATATGTTGTCTTGGCCTTTGAGCTCGTTATATAGGCTCAACAAGAACTCACAATTACGCCCACCGCGACCCTTGCCTTTAACGGTTACTGTGGTTTCGCCACCGGAAAGTATCACGCAAGGCGTCTCAAATGGGTGCTTATGATTGGCGACTTGCTTAGCCAGCGCAGCGTGAACTTTCGCGACATCTCGCGCTTCTCCCTCTATACAATCACTCAACACATAAGCAGGAATACCCAAGCCTTCAGCCTCTGCCGCAGCAGATTCCAATGCCGACATCGGGGTGGCGATAATATGGTGCTCGGCGTTTTTCCAACATACGTCATCTGGCTTTACGGTTTCTGACTCTGGATTATTTAACCATTCAAATGCCGTGCGTGGTGTTTCTATTTGGTAACGCTCTAAAATTGCCATCGCATCAAAACGCGTGGTGGCGTCGGGTACGGTTGGGCCTGATGCAATCACACTGATGTCATCGCCAGGTACATCTGAAATCGCTAAAGAGACTACTCTTGCTGGATACGCAGCTTTCGCTAGTTGCCCACCTTTGATAGACGATAAGTGTTTACGCACACAGTTCATCTCATCAATGGCTGCGCCCGACTTGAGCAGCGCCTTATTGATTTGTTGCTTCTCAGCCAAGCTAATGTCGCCACCGGGCAGGCTTAGCAAAGCAGAACCGCCGCCAGACAGTAGACAAATAACGGTGTCGTCAGTACTCAGGCCACTCACTAATTCCAGCATACGTTGGCTCACTTCTAAGCCCATCGCATCCGGGACGGGATGCGCCGCTTCGATCACCTCAATGTGTTCGCAAGGTTCGGTGTGTTCGTAGCGGGTCACGACGAGACCTTCAAGGTCACGCAGTGCGAGATCTTGCTGTTGCTTAACTTGCCAGACGGCCTCTAGCTCAGCGGCCATCGACGCGGCCGCTTTTCCTGCTCCTATCACCACAGTACGCCCGGCTTGATTAGCAAAGCGATAGAAAATGTCTTGAGGAAGAAAAGGTTCGATGTGATTTTTGGGTAGTGCCTGATTAACAGCACTTGAGAAAAGGGTTTGTAGAAACTGCTTAGCATCAATGTCCATCAGCCACTCCTTAGTTGACGGAGAAAAAAAGAACCCCGATACAAGGCTAGAGGGTGCCTGCTAAGATCAAGTTAGAAAGGAACAACTTCAACCTCTGCCTCGTATCAGGAACGCGTATAAAAGGAGACGAAACTACGCGATTTATAAACAAACTGTTGGGCTACGAATCGATTGCAGCCCTAATTAACGGATAATCGGTAGATTGACTAACCACTAAACGGATAAACCGTTAACTAGATTAACGAATCGAGTGGTCAGAGCGTTTCTCAATCGCTTGAATAAGCGCAGAGTGGTCCCAACCTTCACCGCCCATTTCGGCACACTCGCCAAACAGCTCTTGTGCATTTGCCGTGTTCGGTAGCGCAACCCCTAGCTCCTGTGCGCCCGTTAGCGCAAGATTTAAGTCTTTTTGGTGAAGTGAGATTCTAAAGCCAGGGTCGAATGTGCCTTCAACCATACGCTCACCGTGCACTTCCAATATCTTAGAGTTAGCAAAGCCACCTAATAAAGCCTGACGTACTCGCGCTGGATCAGCGCCTGCTTTCGAAGCAAAGACTAACGCCTCAGACACGGCTTCGATATTCAGAGCAACAATGATCTGGTTCGCCACCTTACAGGTTTGACCCGCACCGTTGTCGCCCACCAGCGTAATATTCTTACCCATGATTTCAAATAGCGGACGTGCTTTGTCAAAGGCGTCTTGCTCACCGCCCACCATGATAGTCAGCGCTGCATTAATCGCGCCTACTTCGCCACCTGATACCGGTGCATCGAGGTATGAAGCACCGCCTTCGTTGATTCGCGCTGCAATCGCTTTGGTTGCGATTGGTGAGATTGAACTCATATCGATAACCAGTTTTCCAGCAGCGCCACCGGCGTTAAGGCCTTGCTCGACGCCATTGTCACCAAACAGGACGTCTTCTACTTGAGGGGTATTCGGCACCATTAAGATAATGATACCTGCTGCTTCAGCCGCTTCCGCGGGTGAATGACAGACCGTTGCACCCGCTGCCACAAGATCGGCAGGTGCTGCATTAAAGTGATCCGACAGAATCAAATCGTGACCTGCTTTTTGAAGGTTACTCGCCATAGGTTTCCCCATGATGCCAGTTCCGATAAATGCAATTTTAGACATGTTGTTCTCCTTAACGTTTGAGGGTTACCAGACGCAATTAACGGTACTGGTGTAGCCAACCAAGGCCTTCTGTCGTCGTTGTTTTTGGCTTGTATTCGCAGCCAACCCAGCCTTGATAACCAAGCTCATCAAGATAATTGAGCACGAATGGGTAATTGATTTCTCCAGTCCCCGGTTCGTGTCGACCTGGATTGTCAGCCAGTTGAACGTGTGCGATTTGACCAATGTTCTGCTGCATGGTCGGCGTAAGATCGCCTTCCATAATCTGCATGTGATAAATATCGTATTGGATAGAAAGGTTATCGCTCCCTACCTCTTTGATGATCGCTTTGGCTTGCTCAGTCGTGTTCAAGAAGAAGCCCGGAATATCACGGGTATTGATCGCCTCTATCACTAAGCTAATGCCTTCTGCTGCTAGCGCGTTCGCCGCGTAATGCAGGTTAATCACAAACGCCGATTGCGCATCTTGTTGGGTCACACCTTGCGGAACAATCCCGGCCAAGCAATTCACTTGAGTACAACCGAGCGCTTTTGCGTAAGCGATAGCTTTAGGTACACCCGCTTGAAACTCTTCAACTCGTGCAGGGTCGACCGCGATACCACGGTCGCCAGCGTCCCAATCACCCGCAGGCAAGTTAAATAGCACTTGCTCTAGGTTATTAGCATCGAGCTTTGCTTTGATTGCCTGAGCATCAAAGGCGTAAGGGAAAAGATACTCCACACCTTGAAAGCCCGCTTCTGCGGCGGCTTCAAAGCGATCCATAAAATCAACTTCCGTGAATAACATTGACAAGTTTGCTGCAAATTTTGCCATGACTCTGTCCTTATTCTTTATTTGGTGAAACTATGACTGTTTAGTGAAGCAACGGTTATTTGGTGGAGCTACGTTTGCTTAGTAAGCCTCGCTCTATTGGAGACTTTCCGTAGAGCTAAACCTCAACTCTACGGATACACATGACTTAATGATTACTTGTACGCCAGCGCCGTTGGAGCATCGCCACGGCTTTCGGCAAGCGGTTCAAATTCGTTAATAGCATTGATCTCAACGCCCATCGCAATGTTGGTTACTCGCTCAAGAATCAACTCAACAACAACCGGGACCTTATGCTTGTTCATCAGCTCTTTGGCTTGCTCAAACGCAGCGGCAATTTGGTCTGGTTCACGAACTCGAATTGCCTTACAGCCTAGGCCTTCAACAACCGCAACATGATCAACACCGTAGCCTTCAAGCTCTGGCGCATTCTGGTTATCAAACGCCAGTTGTACACAATAATCGATATCAAATTGACGCTGTGCTTGGCGAATTAAACCTAGATACGAGTTGTTCACCAACACATGAATATATGGCAGGTTGAATTGCGCGCCAACGGCCAGTTCTTCGATCATGAATTGGAAATCGTAGTCACCAGAGATAGCAACGATATCGCGATTTGGATCAGCAGCTCGTACGCCTAATGCGGCTGGCGTTGTCCAACCCAATGGGCCAGCTTGACCACAGTTGATCCAGTTACGCGGCTTATAAACATGCAGGAACTGAGCGGCAGCAATTTGCGACAAACCAATTGTGCTCACATAACAAGTGTCACGACCAAATGCCTTGTTCATCTCTTCATAAACACGCATCGGTTTCATTGGCGCTTCATCGAAATTGGTTTTACGCAGCATGGTCGATTTGCGTTCCTGACACTCACTTGCCCAAGCATTTCGATTTGGCAGTTTGCCAGCATCACGCCACTCTTGCGCCACTTCAACCATTAGCTCTAGTGCTGCTTTCGCATCAGAGACAATGCCTAAATCTGGGCAGAACACGCGACCGATTTGGGTCGGTTCAATATCAACGTGAACAAACTTTCGGCCTTCGGTGTAAACATCCACAGAACCGGTATGACGGTTAGCCCAGCGGTTACCAACACCAAACACAAAATCAGAATTAAGCATGGTTTCATTGCCATAACGGTGAGAAGTTTGTAGCCCTACCATACCCGCCATTAACTCATGATCATCCGGAATCGAGCCCCAACCCATTAAGGTTGGAATCACAGGAACACCAGTGATCTCGGCAAACTGCTGCAACAATTCAGACGCGCCAGCGTTAATCACGCCACCACCAGATACAATCAAAGGTTTCTCCGATTGAGACATCATGGTTAATGCTTTCTCAACCTGCGCGCGGGTTGCTTGTGGCTTATAAGGTTCTAGCGGTTCATAGGTATCGATATCAAACTCAATCTCAGCCAGCTGAACATCAATCGGTAGATCAATCAGGATTGGACCCGGGCGACCCGAACGCATTAAATGAAAGGCTTTTTGGAATGCGCGTGGCACTTGTGCAGGTTCCAGCACCGTAGTCGCCCACTTAGTCACTGGTTTAGCGATAGATTCAATATCGACCGCTTGAAAATCTTCTTTGTGAAGACGAGCACGTGGCGCTTGGCCGGTGATGCATAGAATTGGAATCGAATCTGCAGTCGCAGAATAAAGACCCGTGATCATGTCCGTTCCCGCAGGACCAGAAGTACCAATACACACACCTATATTGCCTTGATTAGTACGCGTGTACCCTTCAGCCATATGGGATGCACCCTCTACGTGACGAGCTAAGACGTGGTCGATTCCTCCGAGCTTTTTCATAGCCGCATACATAGGGTTAATTGCTGCGCCGGGAACACCAAATGCGATGTCTACACCCTCACGTTTAAGCACCTCTACCGCTGCTTCAATCGCTTTCATAATTGCCATTCGAACCTCCAGTTCAGATTGTATACAATTAAACTAACTTTTGTGTACTATGAACCATCCTCGCTATTTATCAACCCCAGAATGAAACAATTTTGTTACATCAACCCATCACATTAAGTACGTACTCATCCTGAAAAGCTTACAATTCATTGCTTTACATAAAATATCTTTACGTGAAAATAAATTACAAAAAGATCAAATGATAAATAAATGTTAAATACCGTTTGCTTGTTTACAATTTCTACCATATAAATATCCTTAAAAAGATAATTTTGTATACAAAATGACATCGTATTGTGTAAAGGAGACAAGCAATGATGAATGACGTGAAAGAGAGAAAAGATGTGCTGTGTATGCAGGTACTTGGGAAGATGGACAACTCCGAGTACAAAGAGATCTTGTCTAAAGATGCATTAAAGTTCTTAGAAGCCCTTGTTAATAAGTTTGGAGATCGCCGTCATACCCTGCTAAATGACCGCGACATAAAACAAGCTCAATATGACAACGGCGAGTTACCCAATTTCAGAAAGGACACCATCTCCATTCGTCAGAATAAAGAGTGGAAGGTAGCAACACCGCCACCAGAGCTGCTTGATCGCCGCGTAGAAATCACCGGACCTATCGAAAGAAAGATGGTGATCAACGCGCTAAATTCAGGCGCAAAAGTCTTCATGTGTTGCTTTGAGGATGCGTCTTCCCCGACTTGGGCCAATATGGTCGAAGGGCAAATCAACCTAAGAGACGCCAACCTTGGCACCATTAGTTACTTCGATGAGAAGAAGCAGAAGCGTTACCAATTAAACGACGATCCTGCACTGCTGATCGCACGCCCACGAGGCATTCACTTGCCAGAGCAGTCCATTCAATTCAACAATCAGCCTATCGGCGGTTGCTTGATGGACTTCGCCTTGTACTTTTTCCATAACTATCAATCACGAGCACAACAAGGTTTAGGGGTTTACTACTACATTCCCAAGCTTGAGAGCATGGAAGAAGCACAGTGGTGGGACGATATTTTCAGCTTCACCGAAAACTATTTCCACGTACCCAAAGGCACCATTCGTGCGACGGTTTTGATTGAGACGCTTCCAGCCGTATTCCAAATGGAAGAGATCTTGTACGCAATGCGTGATCATATCGTGGCAATGAACTGTGGCCGTTGGGATTACATCTTCAGCTACATCAAAACGCTGAAAAACCATAAAGACCGCATCCTGCCTGACCGCCACGGGATCGGCATGGATCAAGAGTTTCTAAATGCCTATAGCCAACTGTTGGTGCGTACTTGTCATGCTCGCGGCGCACTGGCGATGGGTGGTATGTCGGCCTTTATTCCAGCGAAAGATCCGCAAGAAATGGCGCGTGTAACCGCCAAGGTTATCGAAGATAAGCAAAGAGAATCTCAGAACGGACACGACGGCACATGGGTCGCGCACCCTGCACTGGTTGATTTGGCAATGTCGATCTTTGATAAGCACTTAGATGGCAAAGTAAACCAAATGGATTTTCAAAGCCCGGAGCATGTGATCAATGCAGACTCGTTGCTAAAACCTTGTGAAGGCAGCCGCGACGAAGCAGGAGTACGTAAGAATATACGCATCGCGCTGTATTACATCGAAGCTTGGATTCAAGGCTACGGCTGTGTGCCTATCTACGGCCTCATGGAAGATGCCGCGACTGCTGAGATCTCAAGAGCCAATATCTGGCAGTGGATCCACCACGGTGTCACGCTTGATGACGGCCAAACCTTTACCAAATCACTATTCCACTCTTGGCTTTACCAAGAGCTAGACACGATAAAACATGAAGTCGGAGACTCGCGCTACGCAGCAGGTCGATTTGAAGAGACAGCTGATCTTTTCTATCAACTTTCTACAGCCGAAGAGTTCGCCGCCTTCCTAACTTTACCCAGCTATGGGCTATTACAAGAGTCCAGTTAGGACTCTTGTACCGAGCTGAACCAGTCAATGATTATTCACAAACTAGAGTAATGATTGGCTGGCTGAGCTTGGTACGTATGCCCCTTGAAAAACTAGGAGATAACATGGGAAGTTTGACTCTACAACAAGCGTTAACCATCATTGATGGCACCTTAAAAGCAGGAAACAAGATCCACACAAAACCTTTGACGGTCGCCGTCTTAGACAGCGGTGGCAAGCTGATTTCTCTGCAACGTCAAGACGGCTCTAGCATGATGCGACCAGACATCGCGATTGCTAAAGCGTGGGGAGCACTCGCACTGGGTTGTTCCTCTAGAAAACTCGCCCAAGATGCTGATAATCGACCAGCATTTATCTCCGCCGTAAACGTACTCGCACACGGAAACATGGTGCCAGTGCCAGGGGGCCTACTGATTCGAGATAAGGATAAAACGGTACTTGGTGCGATTGGGGTCAGCGGTGACATCTCAGACATCGACGAAAGTTGCGCCATCAACGGCATTGGTTGTGCAGAACTGTTCAGTGACGAGATGCTGCAAGCTTAACTCGCCAATTCGCTGTACTTGAAGTTCTTAAACAAGCACAAAAAAACCGAAGCGATTAGGCTTCGGTTTTTTATTGAATCTAAAGGAAGATCAGAAAAACTACTCGTACGCGCTCAACCATGTTTTCAGAAGTTGGTTGGTGTTCTTCTTCTGACTCGCAGACAATGATTTAACCAGTTTTTTCTGCATTTCGACATGTTCAGTCATCATTTGGTCAATCAGAATAAGACCATCTTTAGTTAACTGGACACTCACGCTGCGTCTGTCTTCTTTGCTGTGTTCACGACTGATCAGCCCTTTGGCTTCTAGCTTATCAAGGCGATTGGTCATCGCGCCAGATGTCAGCATCATGGATCCAATCAGTTCAGATGGCGTCAGTCGGTAAGGCTTCCCAGAACGTCGCAACGTCGCCAGCACATCAAACTCACCCAGCTTCATGTCGTATTTTTTATGAAGCTCGGCAACTTGCGTCTCCATATACTTGGCAATACGCATAATCCGACCCATCATTGCCATAGGCTCAGTATCTAGTTCGGGCTTTTCCTTTGCCCATTGCTCTACTACGCGGTCGATAGCATCCATTTGCAATCTCGCTCCGTTGTTAGTCTGATTACTTCAAACTAGTTTAACATAAAGATACTTTACAACCACTAGTTCTCAGTATACAGTTCACACAATAGTTATCTTAACGTAAAGATATTTTAAATGAACATATTATTAGCAATGATCCCCGCGTTCTTTTGGGGAACAACCTATGCAGTGACGCAATTTACGCTACAGGAGTGGCCACCATTATTATTGGGTGCTTTGCGTGCGTTACCTGCTGGTTTGTTATTGCTAGCAGTAAAACCAACACTGCCTAAAAAAGGCGAGTGGCAAATCATTTTCACACTGGGCCTTATCAATATCGCGACCTTCTTTGGCTTGATCTTCGTGATGGCGCTAACGCTGCCTTCGGCAATCTCTGGCGTGGGTATGATCTCTGTGCCAGTGTTCGCGATGATCTTCCACTGGGTAGTGAAAAAACAGCGCCCGCATCTGATTCAGGCCCTTTCGGGTATTGGCTTGATCACCTTAGCGTGGATACTGTTTAACCCAAGCCAAATTGCTCTGAACCCAATCGGTTTAGGCGCAATGTTCGCCGCAATAATGTGTATTGTCATCGGCAGCAGCATTACCAAGTCACTGGGTAACCGCATGCACTGGTGGAAGGTATTAACGTGGCAGTTGATTCTGGGTGGTACGATTTTGTCTGTCGCGTCTGGCGTTCATGCATTCATCGACCCGCAGCCTTATGTTAATGCCGTGACTCATTTCGATACTCGTAATGCTATGGGACTCGTGTGGGTGATTGGCCTAAACACAGCGCTGGGTTACGGCATGTATGTGTGGTTGCTACAACGTATGTCGGTGGTTGATTTCACCTTCGGTGGAATCGCAAACCCAGTGGCTGGCATCGTGACAGGCATGGTGTTAATGGGTGAATCATTCACTGCAGTACAATACTCACTAATGACCGGCATGATAGTGATGTCACTGCTACCACAACTTATCCTTGCGGTAAGACAACCCAAACAAGTTAAGCCTGTTACGCAGTAGACGCAGCCTCTTAAACGTATTGCTCAAAAACGCGCCTCATTAAGGGCGCGTTTTTTGTTGCTACGCTAACAGCAATAACCCAACAGCCATACTCGTTGAGTTGACCATTCCTTAAGTTAAATTAAACCTCACAAAGAACAATGACTTTACCTTAACTATCTAAATCGAATTTATTTTCTATAAAATAATCATACTAGAGATTTAATTTCCACAAAAAACTCAAATTAGAGATAAAAAGACAAAACTTTTCTCCGACTACCTTTCTATACTGTGCCACGTCATTAAGGCGCTACAAGCCTATGATTTAAAATAATTATTAATGAGTAGTCACCATGAATTCGAAGTCGCTAACTATTTTGCTTTTTGTCTCTGTTTGCTTAATTTGGGGAACCACTTGGTTCGCTATGGAAGTAGCATTGCATTCTATCCCACCTATTTTTGCTACTGCGTTGCGCTTTTTACTTGCAGCACCTCTGCTTGCAGTATTGGCGAAAGTCTTCAACCAACCACTGCTGTTCCCTAAAGGTAAGCGCCAATGGCTGCTTATTGTTGCGTTGATGTATTTCGCGATTCCGTTTACGTTGATGATCTATGGCGAGCAATACATCTCTTCAGGTTTAGCGTCGATCATCTTCGCCAACATGCCTGTGGCTGTGATGTTGATGTCTGGCTTATTCTTAGGTCTACGACTAGCGAAGCACCAGATATTCGGGTTGATCGCTGCTGTTGTGAGCCTATGTCTAATCCTTGGTAATGAAATGCAGATGGGTGGCGATGACTACCTAATTGGCACGGTTTGCTTAGGCCTTGCTGTTGCGATTCACGCAGTGATGTATGTGCTGGTTCAAAAGCACTGCAAAGGTATTGAAGTACTGACCTACAACGCCGTACCAAGCTTAATTGCAGCTCTATTCTTATTTGCTGTATCAGCTATAGGTGAAAACGTGAATATTGAATCTTTCACTTGGGACTCAATCTCTGCTGTGGTTTACCTAGGCTTTGTGGCGAGTGTTGGCGGCATTGTGGCTTACTTTAAATTAGGTCAGGTTTCGACACCTTTCCAAGCGTCTATCTGCTTCCTAATCTTCCCAGTGGTTGCGCTGCTGATCTCTTGCTACATCAATGGTGAGGTTCTATCTGAACAGTCACTTGTAATGATGATTCCTCTACTTTGCGGCATCTTACTGACCAAAGCACCAAAGGGAATCTTCAAGCTGCGTACCGAATTAAAAACCGTAAGAAACTGATCCGCGTGAAACCTATTTTGCGGATTAGATATACATATCCCACATAAACAAAAAGCTCCAATATCTGAACTGACCCCCAATAGTT